>DATDAP010000257.1:0-16312 GCA_036525335.1 Microlunatus sp. | reverse complement strand
CTGGACGGCGGCTCGTACGCCGACGGGCGCGGCCCCCATAGCTCAGGGGATAGAGCAAGGGTTTCCTAAACCCTGTGTCGCAGGTTCGAATCCTGCTGGGGGCGCCAGGCAAGACACCTAGTCAGACGAGGTTTGACCAGGGAATCCAGGCCGATTCACTGACCGCCCCAGAGCGTGTCGCATCGCTGTGTCTGTGTCTGTGTCTGTGCCTGCCAGGTGGCAGCCTGCTCGCGACCCGGACGGAGGACCTGGTGGACTTCGCCAGGGAGGAGAGCTCGGCGCTGGAGGTAGGCGATCTGGACGCGCAAACCGACAGTTTTGCGCCCAGAGATTGTTCATTGGATATGGGTGCGGGTGCGCGGCCCATGAACTCTACCGTTGTTTCGCCGTTTCTTGCTGGTGCAGATTGCCCGCTGCCATTGGTGTGACTGCAGTAGCTGTAGCCAGGCGGAACCGCTCGAATGTGCGCGACCGAGTGGTCGAGCATTGCTTCCCGCATCCCGCATCCCGCATCCCGTGTCAACGGCAGCGTCGTGAGGGCACTCGACTGCTTGTTTCTCGCTCAGCGCGCCACGGGCGGTCGCCGCTGGCGACTGTTGCGAATCAGGCGCCGGTGGGGGTACAAACATGCCAGAATGCGACCAGCCTTGCTGAATGGAGCCCAGAAATGGCTGACGATCTCAAGTTTGTCTACCGCCTTCCTGTCACCGTCGTCAGAGTCGTCGCCAGCCGACAGACGGTCAAAGACTCGACTCGGCTGAAGGAGGGCTCCACGACAGACGTCGAAGTCGCCACGTCGACCTCTTACGACGTGACTGTAACCACCGAGACCCGGGCCGACCTGCGGCACGCCCCGGAGATCCGGATTGGAAGCCACGAACTCGCCCAACACAAAGCAACCTGGAGTCTCGCACCGGACGGGCGGCTCTTGGGATCCGACGTCGCGGTGACTGTCGACAAAGCGGCGCCCTGGAGGGCGGCGTTCGAGGCGGCAACCACAGTCGGCTCTGCCACGGCGCCGTTGCTGATGGCGGGTCCACCCGGCTGGGCGGCCTGGGCCGGCAGTGTGGCGCTCGCCGGCGGGGGCGCGCTGGTCCTCAGCCGCGGCCGTGCCAATCTGATCGGGGGCTTCCTCCCCGGGGGCCCACCGACACTGACTTCGAGATCGAAGGCGCCGAAACGTCCGTCCTGCCCGAGATGACCGATCAAGAACTCGAAGATCTGAAGATCGCGACCCTTTACATCGCCGAGAAGAAGCCGGCAGCCCAAATGCTCGGGCGCTACCGCGCCGCTTCCGCGGCTACAAATCAACTGTACGCGGCGGCCGCGTACCAAGCGGCCCAAGCCGGCGGCTACGCGGCGTCGCGCGAGATGCAGCGGCTCGAACGGCTCCTAGCCTCGATCGAGGTCGGATCGGCCGCAGCCGAAGTCGAGTACCAGGCATGGCGCAAGGAGCACATCGAGACGATCACCGAGACTTGCGATCTGCGTTTCTACGTCGACCTACTCGGCTCAGAGGGGACGGTGAGGAATTGGGCTAAGAACGCCTTAGCGGGACCCTCCCAGGGTGAGCCGGTGGCCTGGAATGACGCAGCGCACCTGGAACACGAACCGAAGTGGAGGGACGTGGCCCGCGTGTTCCGCGTGGTGTGCACTGTCGACCTCGTAGAAGATCCCGAAGAAGGAGAGCCGAGGGAGATGGATCCGAAGGTCGTTGCGACGCTCAAGGGCACCAGTTCCGACACCATTTGGTACCGGCAGCCCCGCGACGTCATGTTGAAAGTGTGGACCCTCGAGGTGAATGAGTCCAACCCCGAGGAGTTGCTGCCGCGATTGAAGGAGAAGCAGCGGGTCCTGTTCGCCTATCCGGGCAACGAAAAGTCCATCAAATTCACATCCGCCGACGACTCGGCGCGCGCAGTGGCTCTCACCATCAACGAGGACGGTTCCCTCGTCAAGATTGTCACCGACATGACGGACGCTTCACTTCAGCGGGCGAAAGATGCCTCCGCTCTCGTCTCATCGATCTCGACGGCGGCGAAAGCCGGAGCCGACATCAGGGCCGCCTTTAGTCCGCCGTCACTTGTCGACCAAGCCGCCGAGCGTGCAGCCGCCCGAGAACTTGGACTTATTCCCAGCCCTGAAGACCCGCTCGAGTCGGTGAGAAAGCAGCTTGAGGAGGCAAAGCTCCGAGCACAGCTCAAGATCGCCCAACAGATCGCCCAGTCAGAGACCCTACCGATCCTGCTGCAGTTCAACGACTCCTGAGCCTGGATCTGAACCACGAGCGAAAGGCGCGGACGCCGAGGTCGGGATCATCAGCGCACCGAGAAATAGACCTGAGGCAGGGCGCGCTGGTCGCGCTCAGCTCGGCCCGGAACTGGCTGGTGGTGCCGATCGCCGCAGGCTGCGCCGCGCTCACCGCTCACCTGCCCGACCGCTACGCGTGACCCACCGCCGGGACCGATGTTCATCGTGTTTCCCGTCGCCGCCTGCGCCGACATCCCCGCCGAACCCGCCGACCTCGCCCCCGCCGCCCACGACCCCTGTCCGTGCTCGGCCGGCTAGGGCATCCATCATTCGGATTCATGTCGCCGGGGTTGGGTGTCCTCGGCTTCATGTTGTGGCGTGGTGCTCGAGGGCCTGTACGACGTTGTCGATGCTGGACTGCTGGCGAAGCTCGGTGTGTAACAGCGCTGAGGCGGCGCGGATGGTGGGGTCGGTGAGGAGCCGGTTCACGGCGCCGGTGATCTGCCTCTGGGTGACTCGGTCGGCCGGCAACACGATGGCGCAGCCTAGATCATGTGCCCGGCTGGCGTTGAGGGGTTGATCAGCACCAAGTGGAAGGATGATCATCGGCAGGCCGTAGGTGAGGGCGTCGAGGATGGTGCCGGACCCTCCGTGACAGATGAGCGCTGTGCAGGTTGCCAGGATCTGTTGCTGGTTGACGAAGCGGTGAATGGTGACGTTCGGTGGCTGTGCTCTGAGATCGGTCGGGTAGACATGCTCGCCGGTGGCGACGATCACCTGGGTGAGGTCCGCGGCGGCCGCGGCGGTCGTGATGCGGGCCAGCAGGTCACCGGATTCGGTGTTGAAGATCGTTCCGAGAGTCAGATAGACGGGGCCTGCGGTTGGCGGGGAGGGTTGGGGCGGCAGGTGTGGGGGCCGGTAGTTGATGACGCGGCCGGTCAGCGGATGGGCTGGGTCGCGGAAGGAGGGTGGGAATGGGTTCAGCTTCAAGGACCGCTGCAGCATCAAGGTGCCGTCTTCCAAGGGCAGGCTGAACCCGGCGCGAAGGTGCTCCAGGGGTGACCGGATCAACGACGGTGGGGTCATGCCGCCGGCACCGCAGGTGATCACTGTCGCATGCGGCAGGTGGAGCGTCTCGGCGGCGACGATGGCGCCGTAATCTGCTTCGTCGCTGACCAGAGTGTCAGCGTTCCAGTCGGTGGCCAGCTCCGTGAGATCGTGGGCGCGTGGTGGGGCTAGATGGCCGATGAAATGTCGGGGGATGGCCTGCCGCTCCTGGTCCAGGGTGGACAAGGTGAGTTCGGAGTGAACGGGGACCAGGTCGGGTCCGGACGGGGAGAAGGCTAGATTCTGGTTCGCGACGTGGACGGCGAAGGACGGTGCGCCCGACAGCAGAACCTGATGACCCGCCGCGGCTGCGGCTCGAGCCAGTGGTAGGAGCGGCTGCAGGTGACCATGACCACCGGCAGCGCTGAACAAGATCCGGCGCTTCGACACCACCTCAGCGTAGGACCGCGTCGTCCGCCAGAAAGCTCACTGTCGATGTCAGTGCAGCGGCAGTTCCGGACAGGGCCGAGTCTGCGAGCGGGCCGAATCGGTCACTGCGGCTTTGGTGGGTGATTGCTGCAGACCCGTTCTCTTCGATGTCAGCGGCAGTTGAACTCGCGGGTGCCCTGATGGGGTGGGTCACAGCCGCCCCAGGTGGGCCGGTAGTCGAAGTTCGGTGAGGTGGAGATCTGGCGCGGTGCCGACATCGGGTAGTGCGCTGTCCAGATGTCTGCGTTGGGTTCGGCGGCGCTAGCACGGTTGGTGAAGACGAGGCTGCTGCCGTTCGGGGACCATTGGGGGTTGGCGTTGCGGCGGCCGGTTCCGGCGTTGTTGGTCAGCCAATGGATCTTCGTTGTGCAGTCGTTCACCGGGTGGCAGGTTGCTGGCACGGTGGCGATGTCGATGAATGTCTGAGTGGTGTCACCGCGACCGCCGGAGTCGAAGACGAGCAGATCCTTGGTCGCGCCGTGCTGTGCGGTCGACAGATCGTCGGTGTCGTTCATGTTGCCATCGCCATCGCCCGCGACGACTTCACTTCCTTCGCATCGGCATGGGCAGTGCCGCCGTCAGGGATCTGGGTGTGCCCCTCGTACCAGCGGTCCAGCCGGTCTCGGTGATCAGCAGCGCGGAAGACTGCGGGGGCATCGTTTGTGGCTCGCGCGCCGTTTCGGCGTTGGGCCTGCTCGACGGTCAGTCCGTGATGGGATGGAACGGCACGATCTCGTCGTGGCCAGGCCGGATCCAGCCGGCAGTGGACTCGGGGACCTCGTTCCAGGCACCTGGGAGGTCACCGAGCGGTTCAGAGACGACCAACCGGGCCTCGGCACTCAGCTGCTTGAGCATCTCGACCTCCGGGTGGAGGTGGCGGAGTGTGGTGACATCGGTGGAGTAGAACAGTGAGCGACTGCGCTGCTCGCTGGAGTAGCGGACAGCCCAGATCGACTCCCCGTCGCTGGTGGCGACGGTGCCTTGGAAGGGATGATCGACGCCGGCGGCCCGTCCGACCTTCTCGACCAAACCGATCGCCCGCGCGATGGCTGTCAAGGGATCGTCGGACAGGCCGAAGGTCAGGGCCAGGTAGAACAGCGTCTCGGAGTCGGTCGAGCCACCGATGCCGGGGTACAGGGAGGGATCGACGGCCAGCACCAGGTCGCGCTTGACCTGGGAGAAGGAGCGGATCATGCCGTTGTGCATCCACAGCCATTTCTCGTGTCGGAAGGGATGGCAGTTGGAGCGTTGGACAGGCGTGCCGGTCGCGGATCGGATGTGGGCGAACAGCAGCGGTGTGGTGATGCGGGGGGCCAGCTCGCGAAGGTTGGCGTCGTTCCAGGCGGGCTCGACGGCCTTGAAGCAGGCAGGCTCCGCACCCACATCGCTGTACCAGCCGATGCCGAAGCCGTCACCGTTGGTTGTGGTGGCGCCGAGTCGGGAATGCAGGCTCTGGTCGATGATGGAGTGCACCGGTCTGTACAGCAGTTCCTCGGCCGTGATCGGGTCACCGGAGTAGGCCATCCATCTGCACATGGGGCCAGTCAACCGCGCGGGCGCTCTTATGTCATGGCCCAAGCTGTCTGCGCCTGATCGAGGAGCATCCGCGCGACGTGCGCTGAGGCGTCGAAGCCGGGGGTGCCGGAGGCACGCGTACCACCGTTGGTGTTCGCGATCGACTGGAACTGGCGCTCGTGCTGCAGGATGCCGTTGACTGTCACGGCGGATCTCAGCTCTTGGTGTTCACCTCGTCCAAGGCGGCGGTAGCCGTCGTGGGGCTGACCAAGGTCGCGGCCAGGGCCACAGCGACCGCTCCCATCACCGGCACACGCCGAACCCACTCCGCGGTGGGGTTTCCCATCCAGTTGAGCCGGCGTCGACATCGACCAGTCCCACGGTCGGTGTCGACAGGGGAGTGAGCGAAGCGGTCAGCAGCCGCAGGACCCGCCGATCACCAGGTCGGTGGCGAACACCCGATGGTCCAGCGGCGGCTCCGAGGCCAGCACGGCGGTGACCGCGGCCTCGGCCATCACCTCGATCGGCTGCCGGCTGGTGGTCAGCGAAGGCCAGCTGAAGCTCGCCTCTTCGGTGCCGTCGAAGCTGGCCAGCGCCACGTCCTCGGGGACCCGGAGACCGAGCTCCCGGGTGGCGCGCAGCAGCCCGACGGCCTGCAGGTCGGAGCCGGTGACGACGGCGGTGGGCCGGTCGGGCTGCTGCAGCAGCCGCATCCCGGCGTCGTAGCCGCCCGTCCGGGTGAACGGGGCCGGCTCTACCACACCGGGCGACCGCCGGTTCCGGGCGTGTGCCATCAGCCACCCCGCCTCCCGGCCGTCGGTGCTGGCGTCGACGGTGTCACCGAGGATCAGCGACACCGACGGATGATCATGCACGCGGAGCAGGTGGTCGACCACGGCGTCGATGCCGTCGGCGGCGGCCGGTCCGATGGTGGTGTAACCGGGATAGGCGGTGGCCGAGTCGATCAGCACCAGCGGAGTCCGCACGCCGCGTCGGGCCAGCTCCCCGGCGCCGCCGGTCCCGGTACCCCGCGCCAGCAGCAGCCCGTCGATCTGGCGGTCGCACAGCTCGAGCATGCCGCGCAGCTCGACCACCGGATCCGACCCGGAGCTGATGGTCAACAACGCGAAGCCGCGCTCGGCGGCGGCCTGCTGGATCGCCACCGTGAACTCGGCGTAGAACGGGTTGGTGCTGTCGGGCACAACCAGGCCCAACGTCTTGGTGGTCCCCAGGGCCAGCGCCCGGGCGGTGCTGTTCGGCCGGTACCCCAGCCGCTGGATCGCGTCCCGGACCCGGGCGGCGGTGGGCTCCGACACCGCCTTCGGACCGCCGTTGACGACGAAGCTCACCACCGCGTCACTGACCCCGGCGTACCGGGCGACGTCAGCGCGGGTGACTGCCCCGCGCCGGGATCCTGTCGGTGCTGGTCCCCCTGCTTTCCGCGCCATCGTCTGGGTCCTTCCGCCGGTCCAAGTCGACCTGGATGCCGACGCTACCAGTAACCCGCAGTAAACGGCCGGGCGGGCCCAAGTCTGAGCGTGAAAAAAGCTGAGATCAGGTCTTGCGCTCCATAAGGTAACGCGCGTAACCTACTGTCCAGTGGCGCGGAACGAATCCCGCCAACAGCCCTCTGATGTGGTCGCCCAGACCCGACGAAGGAGCCTTCATGCGCGGCGTGTTCCTGCCCGGCAACTCCACCACCGAGATCCGTGAGCTGGCCGACCCGGAGCCCGGCCCCGGGCAGGTCGTCCTGGCTATGCGAGCCTCCACCATCTGCGGATCCGACATCCGCGCCATCTACCGCGAGCACCACCAGGGCGACCCGGCCGAGATGTACCAGGGTGTGGTCGCCGGCCACGAGCCCGCCGGCGAGGTCGTCGCCGTCGGCCCCGGCGCGGTGCGCCTCAGCGTGGGCGACCGGGTCTGCGTCTACCACATCAGCGGCTGCGGCCAGTGCGACTCCTGCGTCCGCGGCTACCAGATCAGCTGCTCCTCCCCACGCCGCGCCGCCTACGGCTGGCAGCGCGACGGCGGCCACGGCGATCTGATCCTGGCAGAGGAGCGCGACTGCATCGTGCTGCCCGACTTCGTCACCTTCCTCGACGGTGCCTGCGTCGCCTGCGGCTTCGGCACCGCCTACGAGGGCCTGATCCGAGCGCAGACCAGCGGCCGCGACTCCCTCGCCGTGATCGGCCTCGGACCGGTCGGGCTGGCCGCCGGTCTGCTCGGCGCCAAGCTCGGCGCCGTCCCGCGCGTCGGGCTCGATCCCAGCCCGGAGCGTCGTGAGCTCGCCCTGCGACTCGGCGCGGTCGACGCCGCGTTCGCCCCGCAGGACGTCGAGGCGGCCCGGCAGGCGCTGGGCGGTGGCGCCGATGTGGCCATCGACTGCTCCGGCAGCGAACCCGGCCGCGGCACAGCGATCGCGCTGGTCCGTGAGCTCGGCCGCGTGGTGCTGGTGGGGGAGGGCAACGGGATGACCGTGCCCGACGTCAGCCCCACCCTGATCCACCCGTCGATCACCATCATCGGCTCCTGGGTGACCAGCATCGAGCACATGCGGGAGCTGGTGAACCGGCTACCGTACTGGAACCTGCACCCCGAGGTCATCGTCTCCGACACGTTCCCGATCGCCGAAGCCTCCGCGGCCTACCAGCTGGCTGACGCCGGCCGCTCGGGCAAGATCGCCCTGGTGCCGTGAACCCGTCGGCTTCCCGACCGGGCCGGGGGGTGAGCGGTCGACCACGACGGTCGACCACGACACCGCCGTGACCGCCTTCGCCCTGCGCCTCACCCTGGCGCCGGTCCCGGCCAGCCACCACGACGTCCTCCACGAGATCGGCCACCGGCTCGACATCTACGAGGCACGGCTTCTGGTGGAGAACACCGATCTGGTGCTGTTCGGCGCCTTCGTCGGGTTGACTGCGAGCGAGCGTTCGTCTGGCGCCAGCCAGAGCCAGGCTCGATCACCAAGACCGGCAACAGCCATGCCCGTCGGCAGTTGGTCGCGGCCGCCTGGTATCAGTCGTTGAGGATGAGCCGCTCGATGGCGTCGGCCAGCCACTTCTCGTAGCGGTCGTAGGACCACCCGGCGTGTTCGGTGAGGATCTGAGCGACCTGGGGGCTGGACAGCACGAACAGACTGGCGGCCGCGTCGTCGGGGCTGACACGGAGCCCGTCGTCGCCGGCGAGCAGGGTTGCGGCGTCGGTCATCTCCGCTCGACGTCGAGCGATCATCGCCTGGTTCAGCTCAGCGAAGGCGGGGTCGACCGCCGCGGCGTCGGAGGTGATCTTGAAAACCGGGAGGACGCGTTCGACGATCTTGCGACTGAGCGCCGCGCCCAGCTGGGCACGACGGCGGGGATCGGGCTCGGCTCGGATCGTCTCCGCCTCAGGGTGTCCGATCGCCGAGGCCGGCTCGTCGTCCCCCGAGACTGCGTTCTCGAGCAGCTCGATGACGAGCTGGCGCTTGTTTCCGAAGACTGCGTACACGGTCTGGACGGCGACGCCGGCGTGCTCGGCGATCAAGCGGATGCTGGTGGCGCCGTAGCCGTTGCTGAGGAAAAGCCGCTGTGCCGCCTCCAGGATCGCCCGGCGGGTGGCCTTGGCCTGCTCGGTTCGCTTGGGGGACACGTAGCTCCGGGTCGTGGTCGAGTCACCCCTTGACAGTTCCACCATATCCATAGAGTATCAGTCTAACGATTAAAGTATTGCTCTATCGAAAAGGGGCTACGAGATGTCCGACACCAGAACCATCGCCGTTGTCGGCCCCACCGGAGCGACCGCGGGCGGACTGGCCCGCGCGATCTTGTCCGATCCGACCGACCGATACGTCTGTCGGGCCATCTCCCGGGATCCCGGATCGGCGGCCGCCCAGGCACTGGCCGAGCAGGGTGCCGAGGTGGTCCAGGCTGACCTGGACGACTACGACTCCCTGGTGCGCGCCTTCGACGGCGCTGACGGTGCGTTCTGTATGACCAACTTCTTCGTGACCTTCTCCGCCGAGCAGGAGACGGCGCAGGCCGCCAACCAGGCACGGGCGGCCGCCACTGTCGGGGTGGGTCACGTCATCTGGTCGACCGCGGAGGACACCCGCCGGTGGTATCCGCTCGACGACGACCGGATGCCGACGCTGCCCGGCGGCTACAAGGTGCCGAACTGGGATGGCAAGGGCGAAGGAGACCGCTTCTTCGCCGAAGCCGGGGTGCCCACCACCTACCTGTTGACGCCGTTTCACTGGGAGGCGTTCGTCGACGGGCTCGGTGCGCCACAACCAGGACCGGACGGTGTGCGTACGCTCGCCATGCCACTGGGCGAGGCTCCGCTGCCGGGCATCGCCGCCGAGGACATCGGCCGCTGCGCCTACGCGATCTTCCAAGACCCGGCACGCTACGTCGGTGAGACGCTCGGCATCGCCGCCGATCACACCACCGGCGACGACCTGGCCGCGAGGCTCTCGGAGGTCTACGGCGAACCCGTGCGCTACCAGCATGTGCCGGCCGAGGTCTTCCGGGAGCTCCCGTTTCCGGCCGCCGACCTGGCCGCGAACATGTTCCAGTTCGTCGCCGAGGACAACGGCTACGGAGAGCGCCGCGATGTCGGCCTCACCCGAGCACTCAACCCTTCCCTGGCGGGATTCACCGAATGGGTCACAGCCACGCGAGCACGCATGCCGGTGCACATCTGAGCGGGGAGCGCGACAGAAGCAGGGAGTGTGCCGATTCCCAAAGGTCGGGGTGATCTTCCCTGAGGCCTGTGTGTCGCGGGTTCGAAGCCTGCTGGGGGCGGGTGTGCATCCTCTATGGCTGTGGATGCAGGCGGACGATCGTGAGGTTCTCTGGTGTCGCCACCGGGATGACGACCCGACCATCCCCGTCGACTTGCCAGCCGTCGTGCGGGGCGATCCGGCACTCGATCTCCGCAAGATCGTGTCGGGGCGCCCCGCTCGATTCCAGGCGACCGTCGGCTGAGTGGATCCGCATCTCTGCCGCTTCCCCCGGTCTCTGTCCGCCCAACAAGTGATAGCGGCCACTCTCATCGACGTGGACGAGCCGGAATCCTGCCGACGACGGAATCTCGACCTCGACGCCACCACCGGCAACCTGCAACGTGCCGGATCGGTGGTGGCTGGTGAACACCTCGGAGCCTCGGACGGCAACCCCGTTGACGGCGCCCAGCACGTCGACCTGGCCGTCCGGCCCGACCCGTGCCACCTGCTCGTCGCGCCAGACGTACAGCCGCCCACGTGCGTCGGCGCCGAACGGATGGACCAGCCAGGGGAACAGGTCCAGCGATGCGGCGAGTTCCCGCCGCTCGCCGGTCGTCGGATCGAGGGCGGCGACACCGCGCTGCTCGGTTCGGTCATCGAAGTATCCGGACAGCAGCCACCCACCCGCCAGGTACGGCAAACCAGCTCCGCCCCGCTGTTCGAGGATGCGTCGCACGCGTCCGTCCAGGCCGTCCACGTCCGCGATGGCGCACGCGTCGGCCAGGTACCAGTGCTGCCCTCCGCCATCCATGATCTTCGTGGGGCTCACCCTGCGGGCCTCGTCGGGTTCGCCGACAGGCAGGTCAGTCGACCAGATCTCGATCCCGTCGGCTCGGCTTGCGTGCAGCCGGTTGGCCAGACCCCCGGTCCGCGCGATGACGAGGCAGGTGTCGGCGGCATCGCAGGCGAAGTCGATGATCAGGTCGAACGGCTGGGGGAACTGAGTGCGGCCCCGAAACACTCCGGAGGGGTGCAGATGCGCGACCATCCTCCGGCCGCCGAGCACGTGGAATCCGCCTGCCTCGTCCAGCCGGATGCGCGAGGGGATCCGCACCATTCGGGCCTGGTCGGGCATCTGCCAGCCGTACGCTGGACTTTCCTCGAAGGTCGACGGGATGCCATGGTGGCCGTCCCACGGTAGTAGGGCCACGATCTCGACGGTGTACGGCATCACCACACGGGACTCCAGAACTTGGCGACCGCGACTCCCACGGCAGGTAGCAGGGCTTCGACCGTCGTGAGCTTGACGTGGTGGTCCCCGTCAGGAGGAGGCCAGTGGCTCACGACCTCGATCCGTCCGCCCACGCGACGACCAGTGGCCAGAGCAACATGGCCTGCGGCCTCCTGGAAGATCACCAGATCTCCCCGCAACGGCCTCGCCGAGTCTGGTTTCGCCGGGTCGTAGATCTGTTCCGAGGTCGATCGGAGCGAGCCCTCCAGGGTCCTGGGAAAGGCCATGGAATCGCCGGACGCCGCCATGGCGTCTCGGGCGGCGGTGTAGAGCCCACGTAGTTGCGCCACCGACACATACCCGGCCCGGAACGCGGAGAACAGAACCATCTCCCAGCAGTTGAGCCGACCGGTCCGCGGATCGGGCTGACGACCCCCAGCCAGCATCCACTGCATGAAGTCGCTGGCCGCCGCGCCGGGGGCCACCACATCGCCGGCGTTCACTTGGACCCAACCCTGCTGGCCCACAGTGCCCTCCGCGGTCGCCGTCACGGCCCCCCGTCCCCGGGCGACCGAGAGCCAATGATCCAGGACCGCCCTCGTGACCGCAACGGGAGTCGGCGCCTGACGCAGATGGCGCAGGAACAGTCGACAGGCCAGCAGCGCATCCGCCGGCTCGACGTCGCGCATGGGAATCGGCATCGGGTTCATCGCCATGTACGCGCTGTACTCGTCGGTGGCCTGCACCTGGGCGTCGGTGAGCCGTGAGGGATCGTGCAGTGGTTTGCCGTCGTCGTAGTCGCTGAGGGCCACCCGCTGGACGACCGCGGTGGTGGCGGGCCCTGCGGTCAGCAATGCACAGACCGCGCGATTGCCGGCGGCTCGCTGGAGCTGCAAGGGCCCGGCGAGGAGCCCGGGGACCGGTGTGGGCGCCCGAGGTAGCGGCCGCCGCTGATGACCTTCGACGGACTCGTCCGCGAGGATCCTGACACCGCCCATGGATGCAACCCCCTGCCCTCTGGTCCTCCCATTGTGGTCCCCGGTGAGGTGCCGAGTCAGCGATGGTGCCTCAACGGGCGGTGATTGATGCCCGTCAGGTCACAGAGATCTCGTCCAGTCGTGTCGTGACGATGAGACGGATCGCCAGGACGCGACGAACCTCACAGCGTCGGAAGGCGTCCATGGCCGGTGAAACTGGCGATACTGGATCGATGCTTCATCGACACCCAGTGCTGGCCCTGCTGACCGGCGGCTACCTTGCGTTCGTGGCCTGGGTGACCCTGACGCCGCAGGCCTACGCCAGCGAGCACATCGCGATCATCTACCGGGTCCTCGCCGCCGTGCACCGGCGCGGGTATCTGCTGTCCATCGACGACAGCCGACTGGAGTTCCTGGCCAACATCGCCTTGTTCGTGCCGGTCGGGATGTTCCTGCTGTTGCTGTTCGGCACCCGCTTGTGGTGGGTCGCGCTCGTGGCGTCGTTTGCCATGACCACCGTCATCGAGGTCGCCCAGCGCAGCATTCCTGGCCGAGTACCGGACGAACGGGACCTGCTCGCCAACGGCTTGGGCGCAATCGTCGGGGTTTTCATCGCACTCGTCCTCACCGCGCCAGCCGCGCTGCGCCGACGTCGGCGGCGACTCGCCGGTGTCAGCCGCGGTGCCCGCGTCGCTGTCGGCTGACCCAAGCGTCCCTCGGCGGCTGCTGGCTGGAAGCACCAGACCCTGTGGCGGCGCTGCCCGGCGGTGGCGGCTCGATCAGGCGAGCATCTCAGTCTCAGGTGGCGCGGGTGACGATCCCGTAGTCGTGGATCTTGCGGTAGATGGTGGCCCGGGACATCCCCAGCGCCCGGGCCGCCCGTGCCTTGTTGTCGTGGGCGTCGGCCAGGCACTTGACGATGGCGTCCCGTTCGAGTGCCTCGAGCGGGCTGAGCACCCGGCGGCTCAACGTGTGCGCCTCCGCCGGCAGATCGCCGGGTTCGACGACTCCCGTTCGCCGGTGCTTGACGACCTCGCGGAGCAGCTCGTGCAGCTGGCGGGTGTTTCCGGGCAGATCCATCCGCATCAGCAGTCGCAGAGCGGCCGGTGAGCAGCTCAGCTGCCTGCCTTGCGACAACCTCGACAGGAACAGCGTGACCAGCGGCAGAATGTCCTCCCGATGCAGCCGGAGCGGCGGCAGATCGACGGTGGTCGGGAACAGCTGCAGCAGCTGGAGGAGCGCCTTGCTGTGGGTGCCGTTGGTCAAGGTGACGGCAACCCACAGTGGCCGGGTCGGGTGGGCGGTCGAGGCTGTACTCAGTGCTGAGGACAGCACGCGCAGCCGGCGTACGTCGAGGGCATCGACGTGCCGGACGACCAGGGAGTCGGCGTCGCCGGCGACGGCCCGTCGGACGCTGGGCATCCAGTCCGGATCGTCCTGGTCGTCGGCGGCGTCCACGACCAGCAGCCGGCCCACCGGTTGCCGACGCAGCTGCACGGCAGAGAGCACCGCGAGCTTCCCCACTCCGGGCTCACCGGCCACCGCCAGCCACTGTCCGGAGCGGAAGGCTCGCTCGACCTCCTCGCAGGCCTTCAACCAGGGCGGCCCTGACCCGACCAGGCCGGGCAGCGGCAGGTGAACCCGACGAAGGTCCTCGGCTTCTCTCCCGGGCGCCTCCAGCTTGACGTAGGCGACGATGCCGGCAAGACGGTTGCTGCGATCGACGGGCCGGGTGAACATCCTGGCTGTCTGACCTGTGGGCAGATTCAGCACCAGAGAGTTCGGGCGACCACTGGCCAAGACCTCACCGGCTCGGGCGAGCAACGCCGCCTGATCTGCCGGGTCGAGCACCATCCGGGCGAAGTCGTTCAACATCACGACGTCCTGGTTCACCGCGAAGACGATGCCGGTACGGCGGGCACAGGTGCGCAGGTACTCCTTGAACAGGCCCAGCTCGCTCGAGCCGGAGCTGGTGAGCAGAGACTGCCGGATCTGTTCGGCGGTGGTCTTGGCCAGGGTGAGGAGCAACGCGCCGGCGTCGCGACGCCAGCAGGTGAAGTCGACCGCCCCCACCAGACGACCCGTGATCGGGTGATGGATCGGAACCCCGGCACAGGCCAGGTCCTCGAGGTGCTCGGCGTAGTGCTCGTGGCCGAAGACGTGGGTCGGACCACCCATCTCCAGCGCGGTGCCGATGCCGTTGGTGCCCACGAACTTCTCGGCGTAGCTGAACCCGGGTGCGAGCAGCACGCGGTCCAGGTGGCTCTCCAGCGCCCGGTCGCCGGTGATCCGGGACAGCACCAGCCCGGTCGGATCGGTGAGGATGACACTCACGGACTGACCTTCGAGCTGTTCGCCCAACGCCCGGAGCACCGGGAGCGCGCTGCGCGTGAGGCGGGTGTCGAGCTGGACGTCGGGCTCGTACGACATCTCGAGCTTGTCCGCCGCCACGTGCAGCTGCTCGGACCGGCGCCACGAGGCGAGGATCGCTTCCCGGACAGTGAGAGGTTCGGGCGTGTCGCTGGTCAGGAAGCGCTCTCGGCTCAGGGCCACCGCACGCTGGGCGGGGGCGGCCTCAGGCGTCGGCGCGCTGACGCCGGCCCTCAGGCTCGACTTCATGGCAACACCCCCGTTGGGTTGCGTCCCGGCCCCGACAGACCGACCCTGCTCTCGCAGTCTCGCGCATCGAGGAGCCGCTTCACTGTCTCATATTGAGACGGCATGGCGTCAGGATCAGTCGTAACGTCTATCGCGGAGGAATGCGATGACGGCAGCCGAGAACGCCCGGGAGGCGGAGACCTACAACCCGTGGAGCGTCGTCAACCTGGTGTTCACCCACCTGGCCGACCAGGGTCTGCACCCCGTCCTCGGGGAGAGCGGCGATCCCGGAGCCGCAGCGTCGGATCTGCTCACGGCGCTGGGGATCGAACCGTCGGCGGAAGGCAACCGCGAGGTCGTCCGCGACATCCGGGCACACCTGGACCAGATCCGCACCGTGATGTTCGAGCAGTGACCCGGCGCCGAGCGACCTCCGCTCTTCATGACGGACGGCGAGTCCGCCCTGTCTCAATGTGAGACCGAAGAGTGGTCCCGAATGGGCTTCCATGGCCAGGACGGACCACCGATCCTTCGAAGGGAATGTCTATGACGCGACAGAGTGTGGCCAAGGCGCACGAGAAGATCCAGGAGCTGGCGTGGGAGCCGCTCTACCACGAGCCCGTGAAGCACTACGGCACGGACTACACGTTCCAGAAGGCGAAGAAGAAGGATCCGCTCAAGCAGGTCCTCCGGTCGTACTTCCCCATGCAGGAGGAGAAGGACCACCGGGTGTACGGCGCCGCCGACGGCGCGATCCGTGGCAACATGTTCCGCCAGGTCCAGCCGCGCTGGCTGGAGTGGCAGAAGCTGTTCCTGAGCATCATCCCGCTGCCGGAGATCTCCGCCGCGCGGGCGATGCCGCTGTTGTTCCGGACGGTGCCGAATCCGGAGCTGCACAACGGGCAGGCCATCCAGATGATCGACGAGGTGCGGCACTCGACGATCCAGCAGAACCTCAAGCGCCTGTACATGAACAACTACATCGACCCGGCCGGCTTCAACAGCAGCCTGCGCAACTTCCAGAACGACTACTGCGGCACCATCGGCCGCCAGTTCGCCGAGGGCTTCATCACCGGTGACGCCATCACCGCGGCGAGCATCTACCTGACGATCGTGGCCGAGACGGCGTTCACGAACACCCTGTTCGTGGCCATGCCGGCCGAGGCGGCCGCGAACGGCGACTACCTGCTGCCGACGGTCTTCCACTCGGTGCAGTCCGACGAGTCGCGGCACATCAGCAACGGGTACGCGACCCTGCTGATGGCCCTGGCCGACGAGGGCAACCACCAGCTGCTCGAGCGCGACCTGCGGTACGCGTGGTGGAACAACCACCGGGTGGTCGACGCCGCCATCGGCACCTTCATCGAGTACGGCACGAAGGACCGCCGCAAGGACCGCGAGAGCTACGCCGAGATGTGGCGTCGTTGGATCTACGACGACTACTACCGCAGCTATCTCGTCCCGCTGGAGAAGTACGGTCTGGTCATCCCGCACGACCTG
>DATDAP010000256.1:0-13349 GCA_036525335.1 Microlunatus sp. | reverse complement strand
GACCCACCCGACCCGTGGATCTGCTCGGCTGAGCAGGGGCTGCGGACCGGGCCGTCGTCGGATCTCCGGTGGTCACACTCCCTCGAGAGCCTTGACGATGCGACCGATCCAGAGGGGTCGTGGCTGGTGGTGTCGAGGTGCTGAACCCAGTCCGCTGACTCGGTGCGGTGCTGTATACCACCGAAGACAGGGTTGTGCGTTGACCAGTCGTGCTTGCGGGTGACCAGACCCCGAGGCTGGTCGTCGGCGTCCAGCAGGATGAGCTGGAACAGAGCGGTCTGATCGTCGTACGTCATCACCTCGACCGTGAGGCCCGAGGCGTCCTGGACGCGGCGTAGAGATGTCTCGGCGGCCTCCGTGATCGGCACTCGTGGTGACAGATCGACGCCGGGCACCTGGTCGAGCAGATCGAACAGCTTCGACGCCGGCGGGTTGACAGTCAGCTCGTCCACCGTGATGGTGAAGCCCTGGTTCTCCAGGTAGATCCAGACACCGGACTCACGGTCGATGCCCAGGTTCAGCTCGTACGTCAGATGGGAAAGCTCGAGGTCGGTGGCCGGCCGGTCGGCGTGGCGTGCTGCTCGGCGTTCGCTCGTCGGTGTCCAGCTGCCGATATCAGACCGATCGAACATGTGGACCTGCAGCAGAAGGTTGGCGCTGAGATAGGGCAGGAAGCCCCGCTTCGCCGGGTGCCGTCGGAGCTGACCGTCCTCGGCCACCAGGTCTCGATCCGCGTCACCGACGACCATGAGAGTGCCCGAAGCCGTCAGCAGCCAGCGCACGCCGTTCCGCTCGACCTCGAAGGTGCTGGGCTCGATCTCGTCGACCTCGCCCTCGACCCGTCCTCGGGCACGCCAGTGTGTGTGCTGGTCGAAGCGTGCGAAACCGAGCAGATCGTCCATCACACCGGTCCTGTGGGTCCGTAGTACCTGCATTGGCGTTTCGGGCAAGACCTTAACGTCGAATGTGTTGTCCGTGTCCCGCCGATGTTGTCGGCTCGGCCTCGATGTCGTCCGTTGGATCAGCCGGCGCGGCCCGCGTTGAGGGTGTCGAAGGCGGCGACGACCAGGTCCCGAGCGGCCGGGGGAACGCGGTTGTCGAACAGCTCCTTGACCTGACGGCCCGGCAGCCAGGCGGTGTGCCGGCGGACGTCGGCGGCCCGGTCGGGGTCAACGGCCGCAACGGCGGCCAGCGTGGCCGCGAACGCCTCGGGGTCGTCCACCAGATCGGCCAGCGTCGTGTCCAGCGAGACCGGCGGTCGGGCGGTGTCGCCGGCCGGGGCGCTGACCGTCCAGGTGTGTCGTCCTGAGCCGACCTCCAGCTGCTGCCCATCGGGCAGCACCACCTCGGCGCGAGTGTTCGGCGGCACCTCCGCGACGATGCGCACCTGGTCGCCGTCACGGTCCCAGCGCACAGACGCCGGACCGTACGGGGTCAGGTGGCGCGCCTCCGCGAAGTCGAAGCCGGTCAGCGGCTGGGGCGCGATCCGGATCCGGGCGTACCCCGGGTCCGCCGGGGCCAGGCCCGCGACCACGCGGTGCAGCCAGTCGGCCACTGCCCCCAGCGCGTAGTGGTTGAAGCTGGTCATCTCGCCGGGGTTGATGGTGCCGTCCGGCAGCATCGAGTCCCAGCGCTCCCAGATGGTGGTGGCGCCCATGGTCACCGGGTAGAGCCACGACGGGCACGCGGTCTGGGTGAGCAACCGGGTCGCGGACTCCAGATGACCGGTTCTCGACAGCGCATCGGCCACGATCGGGGTGCCGACGAAGCCGGTGCCGATGGTGTAGCCACCCGAGCGGACCAGCTCGGCCAGTCGATCGCCGAGCGCCTGCCGCTGGTCCTCGGTCACGAGGTCGAACATGATCGCGAGGGCGTACCCGGTCTGGGCGTCCGACACCATCCGTCCGGCCGGGGTCACGTACTCGGCCAGGAAGGCCTGCCGGACGCGTTCGGCGATGGCCGCGTACTTCTCCGCGACGCCCGTCTCCCCCAGCAGCGCAGCGGCTCGTGCCGTCAGGTCGGCCGAGCGGAACACGTACGCGGTGGCGACGATGTCGGGATGGGTCTTGGCCTCGGCCGGGCGCTCCGGCGGGGCGGACGGATCCAGCCAGTCGGCGAACTGGAACTGGCCCTCCCACAGGTGCCGGTCGCCGGACCGGCCGACGATCACATCGGTCCAGGCTTGCATGCTGGCCAGCTGGTCGGTCAACACCCCGGTGTCGCCGTACCGCTCGTGCAGCACCGTCGGTACGACGGTGGCGGCGTCGCCCCAGGCCGCGGCGGGCCGGACCCGGCCCGGCAGCACGCTCGGCACCACGAACGGCACGACACCGTCGGCGTGGTTCTGCTCGAGCTCGAGGTCGGTCAGCCAGGAGGTGAGGAAACCGCGCACGTCGTACAGGAAGGACGCGGTCGGGGCGAACACCTGGATGTCACCGGTCCAGCCCAGCCGCTCGTCGCGCTGCGGGCAGTCGGTGGGTACGTAGAGGAAGTTGCCGCGCAGGCCCCAGACCACGTTCTCGTGCAGTCGGTCGACGAGCGGGTGCGAGCTGGCGAACCAGCCGGTCCGCTCCATGTCGCTGTGGATCACCTGGGCGGTGACGGCGCTCGGGTCGAACGCGCCGGGCCAGCCGGTGATCTCGGCGTAGCGGAAACCGTGGAAGGTGAGGTCCGGCTCCCAGGTGATCGGGCCGTCCCCGGCCAGGGTCAGGTTGTCGGTCGCCTTGGCGAGCCGGAGCGGGCGGGTGCCGAGCTCGTCGTGCTCGAGCACCTCCGCGTGCCGCAGGGTGATCACGGTGCCGGCCGGCCCGTCGACGGTCAGCCGTAGTCGCCCCACCAGGTTCTGACCGAAGTCCAGCACCGTCCGGCCGGACGGAGTCGTGATCACCTCCTGGACGGCGAGCTCCTCGATCCGACGGGCGGTCGGTGAATTGCGCGCACTCGGGGTGACGAGGGTCCGGCCGACGGCGGCCGCGGACCAGCCGCCGGCGGCGGAGCCGGGGCGATCCCAACCGTGCTGCTCGAGCCGTACGTCGTGGTCTTCGCCGGCGTAGATCCCGCTCGCGGTGATCGGTCCGGCCGAGACCCGCCAGGTCTCGTCGGTGGCCACGACCTGTCGGCGCCCGTCCGCGTACGTGATCACCAGCTGGCCCGCCACCGTGGGCTGCTCGGCGTAGAAGGGAGCGGCCTGACCACGGAAGCCGTACCGCTCGGTGGCCCAGCCGCCGCCGAAGCGGATGCCGAGCGCGTTGGCACCGGGCACCAGCAGCCCGGTCACGTCGGTGGTCTCGTGGATGAGGCGCCACTGGTACGGCGTCCAACCCGGCTTGAGCACCTGGTCGTCGACATCGGTGCCGTTGACGCTGGCCTGGTAGACCCCGAGCGCGGTGGCGTAGAACACACCTGAGGCGACATCGCCGACGACGTCGAACTCGATCCGGGCCAGTCCGGGTTGTGCCTCTCCCGACCGTTCGGGCAGTCCGATCGGGGTGGCGACCCACTCCCCCACGGCCAGGAAACCGGCCCGGATGCGCAATGGCTCGCTCCAGTCGGAGGTGACGCCGTCGGTTCCGGTGACGCGGACACGGAGCCGGACGTCATCCCGGGGCTCCAGCGCGGCGAACGGCCAGTCGACCAGCACGGAGGCGCTGCCCTCGACGGCTGACGTCTGCGTACCCGACCGGGTGGTGAGCTCGAGCTCGGCGCTCTGTTGGACCCAGTCAGGGGTCTCAGTCGCGGTCCGCCAGCTCAACCTGGGCTCGGCAACTGCAACGACATCGAGACCGCGTGGTGCTTGCGCGCTCACCCCCTCGACGACGACGTTGTTCACATGTGCTTCGGGGGTGTTGGCGGACGGCACGTACGGGCTCCTTCGCTCGTGGGCTGCAGGGTGCCTGAGAAATGAGTTATGAACTCTTGCTTGACGGGCCCTGCCTCGCTCCCTACTCTAATCGCAGACGCTGAATCGTTTCAACACCCACCATGGTTCAGAAGCACGTCGCTTACAAGGAGGTAAGGAGTGTCCACATCACGTCGGCGAATCGCCACCCTTGCGGTGAGCTCGATCGCCGCCCTGTCCCTCGGACTCGCCGGCTGTGCCGTCGGTGAGATCGGCGGTGACTCAGGCGCAAGCGAAGGCCAGACCGCGATAACGTACCTGTTCGGCGACAGCGGCGGTAACGAGACGAAGTTCGGCGAGGCGCTGACCGCGAAGTTCAATGAGTTGAACCCCGATATCAAGGTGAGCATCGAGACCCAGCCCGCCGGTACCGAGGGTGACAACCTGATGAAGACCAAGCTTGCCACCGGGGAGATGCCGGACGTCTTCGGCTACAACTCGGGCTCGCTGTTCCAGGCCCTCAATCCGGACCAGAACCTGGTGCCGCTCACCGACGAAGCCTGGGTCCCAGCCTTGCCCGAGGAATTCAAGAGCGTCGTGAGCACCGATCAGGGCACCTACGGTGCGCCCACGGCCACCGCTCAGGCTGGCGGGGTGCTCTACAACAAGAAAGTATATGCCGACCTCGGCCTGACGGTCCCGACCACCTGGGCAGAGTTCAAGGCCAACAACGACAAGATCAAGGCCGACGGCAAGGTCACCCCGATCCAGCAGACCTACGGCGAGACGTGGACGTCGCAGCTGTTCGTGCTCGGCGACTTCGCCAACGTCGCCGCCCAGGATCCCGAGTGGGCCGAGCAGTACACCGCCAACAAGCGCAAGTACGCCGACCAGCCGGCCCTGCAGAGCTTCAAGAACCAGCAGGACGCGTTCGACTCCGGCTACTTCAACAAGGACTTCGCCTCGGCGAGGTTCGACGACGGGGTCAAGGCCGTGGCCACCGGGACTGCGGCCCACTACCCGATGCTGACCACCGCACTCTCGACCATCAACGCGAACTTCAAGGACAACCTCAACGACGTCGGCATCTTCGCCCTGCCGGCACAGAGCGCAGACGACACGCGTCTCACCATCTGGCTTCCCGGTGCCGCCTACATCCCGAAGACCACCGAGGGAGCCCAGCTGGAGGCAGCGAAGAAGTTCGTGGCCTTCATCAACTCGCCGGAGGGTTGCGAGATCCAAAACACTGTGAACAGCCCCTATGGGCCGTACGTGTCCGCCTGCGAGCTGCCGGCCGATGTCCCGGCGGCGGTCACGGATGTGCAGAAGTACCTGGACGAGGGCAAGTCGTCCCCGGCCCTGGAATTCGTCTCCCCGATCAAGGGCCCGAACCTGGAGAAGATCACCGTAGAGGTCGGCTCGGGCATCAAGAACGCCGAGCAGGGCGCCGCCTTGTATGACGAGGACGTGAAGAAGCAGGCTCAGCAGCTCGGTCTTCCCGGCTGGTGATCCCATTCCGGTGACGAGCTGACCGGCTCGCACCGCGTTGTTCCGCACCGTGGGTGGCCGGCTTCTCCGGCCGGTCACCCACTCCACGGGTGAAAGTACTCACCCACCTGTTCCCTGCCTTTTGCACGGTGAGCAACTCACCCCCCGAACATCGGAGACCAGATGGTGTCAACGATCTCCGCCACCGCCACCTCGGCGGGCGCCACCAAGCCGCGCCCCGGGCGGAAGCGGAAAAGCCCCTATCCTCTGTGGTTCTATCTCCCGGCCGCGATCATCTTCCTCGTCCTGTTCGCGGTCCCGACCTTCGCGTCGTTCTACTTCTCCCTCACCCGCTGGACCCTGTTCGACACCGAGTTCATCGGGCTCGACAACTTCCGGCAGTTCTTCTCCGAGCCCTTCCTGATCCAAGGCTTCATCAACACCTTCATCTACGGCTTCCTCACCTCGGCGGCGAAGGTCGTCCTCGGTCTGTTACTGGGTCTGCTGCTGACCTCTCAGATCGTGGCCCGCGGCTACCTGCGATCGGTGGTCTTCTTCCCGGTCCTGGTCTCCACCATCGGCATCGGCATCACCTTCAAGATCTTGATGGACCCGTTCGACGGCTTGATCAACGAAGCTCTCGCGGTGATCGGTATCACCGGACCGGCGTGGTTGACCGACCCGTCACTGGCGCTCTACAGCATCATCCTGATCGACGTCTGGAAGGGCGTCGGCATCGCGACCCTCATCTTCATCGCCGGCCTGGTGGGCATCCCGCAGGAGTACTACGAGGCGGCGAAGGTCGACGGCGCCAGCTCGTGGAAGAACTTCTGGCACATCACTCTGCCGCTGGTCATGCCGGCCACCGCGACGGTCGTCCTGTTGTCGCTGATCGGCGGGCTGCGCTCGTTCGAGATGATCTGGGCCACCACGGGAGGCGGACCGGGCTTCGCCAGCGACGTGATCGGTTCGCTGATCTACAAGCAGTACCAGGCCGGCTTCTACGGCCTGTCGACGGCTGGCAACGTGATCTTGTTCATCGTCGTCACCGCCATCATCCTCCCGGTGCAGTGGTTTCTCAACCGGCGGGAGGCCAACTGATGAAGAGGCAGAAGACCATCGGTTGGATCGTCGGCATCGTCGCCGTGGTGGCGTCGGTCGTGGTGTTCCTGGTTCCGTTCGCGTTCATCTTCCTGACCGCGGCCAAGGCCGGCCCGGAGGCCGCGAACTTCGACTTCACCCTGCCGACGCAGTGGCAGCTGTGGCAGAACATCCAGGAGGTGCTGACGGTCCGGCAGTTCGTGGTGCTGCGCGCGTTCATCAACAGCACCACGCTGACCGTCTTCAGCGTGGGCCTCATGGTCGTCTTGTCGGCGATGGTGGGCTACGTGCTGCAGCGGCGCAGCTCCCGCTGGAACCCGGTCGTGAACGCCATGGTGCTGGCCGGACTGATCGTGCCGCCGGCGATCGTGCCGACCATCTGGGTGCTCCAGGAGATCGGGCTGTTCAAGCAGATGATCGGCATGATCCTGGTGAACGTGGCCTTCGGGATGCCCTTCTGCATCCTGATGTTCCGGGCCTTCGTCTCCTCCATCCCCAAGGAGCTGGACGAGGCGGCGGTCGTGGACGGGGCCGGTCCGCTGCGGCTGTTCTTCTCCGTCATCCTGCCGCTGCTCAAGCCGGTGGTGGTCACCGTGATCGTGGTGCAGGCCGTGTTCGTGTTCAACGACTTCCAGGGACCGCTGTACTTCCTGCCCGGCAACGAGAACGTGACCGTGCAGCTGGCCTTGTACAACTTCCAGGGCCAGATGCTCAGTCAGTGGCACCTGCTGTTCACCAACATCCTGCTGATCACCATCCCGATGTTGGTGATGTACATCGTCTTCAACCGGCAGATCGTGGCCGGCATGACCTCCGGCGCGGTCAAGGGCTGAGCAGTGTTGTCCCCACTCGCTGCTCAACTGCGCGCCAGAGGACCCTCCCCTCCTTCCTCGCTCGCAAATGGAAAGGCGTGTTTGCTCCCTCGGTCGTGCGGACAGCGTCTGGCGCTCCGTTCGCGGTCGCTCGCAGGGAGTCTTAACGGGTGAAGCGGGGGAACTCGTCGTCGGGGAGGGCTTCGCCGACGGTGAGCCCCAGGTCGTCGGTGCAGACGTGCCGGGCTCCGTTGTAGCGGGTGTCGGCGTCGACGTAGATGTTGACCATGGCGTAGCGGAACTCGTCGGTGTCGTTGGGATTCGCGGTGTGGGCCAGGTAGCCGTCGTGGAAGGTGCAGTCCCCTGCCCGCAGCGGCACGGTCACCCTCTTCTCGTACGCCAGATCCGGCGCGGCGGCGAACAGGTCGGAGGCGTCGGTCAGGTCGATGGCCCGTAGGTCGTGACGTCGGTGGCTGCCGGGGATGAACGTCATGCAGCCGCGCTCGACCGGCACGTCGACCAGCGCCACCCAGGCCGACAGCTGGTGCCGACCGCCGGTGTGCGGCCAGTACGGCGAGTCCTGGTGGAACTCGGTGGCCGTGTGGTTGTGCGGCTTCTTGATCAACAGCTGGTCGTGCCAGAGGCGTAGGTCGATCCCGGCCAGCTGGGCGGCGTAGTCGGCCAGCCCCGGGTGCAGGGTCAGCTCGCGGAGCGTGTCGTCGGACTTCCAGACCTGGACGATCTGGCGGAACATCTGGTTGTCGGCGTCCAGCGAGCTGATCTCGTCGTACGCCCGGGCCGCCGCCGATCGGTAGCGCTCGATCTCCTCCGGAGTGAGCACACCCGGCAGGTGGATGAAGCCGTTGGCGCGGTACCCGGCGATCTCGTCGTCGGTGAGGGTACGGGTGTCGACGCGGGGGGTGTCGCCGACCAGATGGGTCTGCATGGTGCTGCTCCTGGGGATGCGCGGTGGACAGGTCTCCATGCTCGCCCGGAGCGATCGCGTACGACTAGGCTCCTTCCTCTGCATTCCTAGCACGATCCTGCGGAGGCCGCCATGGACCGACTGCGCCGCCGCCAGGTGTTCGGCTCGAGCGGGTACCCGGTCGCCGGCGCCGTCATCGTGCTCGACGCACCGGTCGGCATCCACACCCACGACTTCCTGGGGCTGGCGGTGCTGTTGGACGGCACGGTCGCGTACGCGAGTGCGACCGGTGACCACCTTCTGGAGGCTGGCGCGGTGATGGCTGTCCGGCCGGGTGACTGGCACGGGTACACCGCCCCGCACCGCCTCACTGCTCCTGCAGACCGACCGGCCGATGGGGTGGGTGGGCGCGCAGGTGGGGTGGTCCGACCCCAACTACTTCAGTGGCTGGTTCCGCCGCGCGTACGGGGTCGGCCCGTCGACGTACCGGCGCCGCAACGCCAACCCGCTGACGCACTCCTCAGCACCCCGACGCGGCCGTTGCATCCCGTGCGTGAGCGCATGGAAGAGTGCGTCAGCGGGATGGGTGGGGCGAGCAGCTCACCAGAACTCGGGCGGGATGGTGCCGTTCAACCAGGCCAGCTCGTTGTCGGCGATGAACCGGGACAGCTGGAGATCGAAGTCCTCCGGCGGGCCCAGCCACGCGTCGATGGCCTCCAGCAGGTGCTGGCCCACGGCGGCACTCGGCGCCTGCACCACGTGCCGCCACGTCGTCTCGAACCGCGCGGGCAGATCGAGCTCCGCCAGGGTCGCGGTGAGGTACTTCTGGCCGCTGAAGAACCGATGGTGCCGGGCGAGGGCGAGCCGGCCGGCCGCCAGGGCCAGATGCACCCCGGCGTGCTGCACCAGGAACTGGTCGCCCAGCTGGTCACCCTGTTTCAGGAAGTACCCGCCGTAGAGCCGGGCCTGGGCCCGGTACGCCGTCACCCGCCGCGACCAGATCCCGTCGGGCAGCGTCACGATGGCCGCGACCTGGTCGGCGATCGCATCGGTCTTGTCCAGCATCACCCGAGCTCCGACGAAGGATGCCCGGGTCGGATCGTCGGCCCGCTCGATCGCCGTGGCCAGGTAGCCCGGGCTGGCGAGCTTGATGTCCACGTACCCGCCTGGGTAGGTGACGCCGTCCTGACTGACCGCCGCGATCATCCCCGCGGCCTGTGCGCTGGCGTACGCCTCGTCGGTCACCACCAGATACAGATCGACGTCGGAGTCCTCCCGCGGCGTGCCGCGCGCGACCGACCCGACCACCACGACCCCGAGCACCTCGGGACGGGCACGGACGGTTGCGACGTACCCCACGGCCGTCGCCTCGTGATGCAGCACCGATCGCCTCCTCGTCCCCGCTGAAACGCTCTAGGCCACTGCCAAACTAGGCGGCCCGACCGGCAGCGTCAAAGGGTCGGCCACGCAGTGGTTGCGGCCGGAAGCTCAGCACCCCTACGAACCTCCGGTCGTGACCACTACCGTTGCCGGGTGACCAGCTACGTCGACGACTACTCCCCCGGCTCCGGCCACCGCACCGCGGCCCGCGCCTGGCTGCACAGTGATGCCCCGCAGCTCGGCCTCGACGGGGACTGGCGTTTCCGGCTGCTGCCGTCCCACCGCGGACTGGACGACGCCGTCGCCGATCCGGGTCTGGACGACTCCGACTGGGCCGAGCTGATGGTGCCGTCGCACTGGGTGCTGGCCGGCGACGGCGAGTACGGGAAGCCTATCTACACGAACGTGATCTACCCGTTCCCGGTCGACCCACCGCACATCCCCGACGAGAACCCCACCGGGGAGTACCGCCGCCGCTTCGACCTCCCCGACTGGGCGAGCCCCGACCGCGGCGAGGCGCGGGTGCTGCTGCGCTTCGACGGCGTGGAGTCGGTTTACCGGGTCTGGCTGAACGGGACCGAGGTCGGGATCGGCAAGGGCAGCAGGCTGGTCCAGGAGTTCGACGTCACCGAGCTGCTGACCGACGGCAACAACGTACTGGTGGTGCGGGTGCACCAGTGGTCCTCGATGAGCTACATCGAAGATCAGGACCAGTGGTGGCTGCCTGGCATCTTCCGTTCGGTCACGCTGCTCGGTCGACCGGTCGGCAGCCTGGACGACGTGTGGTTGCAGACCGGGTACGCCGACGGCACCGGCACGATCCGGTTGCGCGGCCGCGCCGCCGACGCCGCTTTCCCTGTTGTGGTGAGGATCCCGGAGCTGTCGTACGAGCAGTCCTTCGACTCGGCCAGTGGTCTTGGTGACGTGATCACCGTCGGAGCCGTCGGGCCGTGGAGCGCGGAGGCCCCGCGGTTGTATGACGTGGAGATCGTCGCCACCGGGGAGACGATCAGGCTGCGGACGGGTTTCCGCACGGTGCAGATCTCCGGTGATCGGTTCCTGGTCAACGGCCGTCAGGTGATCTTCCGCGGCATGAACCGGCACGAGGCCCATCCCGTACGAGGACGGGTGTTCGACGCCGAGCACGCCCGCGCGGACATGATCTTGATGAAGCAGCACAACGTGAACGCCATCCGGACCAGTCACTACCCGCCGCACCCGGAGGTGCTCACCCTGGCCGACGAGCTGGGCTTCTGGGTGATCGACGAGTGCGACCTGGAGACCCACGGGTTCGTCTTCACCGGCTGGGTGGACAACCCGAGCGACGACATCGCCTGGCGGGACGCGTACCTGGACCGGATCGAGCGCACGGTCGAGCGCGACAAGAACCACCCGAGCATCGTGATCTGGTCGCTCGGCAACGAGGCGGGCACCGGGGTGAACCTGGCAGCCATGGCCCAGTGGGTCCGGGGACGCGATCCGGAGCGGCCGGTGCACTACGAGGGCGACTACACCGGCGCGTACACCGACATCTACTCCCGGATGTACCCGAACCTGACCGAGACCGCCGCGATCGGCGGTGAGCACGGGCCGCTGCTGGAGTGCGGTCCGGCCGAGGCGCGGCGGGTGCGCAGCAAGCCGTTCCTGATGTGCGAGTACGTGCACGCGATGGGCAACGGACCGGGCGCGATAGCCGAGTACGACGAGCTCGCCGAGCAGTACGGTCGGCTGCACGGCGGCTTCGTGTGGGAGTGGCGTGATCATGGTCTGCTGACCCACGCCGACGACGGCACCCCGTTCTACGGCTACGGCGGCGACTTCGGCGAGGTCGTGCACGACGGCAACTTCGTGATGGACGGCATGGTGCTCCCGGACGACACCCCGACCCCGGGTCTCGCCGAGTTCGCGGCCGTCAGCCAGCCGGTGATCATGACCTTGGAAGGGACGACCCTGGTCGTCCGCAGCCGCTATCACTCCCTCGACACAGGGCACCTGCGCTTCGTGGCCCGCCGCGAGCTGGACGGCCGGATGGTCGAGGAGAGCGTGCTGGTGATGCCGGTCGTGCCTCCGGGTGGTGAGTCGTCGCTGGTCCTACCCGACGAGCTGCTGGCCCCCGCAGGCGAGGGCGAGACCTGGCTGACTGTCGCCGCCGAGCTGGCGAACGACACCTCCTGGGCCGGCGCCGGACACGTGGTGGCCTGCGCCCAGTTCGACTGCAGTGCCGTGGCCGCCGCGGCCGACCTGATCCCCGCTGCGGTCGACGCGGTGCGGACGCCCGACAGTGAGCTCATCGTCGGGCCGGGCGTCTTCGACCCGACGAGCGGGCGGCTGCTGAGTCTGTACGGTCTGCCGGTCGACGGGCCCCGGCTGGAGCTGTGGCGCGGTCCGACGGACAACGACCGGTCCGAGATGCGGGGCTCGTACGAGCTGGGCGATCCCGACGAGACCGGCGGCGAAGGCGCCCCGGGACCCTCGTCGGAACGGCGCTGGCGAGACCGCGGTCTCGACCGGCTCAGTCATAGGGTGCTGTCGCTGACCGAAGGCAAGGACTCTCTGGTGGTCCGGGTGCGCAGTGCGGCGGCCGCCGGTGTGCTGTTCGTCGACACCACCTACACCTGGACGCCGGTCACCGGCGGAGGTCTCGATCTGCGGGTCGAGGTCAATCCGTCGCCGGCCTGGGACTGCACGTGGCCGCGGGTCGGGGTCCGCTTCGACCTGCCGACCGACATCGACCGGGCCGCCTGGTTCGGGACCGGTCCGCACGAGTCGTACCCGGACACCGATCACGCCGCCCGGATCGGCCGGTTCGCTGCCGGCATCGACGAGCTGAACGTGGTCTACTCGCGGCCGCAGGAGACCGGCCACCGGGCCGCCGTCCGCGAGCTCGAGTTGGCCGACGGTTCCGCCCCCCGGCTGCGGCTGACCTCTCTTGCCGGACCGGGGGGCCACCGCCCGGGCTTCACCCTCACCCGGCACACCCCCCAGGAGCTCGATCGGAGCGCGCACCCGTACCAGCTCCCGACCCCGACCCACAGCTACCTGTTCCTCGACGCCGCGGTCCACGGCGTCGGCTCCCGCGCCTGCGGCATCGACGTCCTCCCCCAACACGCCCTCTGGCCCGGAGCCCACCGCTTCGACGTGACCTTCACCGACCCGACAGCCTGAACTCGACTGCGCGGGTGATATTTCCCCCGCGCAGTCGACAAACCTCATACCGTGACCACTCCGCGGGTGATATATCCCCCGCGGAGTGGGTTCAGGACGGCAGGACCGCACCTCTCAGGCGAGCCCGGGTGGTTGACGCCGATCAGACGACGACGCCGAAGGTGGGCACAGCGGGGTCGTCCCGGGATGGAGGTCGAAGGGCCGTGGACGGGCCTGGCGGGAGCGCCGGAGCCTGCGAAGGCGCGGATGGTTGGCCCGAGACCTTCATCCCGGGGCGACCTCGCTACTGGACCACGGTGTAGTGCGGCAGAAAAGCGCCGACTACCCGGTCTCGAAGTAGGAGGTGTCCAGGAACGCTTTGACCGCTGACTCCGGCACGCGGAAGCTGCGTCCGAAGCGGACCGCCTCCAGCTCACCGGAGTGGATCAGCCGGTACACCGACATCTTGGACACCCGCATCACGCCGGCGACCTCCGCCACGGTGTAGAAACGCACGCCTGTCAGCCGCCCCTGCAGCGAGGCGACCTCCTCGGGCTTGCCCTTGTCGACCATGCCGGCCCCCATCCCCTTACGGTCGGCGCCGACATGGGTCGGAGCACGTGATGGTGTGAGAGTAGTGGCAGTTGGTACTCGTGGGAAG
>DATDAP010000255.1:0-4117 GCA_036525335.1 Microlunatus sp. | reverse complement strand
GGTACCGGGGTATCTATCTCTCTCTCTTATACGAGAGAAGGTAGGTATATATGTACTTCACGCTCACACATATACATCCAGTTCTCCTCCTCATGTGTGTAGTGTTTTTGCCCTGGCAGGCCTGGTACCCCGGTACCAATTCTGGCCAAACCTGATCTGACAAGGGATTTCGCCGCCGATAGGGCTCGAACTGCTACCAGGGCAGAGCGATTTCGTACCAGGCCACGTTGTATTCCGGCCAGGGTTCTCGGGAAATGCTTGACAATGCCTTTAGACTGCTGGCGAGGAAGCCCGCGAACGAAGTGAGTCCCTAGGCCGCCGAAGGCGCTCGCCAGAATCCGACACCTTCAATACGCGACTGGCGCGCAGCACCAGCACACTTCACCCTCATCAGCTCCATGGAAGCCATCGGCGGCCCGCGGACCGGGGTTCACAGCACCCATCCGCTCCTCGAGTGACCTGAGCAAACTGCAGAGAAGTCCTGAGACGAGTCGTCCTGCCGTGCAAGCGGGGGAGCCGGACCGGAGCATGCGAGCAGGCCGTTCGATCAGCCGGGAACCGTCCCCGCTGGACGCGTGAGGAGGCCGTCCACCCTGACAGGAGTTCACTCGGCAGCTTCAGCCAATGCTTGTCGGAGCGCCTACGCCGACACCTGGAGATCCCCCGGTCAGGCGATCCTGAAGTCCTCGTAGGCCCCCGGCGGAATCGGCACTGCCCGCAATGGCGGCTGCTGTCCGGCCGCAGCCAAAGCCCTGGCCAGGGCCGCCGCCCAGACTGGTTCCCGCTCGTCCAGATTGACCGCGGACAGGTCGGCTGAGCCGATCCACTGCTCAACCTCCAGGCCCAGCTGCGGCAGCTCCGCCGACACCGACATGTCACCGGTGTAGGTGCGGTAGCGCACCATCGCCCATCGCAGTGCCGACGACAGAACGTACAAACCTTCCGGCTCGGCAGCCGAGCGTCCGCCGCCGGTGTCGGGGCGACCGAACAGCTCCAGCCACTCCCCCGGCACGGCGAAGCCGCCGTCACCGGGGGACAGGCGGCTGACCCGGATGCATTCCACGGCCAGGTCGGCGGCGTCGGCGGACTCCGAGGCCGCGGCCAGCAGGTAGGCCGACGGAAGCGGCAGGTCCGTGTCCAGCCCCGCCAGGGTGATGTCGTCGGCGATGTCGTCTGCCCCACGCGGGATCAGATCCAGCAGGGCGTCGACGGTGCCGAATGCGGCCCCCGTCGGACCGACCGCACCAGGACCGGTGAGGACCGGCGCGCCGGGGTCGTTCGCCAACACCTCGGCCGACGGCACCTGGGCTCCATCAGGTAGCCGCACGGTCAGGGCGCGCCACGGGTCCGACGGCGGAAGGGCCTGGATCACCGGGCCGATGAGGGCGGCGAACCAAACAGCGGTCCGCACCGGATCGGTGACCAGTGCGACGACCGCCTCACGTTCGGTCCGGATGCGACGCACCACATCGGTGAGCGGGTCGCAGGTGCTGGTCAAGGAGGCGAGAAGCTGGTCCATCACATCTCTTGTGGGTCAGGTCGGCGGACGGGGTCGGCGTGTTCCTTGCGGGCGCAGGCAGGCGCCGTCAAGGTCGCGCCTCCCAACTGGTTTCAGGGTTCGCGGCCCCTTCTCGGCAGGTGACGACATAGAGATGGGTGTGACGCGCTACCGAATCGGCCTGGTCGGCGAACTCGACCACCTGCGCCCCCACCTGCAGGGCGCCGACTTCAGCCCCCGTGGCGGGCCGTTCGGTCATGCTGCCACCTCCGAGATCGACTCGCTGATTGGGCGAGGTCCGAACACACCCCTCCTGGTGTCGGCCCGCCAAGGGGACCCGACATGGAACTCCTGGCTACGGAGGGTGCTGGCCTCGGGCGCCCGGGTGGTGGTCATCGGCCACCTGCCCCCGGAGCTTCAAGGCCAGCCATGCCGGCGGGTGAACTCCTCGGCCTCCCTCGCCGATGCGCTCATCGCCTGCGGCGCCTCCAGCGCAATGGTGCCAGACAACCTCGCCTCAGTCCCCCTAGCAGCGCCAAAGACTGATCGGAACGCCGCCGGTCTGGGCGCCTGGCTGACCCCTGCCCGGAACGGGTTCGCCGTTGACGGCCCGGAACAGGACGCACTGCTCGACCCGCCGATCGTGCCGCGTCGCCGCGCTCCGTCCCCAACCGACCTCGACAAGGACAGCGGTGCCGACAACTCCCCTGACATTCCTGCTCCGGTTATCGCCGCGCCGCCGGTGCAGATGGCGTTCGCCCAGCGTGTCCACACCTTGCCGCCGTCGGTGTCAGCTTCGGCCCCGCACACCATAACCCCGGCATCGAACCCGTCCGGCCATCTGCACGTCTCACCGGACCCCGCCAACCAGCGAGCCGGGACCGTCCCGCCGCCCGCTCCGTCCGGCGACCAGCGTGTCCCAGACATCCCGGTAGCGCCGCACCACGCGTCAGTCGGGGAGATCTTCGACCGGCCGGACGGGCAGAACCCGGACGCACTGGCCGACATCATCATTGTGTTCGGCGCCCGCGGCGGGCTCGGCAAGACGTCACTGGCGCAAGCGATCGCCGGGACCTCGGCGGCCCGGGGACGGCGCACCGTCCTGGTCGACGCCAACAAGGGCCAAGGCGACCAGGCGCTGCTGCTGCGGCTCGACCCGACCAAGCAAGTCCCGTCGGCCTACGACGCCGCGCGCACCGGTCGGGCTGACGACGCCATCTCCAGCCCCGACCTGCTCAACAAGCTGCGCGGTGCCCGGCGCGACCGGGTCGGCTTCGCGCTGGTCGCGGCCCCGCCGGAGTCGATCCCCGGCGCCGCCACCGTCACCACGCCGCGGGTGTACCGCAGCATCATCGACCACTCGATCCGGATCGCCGACCTGGTCGTCGTCGACACCCATCCGATCGCCCCGGGAGACCCGTCGGACATGGTGACCGGCCTGGTGCTGCCGCTGCTACGGGCAGGTGCCTGGGGTCTGGCTCTGACCGACTCATCCATCCCCGGCATCAAACACCTGGAGGGGGCGTTGGACTACCTGATCGAGCACGGTGTCCCGCAGGACCGGCTGATGACGGTCATCAACCGGGTGCCGGTCTCGGCGAACCTCAACATGGACCTCCTCGGCTCCCGGCTCTCTCAGCGCTCCCACTGGGTCGGACCGATCTTCAGCGACGACGAGGACGTGCAGAACCGGTCCAACGCCGGGATGGTCCTGGTCGACGTCAACACGATGGCGCACCAGGTGGAGATCATCCTGAACCGGGCCTGCGGCCTCGAGGTGGTGACCGCGCCACCGGGTGAGAAGAAGAGCCGGCGCCTGTTCGGTCTGTTCGGACGGGGACGCTGATGTCGGCGACCGAAGCGAGTGCCTGGCCGGCCGGTCTCAGGGAGGAGATCGACCTGGGCAAGGTCTCCGAGACCGAGCCGCCCAACCACCCGCTGCTGGTGAAAGTCACCGGCTGGCTCACCCAGATAGTCCTCGGTGACGAGGCAACCCGGATGCTGGCAGACCTGGACGAGCGCAGCGACGGCCACGCCGTCGAGCTCGGGCTCCGGGTGGGCCAGGTGTGGATGTGGCGGGAGCCGAAGATCCCGGTCGGCCGCAAAGGCCGCGCGAAGGGCGGCGCCTCCTACGCGCTGCCGATCCGGGTCACCTGGGAGTCCGGTCACCTGCAGCTGGGGAACACCGGTCGCAGTCGTCTGCGGTCCAGGTGGTCGGCCACCGGGATGGGCTGGGACCTGTCCGGCGTGGCCGGCAGCGTCCCGTTCGGTCATGAGCTGCCCGGTGCCGAGTTCGTCTGCTCCGCGTCAGTGCCCGCCATGACCGGGATCGCCACGGACGTGCGTACCGCGCTGAACGGTCTCGTCGAGCATGGCCGGTCGGCACGGTGGGAGTTCCTGCTGTGGCTGCAGCCAACCGTCTCCTCCGCGCTGCGCCGGGCGCACTCCTCGATCCGGGCCGAGATGGGCGACCCGCGGACCGGCACCCTCGGGGCGCCGGTGGTCGACCAGGTGAAGCTGGACCAGCTGCGCGACCAGATGATGTTCGGCGACGACACCCACTCCTCGGCGGCCGAGCGGCTGCTCAAGCTGTGCACCTCGCCCGGCACCTTCCGGCGG
>DATDAP010000254.1:0-6226 GCA_036525335.1 Microlunatus sp. | reverse complement strand
CTACGCCCCCCACATCACCCAGATCTCGGTCATGCACCCCCACATCAGTGAGATCGGCTACCACAACCGCGACTACTTCGTCGGCCAGTGGGACCGGTTCAAGGACCAGCCCTGGGGCGACCTCGCCCACTCCACCCACCTCCGCGGCCAAGGCACCTGGGACGCCGATCTGGGGGAACGGAACCGGGTCACCGTGACCTTGGCGACCGGCATTCCCGAAGACGTCGTCCGGGCCGTCAACTTGAACTACCTCGACCCCGCCACCGTTGACATCGCCGCCTACCAGGCAGACCCGGACACCTTCGTCGAACCCCACGCCGGCGAAGTGCTGTACCGGCTCCGGCCCGGCGCAGCTGGGGACGGTGAGCCGGACGGCCGCCAACCCGCCACCGACGGACTCGATGGATGATCAGCACAGACTCGATCACGCCGACCAGCAAATCCCAGCGGTCTCGGCAAGTCCGTGATCGTCGTGATGGGCGTCGCCGGGTCCGGCAAGCGCACCAGCTCACCAGCAGGCTCGGCTGGACGTTCGCCGAGGCCGACGACTTCCACCCACCTGAAACGTCGCCAAGATGAGCTCCGGTATCGCCTTGACCGACGACGACCGATGGCCCTGGCTCGCCGACATCGCCGCCTGGATCCCGTCCATCCCCGGCAACGCTGTCATCACCTGCTCCGCGCTGCGCCGGAGCTCCCGCGATGTCCTCGGCAACACACCGGCACGTGTCCGCTACGTGCATCTCGACGGCACCGTCGAGCAGCTCAGCGCACGGCTGTCATCGCGGATCGGCCACTTCATGTCTGCCTCCATGCTGGAGTCCCAACTGGCCACACTGGAACGCCTCGACCCCGCCGAAGACTGCGCAGTCTCAGCATCGACGCCACCCCCAGTCAGATCGTCGACCAGATCGTGACAACGATGACCTCGGCTGACCAGATCAGGAAGCGACCTGGCAGACCGGGGAAGACACCGGCGGCCGTAGTAGACGGGCCAACTGGAGACCGTGCCCACGACCGCACGACCCAAGGGACACGGCGGCATCGGGCGCGCTTCTGGCTCGATCGGTGGTTGCCTGAGGTATCGGGTTCTGTGATGCCTATGGCTGATCTCTACACCAAGGCGGGCCAACCCCTGGGGCTCTCGGGTGACCGGCTCTACGCCAGCTCTGGGCGCCATCTCGCCGTATCCACCGCGCCAAGCGCTGGCTGGTGATCAACAAGCACTGGCCGGGCCCGGCCTTCAACACCCTGCGACGATCCACACGATGTCGTTCCCCGGTTCGCGAATCTGTCCGACGCCAAGGACGGGAACCCGTCCTGCCCCACTCCAGTCGCGGCGACGGCTGAAGGTGGACGGAGGGGATCCCCGTCATCGACGTTCTTCGGTCAGCTCAGTTCGTGGTCTGGGCTTGGTTCAGAGCGGCCTGCACGGTCTGCACCAGCTCGCCCCAGGACGTGTTGAACTTGTCGACGCCTTCCTCCTCGAGCACGTCGGTCACCTCGTCGTAGGAGATGCCGAGGGCTTCCAGGGCGGCGAGGGTGTCGCGGGCCTCGTCGGCGCAGCCGGTGACCTGGTCGCCTTTGACCTCGCCGTGGTCGGCGAAGGCCTGCATGGTCTTCTCCGGCATGGTGTTGACGGTGTCGGCCACGACCAGCTCGGTGACGTAGAGCGTGTCGGGCAGGGACGGGTCCTTGACCCCGGTGGAGGCCCACAGCGGACGTTGCTTGTTGGCGCCCTGGGCGGCCAGCTTCTCCCACCGCTCTCCGGCGAAGGTCTGCTCGAAGACCTCGTAGGCCAGCCGGGCGTTGGCGATGGCGGCCTTGCTCTTCAGGGCCTTGGCCTCAGCGGTGCCGATGGCGTCGAGTCGCTGGTCGTACTCGGTGTCGACCCGGGACACGAAGAACGAGGCGACCGAGTGGATCCGGGAGAGGTCGTGTCCGTTGGCGGCGGCCTGCTCCAACCCGGACAGGTAGGCGTCGATCACGCCCCGGTAGCGGTCCAGCGAGAAGATCAGTGTGACGTTGACGCTGATGCCCTCACCGATCACCGTGGTGATGGCCGGCAGCCCCTCCAGGGTGGCGGGGATCTTGATCAGCAGGTTCGACCGGTCGACGATCTTCCAGAGGTCCTGCGCCTGGGCGATGGTGGCGTCTGTGTGGCGGGCCAAGCCCGGCTCGACCTCGATCGACACGCGTCCGTCGACTCCGTGGGTGGCGGCGGCGGTGGCGGCGAGGATGTCGCAGGCGTTGCGGACGTCGTCGGTGGTCAGGGCCTTGATGGTGTCCTCGACGGAGCTGTCCCGGGCCGCGAGCTCGGCGGTCTGCTCGTCGTACGCGTCGCTTTTGCTCAACGCGCCCGCGAAGATCGTCGGGTTGGTGGTGACGCCGGCGACCGACGACTCCGCGACCAGGTCGGCCAGGTTGTTGGTGGTCAACCGCTCGCGGGAGAGGTCGTCCAGCCAGATGGATACGCCCGCGTCCGCGAGAGCCTTCAGTCGTTCACTCATCGTCGTTCCTCGATTCGTTCGTCCTGGCCTGCTGCGGGCCCGGCGGAGGCGGGCAGTGTGCAGACGAGTCAGCTCTCGCCCTCGGAGGCCTCGCCCGCGTCGGCGGGGCCAACGGGGCCGCTGATCGCCGGCTCGGTCGTCGACTCCGTGGCCGCTGTTGACTTGGTGGCGGCGGCCAGGCTCTCCCGGGCGGCGGCCGCGACCGTCTCGGGGGTGAACCCGAACTCGGTGAACAGCACGCCGGCGGCGGCGCTGGCGCCGTAGTGGTTGAGCGACACGATCCGGCCGGCGTCGCCGACGATGTCGCGCCAACCTTGGGCGATGCCGGCCTCGACGCTGACCCGGGCGGTCACCGACGGTGGGAACACCGAGTCCCGGTATGCCTGGTCCTGTTCGTCGAACCACTCGCGGCAGGGCATCGAGACGACCCGCGCGGCGATGCCGTCGGCGGCGAGGAGCTCGGCGGCGGCGACCGCGAGCTGGACCTCGGAGCCGGTGCCGACCAGGATCACGTCCGGGGTGGTCCCCTCACCGTTCGACGCAGCGTCCTTGAGCACGTAGGCACCCTTGGCCACTCCGGACACGTCGGCGAAGCCGTCGGTGCCGCGGGGGAAGGTGGGGATGTTCTGCCGGGTCAGGATCAGACCGGCCGGTCGGTCGTGGTGCTCCAGGATGGTGGCCCACGCCTCGGCGGTCTCGTTGCCGTCGCCGGGTCGGACCACGTCCAGCCCGGGGATGGCGCGGAGCGCGGCGACGTGCTCGATCGGCTGGTGGGTCGGGCCGTCCTCGCCGACCCCGATGGAGTCGTGGGTCCACACGTAGGTGACCGGGGTCCGCATCAGCGCCGACAGCCGGACCGCGCCGCGCATGTAGTCGGAGAAGACCAGGAAGGTGCCGCCGTAGGGGCGGGTGCCGCCGTGCACGGCGATGCCGTTCATGATCGATCCCATGGCGTGCTCGCGGATGCCGAAGTGCAGGGTCCGGCCGTACGGGTTGCCGGGGAACTTCTTCGACTGCCGGTCGGTCGGCAGGAAGCTCGGCTCACCGGCCATGGTGGTGTTGTTGGAGCCGGCCAGGTCGGCGGAGCCGCCCCACAGCTCCGGCAGCGGAGCGGCGAGGGCGGCGAGCACCGTGCCGGACGCGGCGCGGGTGGCCACCCCCTTCGGGTCGGCCTCGAAGGTCGGCAGGGCGTCGCGCCAGCCGGCCGGCAGCTCCCGCTCGCTCAGCCGGTCGTGCAGCTGCTTCCCCTCGGGGTTGGCGGCGGCCCACGCGTCGTAGCCGGTCTGCCACTCCGCCCGCGCCGCCCGGCCGCGCTCGACCAGCCCGCGGGTGTGGGCGAGGACCTCGTCGGGAACCTCGAAGGTCTGCTCCGGGTCGAAGCCGAGCAGCTCCTTGGTGGCGGCGATCTCCTCACCGCCCAGGGCGGAGCCGTGCGAGCCGCCGGTGCCCTGCGCCTTCGGCGTCGGCCAGGCGATGATCGTCTTCAGCTCGATGAAGCTGGGCCGGTCGGTGACCTGTCCGGCGGCGGTGATCGCCGCGTCCAGGGCGGCGACGTCCTCGACGTAGGAGGTGTCGCCGTGGGTCCAGTCGACGGTCTGCACGTGCCAGCCGTACGCGGCGTAGCGGGCCGCGGTGTCCTCGGAGAGGGCGATGTTGGTGTCGTCCTCGATGGAGATCCGGTTGCTGTCGTAGATCAACGTCAGGTTGCCCAGCCGCTGGGTGCCGGCCAGCGACGACGCCTCACCGGAGACACCTTCCTGGATGTCGCCGTCGGAGCAGAGGGCGTAGATGTGGTGGTCGAACGGCGACTCCCCCGGGGCGGTGTCGGGATCGAGCAGGCCCCGTTCGCGGCGGGCCGCCATGGCCATCCCGACAGCGTTGGCGACACCCTGGCCCAGCGGTCCGGTGGTGATCTCCACCCCGTCGGTGTGGCCGTACTCCGGGTGGCCCGGGGTCAACGACCCCCAGGTGCGCAGCGCCTTCAGATCATCCAGGCCGAGACCGAAGCCGCCGAGGTAGAGCTGAATGTACTGGGTCAGCGACGAGTGCCCACACGACAGCACGAACCGGTCCCGACCCGGCCAATGCGGCTCGGACGGATCATGCCGCATCACCTTCTGATACAGCAGGTACGCCACCGGGGCCAGACTGATCGCCGTCCCGGGATGCCCGTTGCCCACCTTCTGCACGGCATCGGCGGCCAGCAACCGGACGGTGTCGATCGCCTGCACATCCAGATCGGTCCACCCCTCCGGCAAGACGGGTGCGGTGGCCTGGCGAGAATTCACGTGAGACTCCTCAAACTAGGGCTGCGGGGCGATCGGGGATCAGCACGAGGTGCCGGGAGAACGCACCGGGATCGTGACCCATCCATCCACGGATCGCCGGGCCGCGCCATGAGTTGCCGCATGTTGCCCAACGGCACGGTAGGAGCTCAGCGCATGGCGTCTCGCGGCCAATTCTGCAATTTGGCAACAGATGGCAAAGCGTGGACCTGCCTGCCGGCAGGGCGTTGACTCCGGTTACCGGGCCGACGACAGCGGCCGAATTTCAACTGAGGAGTATCGATGACGAACCCCGCTGCTGTGGAAGATCTCCGGTCCATGGAGAGGCTGCCGGCCAAGACGGTGGCCGGCTACGGTGCCGGCGACTTCGCGTTCAACCTGGCGTTCAGCCTGAGCACGGCCTTCCTGCTCTACTACTACACCGACGTAGCCGGCATCTCGGCCGCCGCGGTCGGCACCATGTTCCTGGTCGTGCGGCTGTGGGACGCGTTCGCCGACCTGCTCGCCGGCCGGCTGGTGGACCGCACGATGACCCGCTGGGGCAAGTTCCGACCGTTCATCATGTTCGGCGCGGTGCCGCTGCTGTTCATGAGCTTCCTGGTGTTCCATGTGCCGACCAGCTTCGACCAGGGCATGAAGCTCATCTACGCCTACGCCACCTACGCGATCCTGGGGCTGATCTACTCCCTGGTGAACATCCCCTACGGCTCGCTGGCCTCGGCGATCACCCAGTCGGTGCACGAACGGGCCAAGCTGGTCGCGGCCCGTGCGTTCGGCGCCGGCATCGGCGGCGTCGTCCTCACCTTCATCGTCGGCAACTTCATCAGTGACCTGCGCGGACAGAAGGCCCTCATCCAGAGCCCCGAGGACCTGATCGCCTACCAGGCCGCCGTCCAGGGTGTGTTCACCAAGGTGACCCTAGCGTTCATCGTCGTCGGATCGCTGGCGTTCTTCTTCACCGCCTGGGCCTGCCGCGAAGCGGTCGTCCGGACCCAGCCGAGCATCTCCATCAAGGAGACCTTCAGCACCCTGCGCTCCAACAAGCCGCTGGCCTACCTGTGCGGCTCCAGCTTCTTCTACCTGATCGGTGTCTTCGCGGTCGGCGGCACCACCGCCTTCTACGCCCAGTACGTGCTCGGCAACATCGGTCTGGTCGGCATCATCGTCCTGGTCAACACCGGCATCACCTTGTTGATCACCCCGCTCATCCCCAAGATCATCGACCTGTTCGGCAAGAAGAACGTCTTCCAGTTCTGTGGCCTGTTCACCATCGTGGGTGGGGTCGGTCTCTTCTTCGCCCCGGCCAACATGTTCTGGCTCGTCCTGCTCACCCTGGCCGTCAAGGGCATCGGCGCCAGCTTGATCAACACGGTGATGTTCGGCCTGGAGGCCGACACCGTCGAGTACGGCGAGTGGAAGACCGGCAAGCGC
>DATDAP010000253.1:0-4059 GCA_036525335.1 Microlunatus sp. | reverse complement strand
TGCTGCTGAACGGCAAGCCACGCGCCCAGGGCAGCCTGCAACTGGTCACCAAGAAGTACGCCAAGTACTCGGACGCGGTGGTCCAGCACCGCAACGCGATGGTCGCCGCGTTCACCTCCACCTGGGGCGAGCACCCGCCGCTCGAGGTGGCCCGGATCGACCTGGCCTTCGCCTTCGGCCGGCCGGCGAACCAGCTGCTGCCGGTGAACTCCAAGCGGGTGCACCCCGAACTGCGCGACACCGCGCCGGTCCACCACGTCGACAAGCCCGACCTGGACAAGCTGGTCCGGCTGGTGTTCGACGCGCTCACCGTCGCCGAGGTGCTGACCGACGACTGCGTGGTCACCGACCTGACGGCCAACAAGTACTGGGCCGACCTGAACATCGCCGCCCACACCCTGGTCCGCGTCTACGCGGTCTGAGAAGGAGATGAGTGGATCCGCGTGAGCACAAACCGATGCTGTTCCGAACCGGCGCGGTCACCCGGCTGGTCTGTACCTGCGGGGCGCCGCTGGGCGAGCTGCGCAGCGAGAACGGGATGGTCCCGGTGATCGACCGGATGTACCGGCACCGGGAGAAGCTGCGGGAGCGGGAACGGTTGACACGATGCGCGCGCTGATCGCCCATCTCGTCGGCGACTACATCGTCCAGACCGACTATCTCGCCCTGGCCAAGGTCCAGCGGACTCGCGAGGGTGTCACCGCGGCGATCCTGCACGCGGTCGGCTACACCGCCTGTTTCCTGCCGCTGACCCGCAACCCGATCCGGTTGGCCGTCATCGGCGTCACGCACGGGCTGCTCGATCACTACCGGCCGCTGCCGGCGCTGATCCACCGCAAGGACGTGCTGCTGTCCCCCGCGAGCTGGCCGGCCGGCAAGCCGGAGGAGATGCCGTTCTGGCTGCACATCCTGGTGGACAACACGGTTCATTTGGTGATCAATGAACTGGCCCTGACCGTGAGGAACCCCCGATGACCGATTCGCTGGACAAGACCGAGATCCGCACCCTGGTCGCCGCGGTCCGGGCCCGGATCAAGGCGGCCAAGGCCGACCTGGACCGGCAGTGCGACCTGCAGCTGGCCAAGTTCGAGGCCGACCTGTCCGAACGGTTCGACCCGGTGGACCGGATGGTGGAGAAGCTGTACCTGGCCGCCGCGGACACCATGATCGTGGCGAACACCGAGGCCGCCAGTGCGCTGGTCGCCAGCGGCTACCCGGCCGGCTGGGCGCCGCGGCTGACCGTGGAGCGGATGCCGAAGCAGGCGACGACGGCGACGCTGCGGGCCCGGCTGCGGACCCAGGCCAAGGCCACCGTGGCGGCCATGCGCCGGGACGGCACGGCCCGGCTGAACCGGGCCGAGGCCGATCTGCTGATCGACCTGACGTCCGGGCTGATGGGCAACCCCGGCCTGGACCGGTTGGCCACCCTGCCCAGCGTCGAGGAACTGGCGCCGGCGTTGCTGCCCGACCTGGAGCTGGCCGTCAAGCAGTTGACGGCCGGTGAAGGATGATCCGTGTCAACCGAGAGGAAAAATGAATGATGGAGATCGGCGAGGCCGAGGTCAAGCTCACCCCGGTACTGGAGGCGCAGATCGGCGAGACCGAGGGCGTCGACGACTACGTCTCGATCTCCGGTTCGCCCCGGTCGGTGATCGAGCTGCTGCGACTGCTGATCGGCTGGTACGACAACGACGACGACGAGGATGACGACGAATGACCCCCGCAATCGAAACCGAGCAGGAGCAGGCCGAGGCCGCCCGCGGCGCCCGGATCGTGCTGATCGCACTGGCCGCCGTCACCGTGGCGTTGGTGGTGCTCCGGGTGGTGCAGGCCGGCCGCCGCCGGGTATCGGTCACCGAGGTGGGCTAGTCCTTCGCGGGCCAGTGTTGGTCCGTCTGTCCCGCCTCGAGCAGGATGCGGAGCGCCGCCTCCTTCGCGGCATGGCGCAGCAGGTTCACCTGGTAGTACAGGCCCGGCATCTGCCCTTCGGAGTGCTGCGGGACGTTGGGCAGGAAGTCTTCGGTCAGTGCTCTCATGCACTCGACGTAGTCGTCATAGTTCATCGGGGATGATGCCATCTGGGGTGCCCTTGCCCTTTCCGTTGGTGTGCGGGACCGAGGAGCGGCCGGCGATGAAACCGGCCACCGCCCCAAGGATCACATTGACTGCTCCGGTTACCACGGCGGACAGCGCGGAAACACCGGTCGACGTATCCGCCTCCGGGCGGAACAGTTCGATCGCGAACAGGGAGAGGGTCGAGATGACCACCACCGCGCCGACGGCGAAGGCCATCGTCAGGATCACCAGGTCGGCGGTCGATCGGGAACGAAGGCGATCATCTTCTGTCATCACTTAACTACCCCTTAGCCGTTACGGTCCGTAGATGAGCTTCACCGAAATCATGGAGCACACTGCACGCGCATTTGAGGGTCTGGGCGCGGTAATTCTGGTGATCGGCCTGGTCTGGTCGCTGGTCTACGCCGGTCTGGTGTACCGGCGCAGCGGGGACGGCCGGAAGGCGTACCGCACGCTGCGTGAGTCTTTCGGCGGGGTGCTGCTTCTCGGCCTGGAGATCCTGGTGGCCGCCGACCTGCTGCTGTCCGTGGCCGTCGAGCCGACCCTGGAGAACGTCGCGGTGCTGGGCCTGATCGTGGTGATCCGCACGATCCTGTCGTTCTCGCTGGCGATGGAGATCGAGGGCGTGCTGCCCTGGCGACGGCGGGAGCTGGTCCAGTACAAGCTCAGGAACCGGGACCGCAACAACGCCGTCGAGAATGGTGGCGTCATCGACAACGGGCCATGATGATCCGATGTCCCCCGAAAAGACTCCCGTCCGCGACGTGGTGAACTCCGGTCGGCGCACCGGGTCGGCCCTGCTCTACCGGCTGGGGTCGGCACTGAACGTGCCGGCGCCGGTCGGACCGGGCGAGCGACCGGCCGGCCGCAGTAAGGTCCCACCCGTGAGCACACCCGAGACCGCCGGCCGCAAGCCGTACATCACCGAACTGGTGCACTGGGAATCGTCCGGGCACCCGACCGGGGAACCGAAGGCGTGTCGCCCGGCCCTGGTGATCGAGATCCCGGACGACTCGACCACCGAGGAACTCGAGCTGGCGATCTTCCGGCGCAACGGCATCCAGTTCGCCCGGTGCCGCCACGAGGAGGACACCCACCTGGGCGGCACCTGGCACTACCACCACGACTAGACGCCGGACTCCGGCGCCGGCACGGTCGGCGTCACCGCCGGCCGGACCGGGGCCAGCCCGAACAGGAACTTGTAGGCGGCGCCGGCGATCAACGCACCGATGATCGGGAACACCCAGAACGCCCAGAGCTGCGGCAGCGCCTGACTGGCGAACAGTGCGGGCCCGGTCGACCGCGCGGGATTCAGGCTGGCGTTGGACACCGGGATGGCGACCAGCAGGGCCAGCGTCAGGGTCAGCCCGATGGCGATGCCGGCGAACCCGGACGGCGCCCGCACGTCGGTGGCGCCCAGGATCACGGTGACGAAGATGAAGGTCAGGATGATCTCGACCAGGCCGACCGAGAGCAGCGGGTATGCACCGGGGGACAGTTCGGCGTAGCCGTTGGTGGCGAACCCGCCGGGGCCCGCGGTGCTGAACCCCGGGCCGCCCCGGGCGACCAGATAGAGCAGCGACGCGCCGGCCGCGGCACCGAGTGTCTGCACGACGATGTAGAGCGGCACGTCCCGCCAGTCGAACCGGCCGGCCGTGGCGGCGCCCAGGGTCACCGCCGGGTTGAAGTGGCCGCCGGAGATGTGGCCCATCGCGTAGATGCCGGCCAGCACGGTGAGGCCGAACGCGAGGGCGACACCCAGGAATCCGATACCCACCCCGGGGAAGCCGGCGCTGATCACCCCCGCCCCGCAACCGCCGAAGACCAGGATCATGGTGCCGATGAACTCGGCTGTCAGCCGATGCGCACGGATCATGGGCCTTAGTCTGACCCCCGTGGGCAAAAAGAAGATCAGGGTCCCGGTACATCAGAGCGTCCGATTCGAGCTGCTGAACTGGGAACGGCTCATTCTGCGCAAGGTGG
>DATDAP010000252.1:0-6481 GCA_036525335.1 Microlunatus sp. | reverse complement strand
TGCCATGAGCTGTCCCGCTTCGACGAAGCCAACGACTGGTTCCGAAAGTGCGCCGAGCTCAGTGGAATCCGCGTACCGGCGACGCGCGTCGCAACGATCGCGAGCCTTGCCGTGCAGACGAGTGGCCAGCTGGCGCACCGTCTCGGCGTGGTACGCCAACGGCGTGAAACCACGGTCCGGGACCGGGATCGGCTGGCCGCTCACATCTTCACCAGGCTCGCCGAGCACGCGTACTTCCACGGCGACGTGCTCGGCCTCATGCACGCCACGCTCACCTCGTTGAACCGGGCCGAGCGCGCGGGGGCGGTGGCGGAGATGGTCGAAGGCTTCGGAGGCCTGGCGGTCGGCCTGGGGACGGCCGGTCAGCACGGCGTTGCGCGCTACTACCGGCGCGGGGCGATCTCGCGCGCCGAGAGCGACGGCAGCCTGCACGACCAGGGCTTCGCCCACCTGCTGTCCGCCGTCTACTCGTTCCACGCGGGTGACTGGTCTGCGCTGGATCGCCACTGCGACCGTGGTGCAGCGATCTTCGATCGGCTCGGCGACCGCTTCCGGTTCCAGACGTGCTGGGTGATCGGGGCGTACGGGGACCTTCTGCGCGGCGACTACGCCAAGGCAGAGACCGGTTTGCTGGCCTTCGGCGACGACGCCGAACAGGTCGAGAACGTCCCGGTACGCGCCTGGGTGCTGGCCGGGTTGGGACTGATCGACGCGATCCGGGGGCGCGCCACCGAGCCGGTGCTGCGTCGGATCGCCCTCGCCCGCGATGACAGCATGCTGCACGACGCGGAGCGCCTGTTGTGTGACGGCATCCGCGCGGCCGCCGAGCTCCAGGCCGGCCACTCGGTCGAGGCGATGGAGGCCGCCTCGACGGCGCTGGCGAACATGTTGCGGAACGCCCCGACGATGGGCCTCGCCCTGGTCAGCGTGACGGCCGTCGCCGACGTGTACCTCAGCCTCGTCGAGACCGCCGGCGCGACACCCGAAGCTGTCGCCGCGGCGCAGACCGCGTGCCGGGCCGCGCGCACGTACGCCAGCAAGATCGACATCTGCCGGCCCCGCGAGCGTCTGGCGCGCGGCAGACTCGTCCTTGCGGCTGGCCGCCGCAAGGCCGCGTCGGTGTTGTTCCGCGAAGGTGCTGCCGAGGCTGTCCGCCACCGGATGCCGCTCGACGAGGCGCTCTGCCGCCTCGCTTGGGCCGAAGTGGGCGAGACGGTGGCCGAGCAGCATAGGCAGCGGCGCCTCGCTCATGCGATCCTCGAACGAATCGGCGCAGATCCGTGGCTGGTGTGGCCTCGCGACGAAGCGCACCGGCCTTGACACCTCACCGCACAAGGGGGCCCCGATGGCACTGCCCGGCAAGAAGAAGATCGCGATCCTCGGCGGCGGGATGGCCGGGCTGACGACGGCGTACGAGCTGACGCGCACCCCGGAGCTGCGGGCCCTGCACGACGTGACCATCTACCAGCTCGGCTGGCGGCTCGGTGGCAAGGCGGCGAGCGGGCGTGACGAGTACGGCCGCAATCTCGAACACGGTCTGCACGTCTGGTTCGGCTGCTACGCGAACGTGTTCCGCCTGGTGCAAGAGGTCTACCGGAGCCGGACGCCACCGCCCGGTTGTCCCCTGCAGACCTGGCGGGACGTGGCCAAGCCGCAGCGCTACACCCCGATCGGTGTCGAGACCGAGGCGGGCTGGACCTACTTCCCGATGACCTGGCCGACCAATGGTGGTGTACCCGGCGAGGGTCCGTTGGACCTGACCCCGGCCGAGGCGTTCGAGACGATGTGCGGCCTGATCTGGGAGGTCCTGACCGCCCTGTTCGAGCGCTTGGTCGAGCAGTTCCCACCGACGCGACATCCGGCCATCGCGGTCCTGCTGGCGGAGTCGTTGGTCCAGCTGGTCCGCATCGCCGTCGCGCGGGTCGACGACCGGGTGGCTCGCCTCCGCCGGCTCCAGTCCTCGTTCTCACAGCTCAAGACGCTCGTGCGTGGGGCCGACGCCGACATCTCGTTCGCGATCGAGCTCCAGCTCGTGGAGGAGCTGCTCGACATCACGATCGCCGGAACCGTCGGCTACCTCACCGACCTGTGGCTGCCCAACACGCCGCTCGAATCGATCGACGACCTCGACTTCCGAGCTTGGCTCATCAAGCACGGCGGCGATCCGACGATCGTCGCCGAGTCGGCCGTGACCCGCATCGTCTACGACACGCTGTTCCAGTACGAGGAGGGTGACGTCGAGCGGCCGTCGTACGCGGCCGGCACGGCGCTCGGGGTCATCATGCGCCTGCTGGGCACCTTCAAGGGCTCGATGATGTGGGACATCCAGACCGGCATGGGCGAGGCTGTGATCGCACCGCTGTACGAGGCGCTGGTGGACGCCGGCGTCACCGTCAGGTTCTTCCGCAAGGTCACCCAGCTGGAGCTCAGCGACGACGGTGGTTCCGTGGCCGCGGTTCACCTGGAACGTCAGGCCGACACGGTCGACGGTGCCTACCGACCGACGTTCCTGCTCGAGTCGGAGCACCTGGTCTGCTGGCCGAGCGAGCCCGACTGGGCCCAGCTGGAGAACGGCTGCGCGATGCGGGCGTCCGGGGTCGACTTCGAGAGCCACTGGTGCGACTGGCCCGCCGCCGGCGAGGAGGTGCTGAGGCTCGGCGAGGACTTCGACACCGTCGTGCTGGCGATCTCGATGGGTGCCTACAAGCCGCTGAACGACGAGAGGACCATGTGCGACGCCCTGCTGGCCAAGGGCGCCCGATTCGCCGACTTCGTGAACAAGATCGGCATCGTGCCGACGCAGGCGCTGCAGCTGTGGTCGAACCTGACGACCGAGCAGCTCGGCTGGACGACCGGCAAGGCGGCCACCGTCTCCGGTCCGGAGTACCTGGACATCTGGGCCGACATGACGCAGGTGCTCGCGGTGGAGCCGGCGATGGGCTTCCCGAAGCCCCAGTCGCTGCACTACCTGTGCGGCACCTACAAGACGGCGTTCTATCGAGAGCCCAGCACGGCGACCGGCACACCCGCCGCGGCCCTGGCCGATCTGCGCAGCTCGACGATCGACTGGCTGAACCAGTCGTCGAGGTGGCAGTGGCCGGCAGCGCACTCCCCGGACGACACCTTCCGCTGGGAGGTGCTGACCGACTTCAGCGGCACCGGACACGGTGTCGCCCTGCTCGACCAGCAGTTCCTGCGCGCCAACATCGATCCGACCGAATGCTGCGTCCGGTCGGCAGCGGGCACCACGCAGTTTCGGCTGCATCCCCTCGAGAGCGGCTTCGACAACCTCGTTCTGGCAGGGGAGGCCACCCGCAACGGGTTCAACACCACAGCCATCGAGGCCGCGACGATGTCGGGCATGGCGGCGTCGAAGGCGATCTGCGGTCAGCCGGAGGAGATCGTGGGGTACGACTTCCTGCAGCGCCTGCCACGAGGCACGACGAGGGAACAGCCGTGACGAACCCGCCCTTCGTGTCGTTCGTAGGCCACGGCGCCGCGAGCTTGGCACCACCGGCCGTCTTCACCGGCGCGACCTCGTACGTGTTCGGCTTCCGAGCGAGCAAGCCGGCCATGCAGTCGCTCGTCGACAGCATGCTGAACCCGATCGGCGGCACGAGCGTCAGGTACGACGTCCCCGTCGCTGCCGCCATGGTGAGCTTCATGGGTATCGAGCGCTGCACGTCCGCGACGGATCGGATCGGGTGGGAGCCCGGCCGCGAGTGCGCGCTGTGGGTGCCGTTGGTGGAGACCGAGCTGGCGACCGGCAGCCAGCGAATCGTGCTCTGGACGCCGTACGTGTTCATCGACTACACGATCGGTTTGCTGACCGGCCGCGAGGTGTGGGGCTGGCCGAAGGTCGGCGGACAGATCACGCTCCCCAGCGACCGCCCGTCTGGACCCGCCTCCTACAGCTGCGCCACGACGTTGCTCGACAAGCTGGCGCCCGAGACGAGGGCACGGCTCGGCCCGCTGCTGACGGTGACCGGGGACGCGCCGCTGATCGAGCACCCGTCGCCGGGGGGCGGCGGCTGGCCGGAGGCCGCCAAGATCTTCGTCGAGGCCCTGCTGGACGGGATCGAGATCGAGCTCAGCGACGCGCTGCTGGCCGGCTCGATCCTGCCGACGGTGCAGCTGAAGCAGCTCCGCGACTCGCTCGACCCGACCCGGGCCTGCTATCAGGCGATCGTCGACTCGCCGGCGCAGATCGACGGGCTCGCGGGCGGTGGGCCGCTGCAGTGGTGGACGTACGAGTTCGCGATCACGACGTGCGAGAGTCACCAGATCGTCCGCGACCTGCTCGGGACCGAGCCGGACGCGGGCAGGACGGTCGTGCCGCTGACCTTCGGGGCCCGGGTCCTGTTCGATTTCACAGCGCTACCCGGCAGGGTCGTGGCGACCAGGACGTGACTCAGCGGGCTGCCGCGATCGCCTCGGCCGCCCGCCGGCCCGACTCGATCGCGGACTCGAAGCATCCGCCGCTGTAGCGGGTCAGGGTCCAGTCGCCCGCGACGTACAGGTTGCCGAAGTACGCGGTGTCGGGTCGCAGGCGGTACTTGACGCTGCCGGCCGGGGTCTGGACATACCGCTCGTAGCCCTCGGTGTTCGCGCGGTCGTAGCACGAGGTGACGATGCCGGGCTCGAGTTCGCCGTCAGGATCCACCACATCGGGCCACAGCGGCGCGATCGAGCGGGCGAGCCACGCCTCGGCATCCTCCGGGGGGTGCGGGATCGTCCCGTCGGGCAGACAGCCGCAGAAGTAGGCGATCGACCGCGGGCGGCCGGGCTCGGGCCAGTCCTCCAGGGACAGCTGTTGCGACATGTCGGCCCACGAGTCGAATCGCTCGACGTACGCCGTGACGATGGTCGCGTCCGATTGCGAGCTCCAGCCGAGCCCGTCGCTCGGCGGCGCCAACCAGCGCTGGAACGCCGCCGTGGCGACCGAGTGGCTGTTGATCAGCATGTTCTGCCAGCTGTCGTCCTGCGGCTGCCTCAGCCAGACCCTCTCGATCTCGGCCGGCGGTATCGCGAGCACGACAGAATCGAAGTCGACGCCGAGCCGGAGCTCGATCTCCGTCGATGACGGCGGGTCGATCCCGTGTTCGAAGTCGGTCTTGGCTGCGCCCAGGGCGGCGCCGCCGACGAGCTGATCCCAGAGCGGCCGGTCCGGCCAGCAGTCGAGTCCCAAGACCTCGACGAGCGGCTGGTACGACCCGGTCACCGTCGTCGCCTGCTCACTGATCCCGATCGTCTCGAGCTGGGAGCCGTCCGGTGTCAACGCGAGCGACGTCACCCGGTGGAAGAAGTCGATCGTCACACCGCGCGCGGTGAGCACCTGGTAGAGCGGAGTGAAGATCACGTCGCCGGTCCCGGCCTTCATCTTCCAGAACGGCGCATGTCGGTAGCCGACGACCAGGTCGAGCACGAACCGCCAGGTGACGCCGGCGGCCATCGAGCCGTTGTCCAGTGACCCCGCATCGCCTCTCCGGTACGCGAAGGTGAGGTCGTAGAGCGCTTTGATCGGCGCCGAGTCCAGTGCGATTGCGGGTGCTCCGTGCGACGCCAGCCAGGCGCGGAAATCCAGCTCGTTGATCGCATCGATCCCCGAGTCCCCCCGACAGAGCAGGTCCGTCAGCCAGCCGCGTCCGGCGCTGAACCCGAGACCGAGCACGATGTACAGGTGGACCAGATCTGCGTCGACACCCTGCGCGGGCGATCGGAGCTGGTGACCCACCCGTTCGGCGGCCATGAGCAGTGCGTCGGCCAGCACATCCCGCTCAGCACGAGTGCTGCTCACCGGATGCTGCGCCACTGCTCTCAGATGCTCGTGCACCTCTCGGTAGATGGCCCTCTCGACACGGTTCAGCGCTGGCGTGCTGTCGAGCATGCCGAGGAGCGCGGTGCACATCGCCGCCACCAGCTCGGCATCCGACGCATCGTCATCGCCGGGCCATCCCGGCACCTCGGGTAGACGGAACGTCCACGGTGACCAGCTGCCCGTGGCGGTGTCGTACTCCTGGACCGCAGCGCTCCGGACCGCGGTGAACGCGTCAGTCCACTTCGTGATCGGGCAGCCGTAACGCGGCCTCCATTCGTCGTAGCAGGCGCGGATCATCGCGAACGCGTCGTGATAGCACCCCATCAACACGTGCAGCCCGTGCTCCTCGATGCGGCTTCCCTCGTCCTGGTTGCGTCCGCTCGCGCACTTGCCGCCGAGGCGCCAGCCGAGCGTGTGCACCGTGACGTCGAACCGGTCCCGCAGCTCGGGGGTCGCCGTCAGCCAGAACGCAGCCGCGATACCGCCCGGACCTCCCCCGAGGACGGCGACCTTCGTCTTCGCTCGCTGCTCCGTCATGCCGGTTCTCCGCGGCCCACGACCGTCATGATCCCCGCGATCGAGCAGGCGTGGCAAGGACAGGACGGTCCGCACGACGACCCCCTCCCCGACACCGTCGACATCCTGAGTCGGCCCGAGTAGGTC
>DATDAP010000251.1:0-11012 GCA_036525335.1 Microlunatus sp. | reverse complement strand
CGGGGGCGCCGGCCGTCGGCATCGACGCGGTCGGCGCGGCGCGACAGGCCGTCAACCACCTGCTCCACCTGCGACATCGTCGGATCGGCCTGATCCTCGGCGAGGCCGACGACCCCCGGTTCGAGTTCGAGTCGTCGGCGGAGCGGCGCCGGGGTTGCGAGGAGGCGCTTCGGGCGGGTGGCCTCACCCTGCCCGACGGGCTGGTCGCCACGGGGCCCCATGGTCCCGAGGGCGGGGCCCAGGCGATGACCGAGCTGCTGTCGCGGCCCGTCCTCCCCACGGCAGTCTTCGCCGAGTACGACGAGCTGGCGATCGGCGCCCTGTGGGCGCTGCGGCGGGCCGGGCTGAGGGTGCCCGGCGACATCTCGGTGATCAGCATCGACGACCACGCGATGGCGTCCATGTTCGACCTGACCACCATCGCCCAGGATGTCCGACGCCAGGGTGCGATCGCCGCCCGGTTGCTGCTGCAGGCGGTCGGTGACGAGATCAGCCGGCCCGACCAGCAGGTGCTGCTGCCGACCCGCCTGGTGCTGCGCGGGACCACGGCCCCGCCGGCCCCACCGGCCGCCCCGACGACCGGCAAGCGGAGCCGGAGCTAGCGCTCCTGGGCCGGGCCGTACAACCGGGCGATGTCCGGGGAGTCGAGCCAGCCCTCGTACGTCTGCGACCGGGGCCAGCCGTCCGGGGAGTCCTGCCACGGCTCCTGACGGCCCCAAGGGAGCAGGTCGATCAGGGGGAAGGAGTGACTGAGCTGCTCCGTGCCGCGGCCACTGGTGTGCCAGGTGCGATACACGGTGTCGCCGTCTCGCAGGAACACGTTCACCCCGAAGCCGCCACCGGGTGGGGCGTCGACATCGGCACCGAAGGGGCTGTCGGCGGTGGAGTACCAGGTCATCTGGTTGCCGACCTTCTCCTTGTACGCCAGCGCCTCCTCGATCGGACCCTGGGTGACGATGACGAATCGGGCGTCGTACGCGGTCAGGAAGTCCAGTCGGGTGAACTGCGAGGTGAAGCCGGTGCAGCCACCGCACTGCCACTCCGCTCCCGGTGACCACATGTGGTGGTAGGTGATCAGCTGGCTGCGGCCGGCGAAGACGTCGGCCAACCGGATGGGGCCGTCCTCACCCTGCAGGGTGTAGTCCGGCAGGGCCACCATCGGGAGGCGTCGCCGCTGGGCGGCGATGGCGTCGAGCTCGCGGGTGGCCGCCTTCTCGCGGCGTCGGAGCTCGTCGAGGTCATGGCGCCAGGTCTCGGCGTCGACGATCGGAGGCAGAGCCACCGTGGATTCCATTGTCGTCATGCCAGGTGAGACTCGATGCCCACGGCGAACTCATCGGTGACGCACGCCTCCGCGCACTCACGCACGTGTTGCACCACCCGCGTGAGCGCACGAAGGAGTGCGTCAGCGAAAAGGAGGGTTGTTGTCAGTCGAGTTCGACCACCGACACGTCGACCAGGATCTCGGTGGCCAGCTCCTCCAGAGCGGTCCTGACCGCGTCGAGAGAGTCCAGCGAGTCGACGGTGATCACCGCACTGGCCTCGAAGAGCAACCCGCCGGCCATCGGCGCCGCCCGGGTCGCCGTCTGGAGATCGGCCACCCCGAGGCCGTGCCGGGCGAGGACGCCGGAGACGGCGGCCACGATGCCGGGCCGGTCGTTGCCCAGCAGCTCGAGTCTGACCTGACGTCGACCCGCCACCTCGACGGGATCCGAGGCGGCCGACCGCACCGACACGTCGAGCAGACCCTCGAGCGGCGCCAGCGCCGCCTGCAGGCGATCGGACTGTCGATCGGGGACGGTGATCAGCACGACACCGGCGAACGTCCCGGCCAGCTCGGCGAGGTGGCTGCGCTCCCAGTTGCCGCCGTTGCTGGACACGACGTCGGCCAGGGCCTTCACCAGTCCTACACGGTCGTCACCGACGACGGTGAGTACGAGGGTGGTCACCGGCGTGATGTTAGTCGGTGAGCGCCTCGAGGGGTCAGCCCTCATCGGTGCCCTGATGGAACCGCTGGCGCCAGTCGCCGCCGTCACGCACCCACCACGAGCTGCGGAGCTCACTCCGCTGATCGGTCACCGCCCGCCAGAGCAGCAGGATGGTGGTCTCATCGACCCGGCTGACCGCAAGGGGGTCAAGGGTGACCGGCTCGGTCAGCGGGGCGATCCCGTCCAGCACCTCGTCCCGCGTCCACAGCCGGCCGGACCGGCCGATCTCGGTCCAGTCCGGATGCAGCAGGGCGGCCACGGCGGCCGAATCGGACCGTACGTCGGCGCTCAGCAGGTCACGCTCGAGCGCGATCACCCGTTCCTCGTCGGTCGGCTCGTCGTCGAGCAGGGTGAACAGGTCGGCCTCCGGCTCCGGCTTGGGAGTGGGGAGATAGCCGGCGTGGCCGTGCTCGTTCGCTCGCCCACCTCGGAAGCCGGGTCCAGGATCGGCCAGCTTCCCCTGGCTGTAAGCGATCGAGGCAGCGTTGGCCAGCCGGTCCGCCTGCTCGTTCAGCTCGTGCCCGGCGTGGCCCTTGACCCACTCGAACCGGACCCGGCGACCCTGCATGGCCGCGTCCAGGGCCTGCATGATCTCCACGTTCTGCACGGGCTTGCCGTCGCCCTTGCGCCAGTTCTTGCGTTTCCATCCCGGCATCCACCTGGTGATCGAGTTGATCACGTACGTGGAGTCGCAGTAGACCAGCAGGTCTTCATCGGTGTCGGCGGTCTGCTGCAGCAGATCGAGGACCGCGGTGAGCTCACCCATGTTGTTGGTGCCGTGCGGCCAGCCGCCGCTCGCCCACCGGTCGTCGTCGACGTACCAGCCCCAACCCGCCGGCCCCGGGTTGCCGAGGGCGGATCCGTCGGCGGCCGCGATGATCGTCACCGGGGCATGGTGCCAGATCCCGGGCACTGGCGGCCGCTTCCGCGCCGTCACAGCCCGCCCTGGCCCGAACCGTGTTGGTCAATGTGGCGGTAGCGAACATGCACCAGGACGGACCACATCGGTAGCGGTTAGGCTGACGGACGAGAGGAGGTCGATCGCGTGACGCAGCCTGCCACCGGATCGACACCCCGCCGTCGCGGGCCGTACGCCAACGGCGAGCGGACCAGGGCCGCCCTGGTCGACGCCGCCCTCGACGTGTTCGCGAAGAAGGGCTCGCAGCGACTGTCCATCCGTCAGATCGCCGAGCAGATCGGCACCAGTCACACGGCGTTGCTGCATCACTTCGGGTCGAAGGACGTTCTCCTGGAAGCCGTGCTGGCGCGCCGGCGAGAGCGTGAGGGACCCGAGCAGCGGGCGCTCATCCGCCGGCTGGGACTGCTCGAGGCCGTGCCCGCGATCATGAACCACAACGCCACGATCCCTGGTGTGCTGCAGCTCGACACCGTGCTGCGGGCCGAGGCGCTGGGTCAGGACCACGCCGCACGCGAGACCATCCACAAGCAGCAGACGGAGTTCCTGGCCTCTGTGCGGATCGAGCTGGAGCTGGAGGACCGGGCCGGCCACCTGCGGGACGATCTGGATCTCGACGTCGTCGCCCGGCTGATCACCTCGCTCATCGAGGGCATCCAGGTGGCCTGGTTGGAAGACCGCAGCGTCGACATGGGCGCCCATCTCGCGTCCTTCATGGACCTCATCCGCAAACCTGCGACGCCCACCTCCGCCTAGTCCGGCGGCGGTGGCAGCATCCGTCCGTCTCGATCGCCTACTCGAACGAACCCGTACCAGTGTGGTCTAACTAACACCTCGCAACATATTCCACTTTGGTCAAGGTTCGCCTAGAGTCCTGTTCACCGATCCACCACCGATCGGCATCAGGTCCGGAGCTACGGCTCCCTCGACGAAGAGGTTCCAGATGATCGACGCACCACCTGCCACCCGGCCGACCGGACTCGTGCGCTTGGCTGAGACGCTCGAGCCGACGGCCGGCCACCCGGGGGTCGACCACCGATCGGTTCGCCGCACCATCGCCTTCGTGCTGATCGCGGCGATCGGCATGTACGTGATGATGCTGACCCTGAGCACCGCGCTGTCGTTGCGGATCGCGACCATCGACCCGGCGAACAAGGAGACGACGTACGGGTTGGCGGTGTCGGTCGGGGCCCTGCTGATGCTGGTCACCGTGCCGCTGGGTGGCGCTCTCTCCGACCGCACGACAAGCCGCTTCGGCCGGCGACGACCGTGGATCATCGGCTGCCTGATCCCCGCCCTGCTGGCCATGGCCGTGATCGGTCTCGTCTCCTCGATCCCGGTGATCATGATCGCGTACGTGGTGGGTATCGCAACCGCCCAGGCCGCCTTCAACGCCTACGCGGTGATCCCGGTCGAGGCCGTACCCGACCGGATGCGGGCCCGGGTGATGGGCCTGATGGGGCTCTTCGGCGCGTTGGCCTTCTCCGCCGGCTCCTACCTGGCCGCCTGGCTGGTGAACACTCCCCTGCTGATGATGACCGTCCCGGTGCTCATGGCGATCGTGACCAGCCTGCCGCTGCTCGTGCTCTACCAGGATCCGGCCAAGGCCGCGACCGAGGTGCCGCCGCTGAACGTGGCCGGCATCGCGAAGGGCTTCCTGGTCGATCCCCGGAAGCATCCCGACTTCGGCTGGGCCTGGGTCTCCCGCTTCCTGGCCGGCATCGCGATGACCGCCCTGTTCGCCTTCTTCATCTACTTCATGATGGACGGTCTGGGGCTGACGATCGCCGAAGCCGGGAAGAACGCGGGCCTGCTGACCTTGGCGTCAGCACCGATCAGCATCGTCTTCTTCACCCTGTCCGGCTGGCTGTCGGACCGGATCGGTCGCCGCAAGCCGTTCGTCATCGCCGCCGCCCTGCTGATGGCCCTGGCCCTCGTGGTGGCCGCCACCGCGAGCACCTTCAGCCAGTTCCTGATCGCCTGGATGATCTTCGCCGTCGGTCAGGCCATGTACCTGACCGTCGATCTCGCGCTGTGCGCCGCCGTCCTCCCGGATGCCCGCGACGCCGGCAAGGACATGGCCGTCTTCGGGCTCGCGTTGAACATCCCGAACATCCTGGTGCCCGCCATGGCTCCGATCGTGCTGGCCATCGGCGCGGGGCACAACTACCAGGTGCTGTGGATCGGCGCCGCCGTGCTCTGCGCCCTCGGGGCCCTGACCGTTACCCGCATCAAGACCGTCCGCTGAAACCCCCTGACCCCTCCTCGCGAAACCGGAGCCACCCATGACCACCGCAGCCCCCTTCCCCACCGACTTCCTCTGGGGTGTTGCCACCGCCGCCCACCAGGTGGAGGGCGGCAACGTCAACAGCGATGTCTGGCTGTTGGAGCACCTGCCCGGCACGATCTTCGCCGAGCCGTCGGGCGACGCGATCGATCACTACCATCGCTACCGCGACGACATCGCCCTGATCGCCGACCTCGGCTTCGGCAGCTACCGCTTCTCCCTGGAGTGGGCCCGGATCGAGCCCGAGCCGGGCGAGTTCTCCACCACCGCGCTCGACCACTACCGCGACATGCTGATCGCCTGCCACGCGCACGGCCTCGTCCCGATCGTCACCTTCCATCACTTCACCTCGCCCCGCTGGCTGCTGGCCCAGGGCGGCTGGGAGGACGGCGCGACGCCCGGGCTGTTCGGCCGCTACTGCGACGTGGTCATGCAGCACCTCGGCGATCTGATCGGCGTCGCCTGCACCCTGAACGAGCCGAATCTGCCGTACCTGCTCGTCGAGCTGGGGATCGGCGGGGAGACGGCCGAGGAACGGGCCCGGGTGCCGATGTGGGCGGCGGCCGCCAGCTCGCTCGGCACCACGGCTGATCGGATCGCTCCCTTCCAGTTCACCGCCACCAAGCGGGGGTACGACATCAAGCTGGCCGCGCACCAGGCCGGACGCGACGCCATCAAGGCGCATCGACCGGACCTGCTTGTCGGCTGGACCCTCGCGAACACCGACATCCACGCCGCTCCGGGTGGCGAGACAGTCGCCGGTCGCGTACGCCACGAGGTCAACCTGCGTTTCCTCGAGGCCTCCCGCAGCGACGATTTCGTGGGCATCCAGACGTACGGCCGGACGATCTTCGGAGCCGACGGGGTGCAACCGGCGCCCGCCGGGGCCACCGTCAACCAGATGGGCGAGGAGATCTACCCCGAAGCGCTCGAGGCCACCATCCGGGAGGCCTGGCGGGTCGCCGGTATTCCGATCATGGTCACCGAGAACGGCCTGTCGACCGACGATGACACCCAGCGGCTGGCGTACCTTCAGACCGCCGTCGCCGGCGTGGCCCGCTGCCTGGCCGACGACATCGACGTGCGCGGCTACATCGCCTGGAGCGCCTTCGACAACTTCGAGTGGATCTTCGGCTACCTGCCCGAGTTCGGCCTCATCGCCGTCGACCGGACCACTCAGCAGCGGACCCCGAAGCCGAGTGCCCACTGGCTCGGAGACACCGCCCGGCGGAACGGCAGCGAGGTGGCCGCGCGCGACCTGGCCTCCGCACCGGCCTGACGACGTGAGTTCTGTTCCGTGGACCACCTCCGAGGTGGTTCACGGGACAGAACCCGCAGCGGGCGACTCCCCTTCGCCCACCTCCAGACCGCGCAGGACGTCCGGCTGTGAGTCGACCGCGATCACGCCCAACCGCTGGGTCGCCCGGGTCACTGCGACGTAGAGATCCGAGCCGCCGCGCGGTGAGTCCCGCAGGATGGCGGCCGGATCGGCAATCAGGACCGAGTCGAATTCGAGTCCCTTCGACTGGTCGACGGTGAGGAGCGCGGTGCTGGCGTCGAGCAAGGTCGACGACCCGTACGTCACCCCGGGCAGCGCGGCCGACAGGCGGCCGGCCAGGTCGGCGTAGCGGGTTCCGGGCACGATGACGGCCAGGCGTCCGTCCCCGGTCGCGACCTGTTCGGCGACGACGGCCTCGATCAGGGCCGAGACGAGCTCGTCGGCCGACACGCAGCGACCCCACGGGCGTCCCGCGGTGGATCGCGCGGACACCGGGGGCGTGGCCACAGGATCGATCGCGGTCAGCACATCGCTCGCCACGGCCATGATCTCGGTCGGTGTCCGGTAGTTCACCGTCAGCTCGGCGGTACGCCAACGGCCCGGTGCGTACTGGTCGAGCAGGTCCGCCCACGACCGCACCCCGGCGTCGCTGCCCGCCTGAGCGAGATCTCCGACCAGGGTCATCGACCGCCGATGGCAGCGGCGCATCAGCATCCGCCACTCCATCGGCGACAGTTCCTGCGCTTCGTCGACGATCACGTGGCCGAACTGCCAGGTGCGGTCGGCGGCGGCCCGGTCGGCGATGCTGCCGACCGCCTCGCGATGCCGGGTCCGTTCCGCCATCATCGCGATGAACGGCTGGACATCCAGCGGGTCGATCGTCAGCGCTCCCACGGCGAGTCCGCTCTCGATCGTCGCGTGCGTGTACGCCAGGTGCTCGGCCTCCGCCTCGGCCCGCTCGGCGGCTTCTCGGCGGCACTGGCCTACGACCGCCTCGGTGTCACCGAGCAGCTCGGCCGCCTCGTCGAGCAGCGCGACGTCGGCCCTGGCCCAGGGACCGCCCGGATCGCGCTGCAGAGCGGCCCGCTCGGTCGCAGTGAGTTCCGGAGCGGCGGCAGCGAGTCGCTCCGGGCATGACCAGAGCTTCGTGAGCAGACGCTCGGGGGTGAGGTCCCGCACCCGCTCCCGCCGAGCGGATCGCACCGCGCGGGCGATCACATCGACCATCTCGCGTCGGCCCTTGAGCCGGCTCACCTCCGGGGCTTCGGCGGCGGTCGCGACCACGCCGGGGAGCAGCTGACCGATGGTGGACAGGACCACCTCGTTCTCGCCCAGCGAGGGCAGCACCTGCTCGATGTAGCGCAGGAAGGTCGCGTTCGGCCCGACCAGCAGCACCCCGCGCCGGGCCAGCTGGTCCCGATGGGTGTACAGCAGATAGGCGGCACGGTGCAGGGCGACGACCGTCTTCCCGGTGCCTGGGCCACCCTGAACGACCAGGACGCCGGGCAGGCCGGAGCGGATGATGGCGTCCTGCTCCGCCTGGATCGTCGCGACGATCTCCGACATCCGGCCAGTGCGGTGGGCCGACAGCGAGGCGAACAGCGCCGCCTCACCGATCAGGCCTGCGTCATCGTGCTCGGCCAGGGCGTCCAGGTCGAGGACGTCGTCGTCGACGGCGGCCACGGTCCGTCCGGTCAGTCGGATGTGGCGGCGCCGGAACACCCCCATCGGGGCTTGAGTCGTCGCCCGGTAGAAGGGTTCCGCCACCGGTGCGCGCCAGTCGAGGAGCAGCGGATCATAGTCGTCGTCGAAGAGCCCGATGCGACCGATGTACGACGTCTCACCACCGACGGAATCGAGCCGCCCGAAACACAGTCCACGTTCCACATTCAGCAATTGATCGGACCGTCCCGCATAGGTCCGGGCAAAGGACTCGCGCTCGGTCGCGGCCTGATCGGTGCCGGTCGTCGGACCTCCGTGGGTCAGCCGGAGATCCTCGGCGGCGCGGGCGTGCGCGGCATCGAGTACCTGGTACAGCATGCTCACATAGCCTTGTTCTCGGGCGATCTCGTGCTTCGGCGCGCTCTCGGTCAGGTGCTTCCCTGAGTTCGGCAACGGTGCTCCTTGACGAATGACGGTGCTTGGGCTAATCTCGAACTAGGCGCCGAGAAATCGGCGCCTTTCTTGTGTTCAGACAAATACAACATGATAGCGATCCGGCCGAGATCGGCGCAATACCGTGAATTTCGTCCTGGTTTCTGAAGAGCTCGTGCGCAGTCGGGTCGAGTGCTCATTCCGGCGGGGAGCTGACGCCGCGACGTCCCCGTCGCCCCCTGTTGCCTCGAGTCGAGGATCGCCTGTACGACGGTTCTGGCGACGTCAGGCGGTGACGCCTGAGGTCTCGACCGGCTTCTCGGTCAGACGCTCGGCAAGGCGAGTTGCGGCGCGCCAGGCCAGGGCGACGGTGGTGAGGGTCGGGTTCGAGGCCGTTGCGGTGGGGATGACTCCGTTGCCGCCGAGGTAGAGGTTCTCGACGCCCCAGACCTCGAGGTCGGGACTGCAGACGGACGTCCCGTCGTCGGTGGCCCCCATCCGGACGGTGCCTTGGTAGTGCAGTGACGAACCGCCGGCGGCCAGCTCGGGGGGGTCCATGGGTGTCCCCAGACGTCCGGCGACGGCCACCGACACTTCGCGCATCTGGTCGATGACGGCGCGGTCGGCGTCGGTGTGGGAGTAGCTGATCCGCATCCGCGGCATGCCGTAGAAGTCGACCTCGGAGTCGCTGAACTCGACCGCGTCGGTGAACTGGATGTCCTTGGCGGCGTAGCACGCGGTGATGGCCAGCCGGGACATCGAGCGGTCGCCACCGAGTGAGGCACCGTCGCCGAGATTGATCTTGAACGCGGAGCTGGCGAGGGCGATGACACCCATCTGCAACGGGCGGGCGTCGGAGAACGGGGTCACGATGCTCACCACGTTCTCCGGATCGTGGTCGAACCGCTGCGGATCGAACTCGTCGTCGAGGGTGAGGAAGGTGGCCATCTGGAAGTGCTCGTTCAGGTAGTGACCCAGAGCCGAAGGGCGGATGCCGGAGGCGAAGAGCACCTGCGGCGTACGCAGTCCGTCGGCGCACACCACGACGTGCTGGGCTCGCACCTCGTAGGTGGTGTCTGAACGGCGATCGCGCAGAGCCGCGCCGACAGCCACGCCGTCCTCGACCAGGACACGCTCGGCGAGCGTCTCGGCGCGCAGCTCGAAGCCGGCCATTCTGCTCTCGAGCTCACCGAGGATCGCACCCGTGCCCGCGAACCGCAGCGAGCCGTTCTCCCACCGGGTGGAGGTCGGCATGAAACCTGTGGGGTTCAGGCCCGGACCGTCCAGTGCCTCCGCCACGGCCGCCCGCAACGCCTCGGGCAGACCCCGACCCGGGACCGCGAACGCGGTCGTACTGAGCAGCTCCTCGGCGCGGGCAAGGGCGGTGTCGAGGTCGTCGGCGTCGATGAAGGGGATGCGTTCGGACTGCTGGGGACGGGGACTGGAGGTGCCCCAGTGGATTCCCATCCCTCCGACACCACTCGCCATGCTCGCGGCTGGCAGACCGACCTCGCCCGGCTCCAGCGCGGGGCGGGGGTCCACGAAGTGGAGACCCGGCAGGATCGTCTGCCGGAACTCGAGGCTGGGGTCGATACCCGGGGCGATGTCGGACAGGGCGGCGGCTCGCACCACACCGGAATCGGGTCCCTGGGTGAGAAGCTGCGCGGCCGCGCGTTCCTCGTCGGTCATGTTCTGAGTGTGATCCCCCCGGGAACCAGGGACGATCGGCCCGACCTCGACCATCAGCACCGTGGCCCGGGGGGCGGCATCGCCGATGGTGCGGGCGTAGGTGGCACCGGCCGGGCCGGAGCCCACGATCAGCACATCGACCGTTTCGCGCTGGTCTTCCATGATGATGTCTCCGTTCTTCGGGGTGTGTCAGCGAGCGGCGATGGCGGTGCAGGTCACGTCGATCACGCGGCCGGTATTGGCCCAGGGGTCGCCGCCGGTGCTTCGTACTCGATCGTGATCGGGTCGCTGTAGCCGTGACGGCACAGTATTCCCAGCGCCTTCGGCAGGTCGACGGGGCCCACAGCGCCGTCGTGGTCGACGTGATGAGCCTTGACGTGCACGAACTCGGCACGGTCGGCAAGCGCAGTGCAATCGAGTGAGATCAACTGAGGCCCGGTGAACGCCTTCAGGGGCAGACGACTGACGGAGACCGTTCCGTCGGGGAGAAGCTGCTGGATCCGGGCGGGCTCAGAGTGCGGGGCACGGCCTGACATCCGGGAGCCAGTCGGGGCCCACCTGACTACGCCTACCGTCGACAGCGGACACAAACCAAGGACCGCGGCCGCTGGCGTCAGTGCATCATGTCCGCGAAGCGGCTGTAGTGCCCCTGGAACGCCACGGTGATCATCTTCGTCGGGCCGTTGCGGTGCTTGGCGACGTCCATGTCGGCCTCACCGGCCCGGTCGGACTCCTTGTCGTTGATGTCGGGGCGGTTCA
>DATDAP010000250.1:0-6533 GCA_036525335.1 Microlunatus sp. | reverse complement strand
GTCCATCAACAGCTCGGTGCCCACGCAGAAGGACGACTCGTCACCGAGTAGCCAGGCCGCGGCCGCGGCAACCTCCCACGGCTCGGCGAACCGCTTCAGCGGAGTCGCGCCCTTCCACTGCTCATGCAGGTCCTGCTTGCTTCCCAGCAGGGGTGTGTCGACGTACCCCGGCGAGACGGCGTTGACCCGGACCCCCCGACCCGCCCACTCGAACGCTAGCGACTTCGTCAGCGCGACCAGCCCACCCTTTGATGCGTTGTACGCCGCCTGCCGCTGCGGAACGTTCACGATGTGAGCCCCCGACATCGACGCGACGGTGACGATGCTGCCGATCCCCTGTTCGAGCATCACCCGCCCGACGGTGCGACAGGTCAGGAAGACCCCGGTCAGGTTGACCCCGATGCTGCGCTGCCACACCTCCAGAGACATCTGCTCAGCCGGCGTCGGCTCCTCCGACAGCCCGGCGGCGGCGACCAACCCGTCAATCCGTGGAGCCGCTGCAGCGACCTCGGCGATCGCCGCCTCCACGGACAGCTCGTCCAACACGTCAACCTCGACAAAGGTGCCGACGACGTCGTCGCGCCGGCGACGATCCAAGGAGAAGATGGTGGCGCCCTGCTCCGCCAGCCATGCAGCCGTGGCCCGACCAACACCACCAGAGGCTCCGGTGACCACGACCGTCCGGGTGCTCCAGTCGGTCCGACCGCTGTGTGTGGAGACGGTCACTTCACTCCCCCTAGTAGAACTGCGCGAGATAGCATCCTGTCATTACAGGATTGGCTCGTCAACGCGGTGGGAGACGACCGAAAGGTCTCCAAGCCTTAGGTGGGAACCACTCCGCGTGGGTTGCGTTGTGCGTGACGCCGGTCTAGACCATCAGGTTGGACTGAATGCTGTATTGCGCAGCGCGGTAGAGGTGCCGGCCGAGCTCTACGAAGCGTCCGGTGTCGTCGTCGGTGATCCGGTCGACGGTGAGGCAGGCGCAGGGCGACTCTTCGTCGAGCAGTGCGGCCTCGTCGTTGGTCATCAAGCGGGCCGAGGTCCGCTGGTGGGCGATTTTGAGGTTCACCCCGTGCGACTGCAGCGTCGCGTACAGGCTGCGTTCCTCCAGCACCTCGCGCGTGAGGTGGAAGCTAGCCGGCAAGTAGTTGGTCAAGATCGCTAGCGGCAGGTCGTCGGCGAGCCGGAGCCGACGGACCTGGATGAAATCCCGCTCGGTGATGTCAGCTGCGTCGAGGGCGCTTGCGACCTCAGGATCTAGCGGGCCGACCGAGAATTCCAGCAGCTGGGTGCTGGGCACCCTGCCGGCCTGCACGAGGTCAGCGTTCAGACTGGTCAGCCTCTGGTCACGACGAAATGGGGATCCCACCACCTGGGTGCCGACGCCACGTTTGCGGACCAGCAGTCCCTTGTTGACCAGCTCCCGGATCGCCTGCCGTGCCGTGGGCCGAGACAGGCCAACCCGAAGACTCAGCGACACTTCGTTCTCGAGCCTCTCGCCTGCACCGAGGACACCGGTGGTGATCGCGGTCTCAATGGACCGGGCGAGCTGTCTGTAGAGCGGCACCGGGGAGTTCCGGTCGAGCGTGACGTCCAGCTCGTGGGGAACGCCGCACTCGCTCAAGCCGACATCCACGGCGCAAGGCTGCGTCTGCTTGGGTGGAGAAGATCGATCATCGCAGCAGTGGTCATGTCTCGGCGCCGGGACGGTGTGGCGGATCGACGTCGATCTCGAAGATCCCGTACCCAAGTCCGGCTGCGTCAACGACGCCGCCGCCGCCGATGCTGACGCCGGTACCGGCAACTGCAGTCACGGTGATTTCGGCGAGCGCATCGAGTTTGATCTGGGCCGGCTCTCTGTGGGGGTTCACCACGACAAAATGGCTGTCCCCGCGCAGGAACACCAAGGGATAGCCGGCGGACAGGACGCGGCGCGACGCCGCCGGCCGCAGGGCGGGCACCCCGCGGCGCAGCTCGATCAGCTCACGCACCCAGAGGAGCATCGACCCCGGGTCGTCACGCTGGGCCGCCACGGTGGGGCGGTCGGGTTCGGGATCCTGAGGGAGGTAGATGGCTTCGGTGGCCGCAGTTGAGAACCCCGCGTTCGGGAGGGCGTTGTCCCACTGCATCGGTGTGCGGCAGCCGGCGCGGTTGAACCGTGGATTCCAGATGCTGCCCTCGCGATCAGGCATGTCGCCGAGATAGCGCAAGCCGATCTCGTCGCCGTAGTAGATCGAGGGGATGGATCCCCACGTCAGTAGGAACGTGAAGGCGGCCGGCAGCTGCTCGGCGGATCGTGACCCGCACGCCAGCCGGGAGAAGTCATGATCAGCCGAGGGCAGCACAACGAGACGGTCAGGACCGGACGTGTCCAGATGGTCCTCCCACAGCCGCAGGAAGGTCCCCAGTGCCTCCGCACCAGCGGCGTTCTCGACCTCGGCGTCGAAGTAGCATGGTTCACTCCCCTCCTGCCACGGCAGGATGCCGGCCCCACCGTTGTTGAACAGCGCACTGTGTTCGGGATGGATGACGAGGGAGAAGTCGGCGTCGAAGCCGCCGCGGACACCGGCAGCAGCGGTCCGGGCTTCGTCGCTCTCTGGCAGCAGGACGGTGCCTGGGTAGACATCGTGCATCCACTGTCGTAGCTCACGCCAAAGAGCTGTCGTCTCCACCAGGTCGGCATCGTCCTTGACCAGCGAGAAAGCCATGTCCACACGGAAGCCGGCGATCCCGCGGTCCAGCCAGTATCCGATGATCTCTCGCAGCGCCGTCCTGTTCGTTCTTGGGCCGGCCGCATCAGGAAGCTGCCGCCACGGCTCTCGCGGATCAAGCCGGGCATAGCCGAAGTTCAGGGCTGGCTGCTCAGGAAAGAAGTTCTTGAGGTACCAGCCGGGTCGCGGTCCTGGAGATGGCACCAGCCCGTCGCCGGGCTGGTCCGCCCAGATATATCGATCGTCGGACGGGTCGTCCACGGCCGCGTGGAACCACGGGTGATCGATAGACGTGTGACCGGCCACCAGGTCGAGGAGAACCCGCATCCCCCGCGACCTCGCCTGACCGATCAGCGTGATCATGTCGTCGTTCGTGCCATAGCGATGGGCGATGGACAAGTAGTCCGACACGTCGTACCCGGCGTCGCGGAACGGCGACTCGAAGCACGGATTGAACCAGATCACGTCGACCCCGAGCCACTCCAGGTAATCGAGGTGCTGCACGACGCCACGAAGATCGCCAATCCCGTCGCCATCGGCGTCGGCGAAGCTCTGCGGGTAGATCTCGTAGATGACGGCATCGGTCAACCATTCCGGTGGACTCGGATGCATCGGAACGAGTCCGCCAGGCCCCTGGTCGCTCCGTGGGCGGAAGCCATCGTTGTGCATGGTCATGAGTCTCTCTCTGGTGCCGCCGGGCACAATCGTGAAGGTCAGTCACCGACCACCGTAGAAGTCACCGCCAGCACGGTTCTAGCCCAAGGGATGCCGACCACTGATAGTTCGATGCTTTGCTCCGTACGGACAGGCACACAGGGCTGAAGTGATGGACATCCGTTCAGCACCACTGATCTCGGCACGCCGGACCTCAAGACCCGTCCCTCCTGCATGACACGCACCTCACATTGCCCGGAAGGCTCCTGGTTGGAGCGTCGATACACCGTGGAGATGTGAGACGTCGATTCCAGTGACAGTGCTGGCGGCGTGGCGGTGCGCCCTCCAGGGAGCAAGGTTGTGGAGAATGCCGACCGGTCGAGGCGCGCCCTCTCGGCGCCGACGATGTGATGGTGTCCTGCGACGCGATAGGCCGGCGTTCTCATCAGCACCGACACCACCGCCCTGCCTTTTGGATGGGCGCTCTGGTTCGGGCGACACCCAGACGCAACGAGCCTTCGACTCCTCGAAAGCGAGACCGACCAGGATGGTCGCCATGCCGTTCAAGAGAGGCGTCCACCCGGTGCAGCACGACGTTTCCGCAGGCGTGGTGGTTCAACCACGTTTGGGCGAGCCGCGACGGCGGCAGCGGCGATGGGCAGGGTCCAACCTCTGGCGCTCTAGGAGAGCGATCGCCTCGAGGTCATCGCTCGGTGCAGTTGACCGGTAGACGGCCGGCTTGCGGATCGCCGGCCCGTGTCGATTCGAAGGTTGTTCGTCCGACACAGCCGGGCGGGGTCCTAGGCTGCGGGCATGAGCATTGTGGTGCACAAGCCGGTCAGGCAGGAGACGCCCCACTACGCTCCAACGGTTCGATCAGCCCTGGCAGTCGCTGCCGCGATACTGGCGGATTTCTGTCTGCTGTACGGCCTTTCTTTTCCCGGATTTCCCTTCTGGGCGGCTGGGTGGGGCATGATTGCGGCGGCCACGTCGGCGACTCTGGTTGTTGCCTCCGGAATCCGAGCTCTGGTGATCGGCCGGTCGAAAGGTCGCTCCGCGCTCACACTGTTCTTGGTCGCCTTGCTCCTCACGGCCGGAGTGGCGGTTGCGAAGCACGACGACGGGACGCGGATGGCTGCCCGGTGGACTGCCTCCCAGGCGGCGTTCGAGAGTGAAGTGCAGACCGCCGGGCCCGTGCCGGTGATGGAGAAGTACGACTCCGGCCACTTCAGCCGGTACCCCGGCACCTGTCCGGCAGCCATCGGGAAGTTCCGCATCATCGAGTGCCACACCATAGATGGCGGCTATCTGTACCTGCAGGCACAGGGGGCGATCACCGACGACTCGGGAATCGTGTACCTGCCGGCCGATGCAGAGTCGCAGTGGCGAACCACCGAGAGGATGACCTCGCTGGGCGAGCCCTGGTGGTCCTGGACCTGCCATTGTTGATCAGGCAATAAGCCAGCTGGCGAAGCTGACTCTGTCTCAGGACACTGACACCGCTGAGGAAGTCATCCTTGCGACCGACGCCGAGGTACTTGTTCAAGACGCATCGCGCCGATGCCCGCGGCACGGGCTAGCTGCTGGGCGGACTCGGGGCGGTGCGGGCGAGGTCGAACAGGTAGTCGCGATCCACTTCACTCAGTTGCAGGACTTCGGCCACGGCGTTCAGCACGCTTGGAGAGGCGTCACGGATGTACCCGCGTTCCAGCCGCGAGTAGTCGTTGAGACTGACACCGGCCAGTTCCGCGACTTCTCGACGCCGCAGGCCCGGCACGCGCCGATCCTGGTCGTAGCGGATCACCTCGAACTGCTCGGGGCTGATGTGCGCTCGTCGGGAGATCAGGAACTCCCGCACTTCCTTCTTGGTGCTCACCTTTGGCAGCCTGTGAGATTCGTCGTGCTCCCTCTGCTCAGTCTGCTCAGTGGTGCTGAACGGACGCCCATCAGTCCAGACGTCCAACTCATTTTGTTCGGGGAGGGGCGGCTGCGGCATCGACACACCATGGGAAGGTGATCTCACCGGTTCGGGTTCCTTGTGCTGCCGGCGTTGGCGGTATGCCGCCGCGAGGCCGTCTCAGGGATCAGTGGTGTGGGCAATGCCTTCTGGTCGAGGGACCCGGCGTTCCGGCGGCGTCGGCGACGCAGGGATTGGCGGTCTTGCTCGCTCAGTCCGCCCCAGACGCCGTGATCTGCGCCGGTCTGCAGGGCCCATTCGAGGCACGGTATCCGTGCCGGGCATTCGTTGCAGATTTGCTTAGCCCGCTCGGTCTGTCGTACTGCTGGACCGGCCGAGCCGATGGGAAAGAACAGTTCGGGATCGTGACTCGTGCAGGCGGCCTCACGACGCCAGTCGACATCGGCGGCTTTCACGCGGCGATCGCGAGCAAATTGATCCGCATGATGATCTGCATGATTGTCCTCACTGACGGGGGTATTGGCGCTTGGGGCCGCGCGGCTGCGCGGCTGCCTTCGAGCGTAAGCAGCGGAGCTGGCGGGAGATAGCGCCGCAGATGCCCACCACTGATACTTTGTCGCGGCCCGACGGACTTCGGACCATCACGCCGGCCGTTCCGGACCGGACGTAGGCGGCGGTCCCACAGCTCATCGGTGTGTCTCACGCCCGGCCTTCGACCAAGATCAACCTTGGACATGGCCACGATCACCTGCCTCCTCGCCATCAATCGCGACCACGACCACGACCACGACCACGAGACAGTCGCACCGCGTTTCCCCCTGCGGGACACGGTGTCGCTGTCACGCAACCGCGCGCGCTAGACCGAGCTGGTTCTGCAGACGCCGTATCGAGGAGTTGATTGGGCTCGTGGGGATCTTCCCAGCCTGCCGCGGTCTCAGTTGGGGTCCAAGTCCCGCCGGCCACGTCGGTAACGCATCCGTGCTCGGACACGTCGGCGCGCGGATGCGAGTCGGCGCGCGAACTGCTCCCCCTGTCGCGCCGCAGTCGCGGCCGTACGTCGGCGAATCTGCTGGGCGACCACCCGCCGCCTTTCCGCCCGCGGGCCGACAGTGGAGGTGTCGGTGCTGTGGATCAGCTCCGCGGCCAGGGTTTCGACCCGTTCCTCAAAGCTCCTGCCACCCAGGTCCCATTCCTCGTAGTGCCGGCCGGGGATCCGGGCCACGTCCAGCGAGGTGCCGAGGACGATCACT
>DATDAP010000249.1:0-3486 GCA_036525335.1 Microlunatus sp. | reverse complement strand
ACCCTTCGGGGGCGTGAGACACCCGCTTGACGTACTCGAACAAAAGTTCGAATATGGAGGAGTGACCGCCGCTCCCACCATCGCCGACCTGCGTCAGCGGGTCAACCGGATGCAGGGGGCCGCGGTCACCCGGCAGCTGCCCCTGCTGCCCGGACTGAGTGATCTCGTCAGTCTGCACACGGGGATGGTCTGCAGCCTGGACAGCCCGGGTCTGGCCATGTCGCTGATGGCCGGACCGTCTCAGGCCGGCGAGTGGACAGCGGTGGTCGGGGTGCCGGAGTTCGGCTTCGATGCGGCACTGGCTTTCGGGGTCGACCTCGGGCGCTGCATCGTGGTGCCCGAGCCGGGCGAGCACTGGCTGAGCGTGACCGCTGGGTTGGTCGAGGTGATCTCCCTGGTGCTGGTGCGGCCGCCGGTCGCCGTGAACGAGCAGCAGGCCGCCCGGATGCTGGCCCGCCTGCGGCAGAAGGATGCGGCGTTGTTGGTGGAGGCCGGCCAACTCGGGGATCGCGCCTGGCCGCGGCCGCAGCGCCGGCTGAGTGTCACCGACAACCGCTGGTCGGGTCTGGGCCGTGGCCACGGCCACCTGCAGAGCCGCCGGGTGACTGTCCGGTCGCGCGGCGGTGGAGTGCCGGACCGGACCGTCGACCTGTGGCTGCCCGACCAGCGCCTGGACGTCCGGGTGGAGACCGGAGGTCACGAGTCCCCTGGGTACCAGAGCTCGGTCGGGTTCGGGGCGAGTGCGTACGGGAGTGAGGTGGCCGCCGGATGAGTGTGCTGGATGCGCTTCCCGACCTGTCGGCGGCGGTGCCGACGAGGACCGCCGCCGGCGCGGACGCGTCGACCGCCACCCCGCGGGTGATGGTCGTCTGGTGCCCGGACTGGCCGGTGGTCGCGGCAATCGCAGCGGAGGAGCTGTCGGCCGACGACCCGGTCGCCGTGGTGGCCGCCAACGAGGTGCTCGCCTGCTCGGCCGCGGCCCGGCTGGACGGGGTGCGTCGGGGGATGCGGCGGCGGGATGCGGTGGGTCGCTGCCCCGAGCTCACGGTGGTCGACGCCAACGAGACACGTGACCTGCGGGCGTACGAGCTGGTGCTGTCCGGGCTCGAGCAGCTGGTCGCCACCGTCACCCCGATCCGAGCCGGGATCTGCGCGTTGCCGGTGCCGCGCCGGTTCTACGGTGGCGAGCCGCAGGCGGCGGCGGTGATCGCGGAGATGCTCGTCGAGTACGGGGTGTGGGACTGCCGGGTCGGGATCGCCGACGGCATGTTCGCCGCCGAGCAAGCGGCTCGTCGGGCGGAGGCGCAGAGCTGGTTCGTGGTGCCACCGCAGGGGTCGGCCCGGTTCCTGGCCGACCTGGAGATCAGTGCGCTGGGGGACGCCGAGCTGGTCAGTCTGCTGCGGCGGTTGGGGATCCGGCGGTTGGGGGAGTTCGCGGCTCTGTCGGCCAGCGATGTGGCGACCAGGTTCGGGCGGCACGGCAGCTGGCTGCACCGGTTGTCCCGGGGCACCGACGTGCGCGTGGCCGCCGGTCGCCGACCCCCGCTCGAGCTGACCCAGCGGGTGGTCTTCGAGCCGCCACTGGAGACCATCGAGCCGATCACCTTCAGCACCCGGCAGACCGCCGACCGGTTCGTCGCCGAGCTGAGCCGGCACGGGCTGGTCTGCACCACGGTGACCGTGGAGGTGCGCGGTGACCGGGGCTGGCAGGGTGCCCGGACCTGGGGACACCCCCGCTGGTTCGGCTCGGCCGACCTGGTCGACCGGGTGTTCTGGCAGCTGCAGAGCGATCCGGTGCCGGAGCCGGTGTGTGAGGTCCGGCTGGTGCCGGAGTCGGTGGAGTCGCTCGGCGACCACGGAGACGGGCTGTGGGGCAGCGCCACCGACGACCGGGTGGAGCGCGGGGTGGCGCGACTGCAGGGGATGCTCGGGCCCGAGGCGGTGGCGGCGCCGTCGGTGCAAGGTGGTCGCGGGGCCGCCCAGCGGCAGGCGGCCGTGCCCTGGGGGGAGCGGGCCGAGGGTCTGCGGCCGCGGTCCCTGCCGTGGCCGGGCAGCATCCCGCCGCCGGCGCCGACCAGGGTCTTCCCGCAACCCCGGCCGGCGACCGTGGTCGGCCAGGACGGCCGCTCGGTGGCCGTCTCGGACCGCGGTCTGGTGATCGGCGAGCCGGCACGTTTCCGGCCCGATCCGGCCGGTCCGGTGCTGGGGGTGCAGGCCTGGGCGGGTCCGTGGCCGATCGACGAGCTGTGGTGGGACCCGGACGGCGCCCGGCAGGTCGCCCGTTTCCAGCTGGTCGGTCTGGACGGCAGCGCCTGGTTGCTGCTGGTGGAGCAAGGCGAATGGTGGACAGAAGCTCGCTATGACTGAGCACGCTTCGACGGCTTGGTCCGCGGAGGGAATCTCGGGGGTGGTCTCGGGACAGCCATCCGCGCCTTCGCAGGCTCCGGCGCTCCCGCCAGGCCCGTCCGCGTCCCTTCGACGCACCCCCGAGACTCCCTCCGCTCAGCTGCCCGGCCGTGGCTCGTGCGGCTTCTCTGTGGATGGTGGCTGAATGGGGTGGAACAATCCGCCGATTCCGTGGAGCGAGCTGGAGGCGCGGTTGTCGGGGCGGGTCAGTCCCGACGATCCGCTGGATCCCGACTGGAGCCGGATCAACCAGTCGCCGTTGCGTCGAGCACCTGATGGTCGTGCCCTTGACGGTCGGGCTCCTGACGGGCGGGTGCCGCTGGCGCCGGTGGCTGATCCGGCTGCGCAGCTGGACCGCAACGGTGACCCGATCCCGCCGTGGAGTCGCAGCCGGCGGGAGCGTGGTGCGCCGCCCAGTCCGCCGGAGCAGGCGACCGTGCAGTACGCGGAGCTGCACAGTCACAGCAACTTCAGCTTCCTGGACGGGGCGTCGGATCCGGAGGATCTGATCGAGGAGGCGGTACGCCTCGGGTTGACGGCTTTGGCGATCACCGACCACGACGGTCTGTACGCCGTCGCCCGGTTCGCCGAGGCGGCACAGGGCTACGACCTCGCCACCATCTACGGCGCCGAGCTGTCATTGGGGCTGCGGACCCCGCAGAACGGTGTCGCCGACCCGGAGGGCTCGCACCTGCTGGTGCTGGCCCGCGGGGTCGAGGGCTACCACCGGCTGGCCGCAGCGATCACCGAGGCGCAGCTGCGCGGCGACGAGAAGGGCCGTCCGCTCTACGACCTGGAGGAGCTCGCCGCCGCCGCGGACGGGCACTGGACGATCCTGACCGGGTGCCGCAAGGGTCGCGTACGCCAGGCTCTCGCCGCCGGCGGACCGGAGGCCGCGGCCCAGGAGCTGGACCGGCTGACGGCCCTGTTCGGGCACGATCGGGTGGTGGTCGAGCTGGTCGACCACGGCCGTCCCGACGACTCCACGATCAACGACCGGCTGGTGGAGCTGGCCCGGGTGCACGACCTGCCGGTGGTGGCCACCAACGCGGTGCACTACGCCCAGCCGCGGCAGTACCG
>DATDAP010000248.1:0-18965 GCA_036525335.1 Microlunatus sp. | reverse complement strand
CTCGGAAGGGTCAGGCCGGCGGTGCGCGGTCGACGCTGCGACGCAAGATGTCGAGACCACGAATCCCGCGAGCGATCTCGCTGAGCTCGACAGCCAGCAACGCGGCACCCGACAGCACGTGGGACGGTCCAACCGCCACTCCTCGCGCTTCAACCGGTGCCATGACCGGGACCATAGCACCGTTGCCCGCAAGAAACCTGTCGGGCGAAACAGGCTGCCCCGAGAGCAGCTGGGCGACTCTAAGCCGACGCACTGCGGACCCCTACCCCCGGCCTCGGGTCAACCGATCCCGGTCCACCACTCGAACATCGATGTACTCGCCGGCCAGGTACGGCAAAGGGTTCTCCGCAGCTTCCGGGGCCGGCCGTCAGCCAGGCCGCGAAGCCGGCGCTTGCGATGCTCCAGCTCATCGAGGTAGACCTGCCGTTCAGCGAGGCCTGAGATCAGCTTCAGCGCTGACGCCCGTCGCTGCGACGCCCGATAGCTGGGCGGCCAGCGTTTGCAGAGCTGCTCGTCAGTCAGATCCGACAGGGTCGCCGACTTGGAGAAGACGGACTGAGGATCGGTACAGGCAAGGGCGTGTGCGACTGCTTCCAGCTGGGCGGCCGACGGTGTGCGCGGACCGATCGGACGAATTTGTTCGCGATGGTGACGACGGACGGCGAACCGATCAGGACCGCCGTCGCGAACAGGAGTACGCCAGCACCGCGGATCGCGCCGTAGCCGTTGAAGGCCGCCAGACAAATCCAGGTACGGCGGCACCGATCAACAGGAGACGCGCGCGACCTCGCGTCATTTGCTAGCCGAGGTGTTACGTTGACCGCCTGAGCCCCAAGCAGGAGCGGATTGCATAAGTCTGGGATGAGGGGGCGTTCATCCACCCTCCGCTGCTGCCGTCTCGAGATCGGCTGCTTTCTGGATCAATCTAGGTCGCCGGCCCCCGCGGACACCGATACACGCCTGTCGTAGTCAGCTGCCTGCTTGGGCGTCGCGCGTGCCTTGGTAGCGGCTCGCCTGTGCAGGCGTCGAGCACGTGGTCGGCGTACACGGCCTCGGTGCGAGCAAACACAAGCCGTGGCGCGGGACGCAATGAACGACTAACTGCCCGTATAGCGAGCCGTCGACACCTGGGCACCCACCTCGATGGACGCTGGTGCCTCCCCGACGGCGAGGCTCGCGTTAGTCATCCGGATCTGTTTGGCGCCATGATCCACCTTCGGTCTCCCAACGATCCAGCTGTTTGGCCGGAACTGAGCCGTCGTCCTCCACTCCCGGAGCGAGAAATGGTGACCTTAGCGCTGACACCAGGTTTACTGCGGCGGCGTCCGCGCTTGGCTTGGCCTCAGGTTGATGGGCTCGGCTACCTGGCTCGGGTGGCATGGCGTCCTCCGTGCGACGAAGGGTTCCATCCTCCATGGAGGGTCAACTCTTCCCACATGGACGGACAAACCAATCGCTGTGTCCGGCTCAACGGTCGGCTGTCTTGGAGGGGCGCGGCTGCGCGCCGCCATCCGCAGGGCCCGCCGACTCCGTCCCGGAGGTCGCCGTCGTAGAGGTGGGCGACCTGACCATCGACCTCGCGCGCAAGCGCGTCGCGAGGGCCGGCAACGACGTGCCGCTCACCCCGACCGATTGGGCCTTCCTCGAGCTGTTGACCCGCAAACTCGGACGACTCGTCACCCGCGAGCGGACCCTCCGCGAAGTCTGGGGACCGGCCTACCAGAAGGAGCCGCATTACCTGCGCATCTACGCCTCCCAGCTACGTCGAAAGCTCGAGGACGACCCGGCACACCCACGCCAACCTGATCACCAGCCCCGGCCTCGGCTGTACTCGCCGAACGGCTCGGCTCGACCCGCAACGCCATCTACAAGACCCTGCACGACGCCCGCAGACGCTTGCGCCAGTCTTTGGCGACCCAGGGCTACCTCGACGCTCCCGACAGCGAAAGGTCCCAGTAGTCATGACCACCACCATGCGCCCCTTGACCGACGAGACCGTGATCCGGCTACTCCTCGACACGATCCCTGTCTCTCCTGCGACGACTGCTTCGCCCTGCTGGACCAGTACGTCGAGCGACGGATCCTCGACCCGGGATACGACGAGCCCGGGATGCGCACCCATCTCGAATGCTGCGGGGCCTGCGCCGAGGAGGCCGAGTCCTTGTTCAGTCTCGTGGTCCACCCTCCGCGTTAGGCGGCCGGTACTCGCTGCCGCCTCCGCTTGTCGACGACCGCCAGCAGCTGCTCGTCGGCCGAGGTGAACCGGTCCATCTCTTCGCCGGCGTCACAGGTGAACAGCCCGATCGTCACCTGTTCCTCATCACGGCCCAACACTCGCCAGACGCCTCCCGCCAGCTCCCAACGGAGCAGCCTCGAGACGGACTCGGTGAGATGGGAGGGATCTGTCGAACGTCCAGACCTGGTCTCGTCGGCCATGAAAGCTCCTTCCCTCTAACAGGGTACTCTGTCAACGTTAGAAAACTTTGACCAGACGGTCGTCGACCCTGAGGTGGAGCAGCGATGGAGGATCTCCAGGCACAGGTGGCCAGCGTCGGCGCTCTCGCCGAGCCCACGCGCCTGGCTCTGTACCGCTACGTCGCCGCCGCGGTTGCGCCGGTCAGCCGCGAGCAGGCCGCAGCCGACGTCGATCTCCCGTTGCACTCGGTGAAGTTCCACCTGGACAGGCTCGTCGAGGAAGGCCTCCTCGAAGTCGAGTACCGCCGACTGACCGGCCGCACCGGACCCGGAGCCGGTCGGCCGTCGAAGCTCTATCGCCGCGCTTCGCGCCAAGTATCGGTCTCGCTGCCCGAGCGACGATACGACCTCGCCGGCGAGGTCCTCGCGGCAGCCGTCGAGCGGTCGGCGGGTGAAGGAACGCCGATCGCCGAGGCCGTGCAGCACGTGGCGCACGCCACCGGTTCACTTCTCGCCGGCGAGCAGACCGCTCCTCGTCGTCTAAGCCGCGCAGCATCCACCGCGAGTCTCGTCGGCGTCCTCGGCAACCACGGTTACGAGCCCCGGATGGTCGACGACGACGTATGCCTGACGAACTGTCCGTTCGACCGGCTCGCCGCCGAACACACCGACCTAGTCTGTGGCATGAACCTCGCCCTCGTGGATGGTGTGATCGACGGCCTGAACATCCAGACGATGTCGGCGCGCCTCGAACCACAACCGGGCTTCTGCTGCGTGAAGGTGGCCACGAAGCCGGACCGGCGCGACCGATCCTGAGTCACGGCCTCGGCTGGACGGTTGCGGCCTTACCCTCGAACGGACATGTGCATCGACGGCACCCCGATTGCGAAGCTGGCTGTCCGCATCACCGTGTGTGCGTTGCTCGCGCTTCTCCCCGTGTCATCAGCGATCCTCGCCGTCGCCTTCGCACCACCGACACGCATCGAGATCGCGGGCCAGCGGGTGTCGGTGAAGCCCGTGATCGGGCAGGACACCAGCCGTCTGCTCGACGGTGCGCTGGTGAGCCCTTACCACGCACACGTGGCCCTGATCGGTAAGGACATTGGGGTGGATGTCGACGCCGACTGGAACCGGCTGATCCCCAGCGACAGGCGCACCAGGGACTACCTGACGAACCTCTGGCACGATCCGGTTCCCGAGATCGCGCGCATCCAGGACGCCGCCCGACATCATGTTGTCTTCTGGGGAGGTGTCGGCTTCGCCATCGGAACCGCCCTCGTGGCGGGCTGCGGAATTGCTCTGATTCAGCGTCGTCGCCGCTTGGCGTCGTACTCCCCGAGGGACGCGGCATTGGTGCAAGGCCACAACCGGGTGCTCCGGCGCGCACTCATCCTGGCGGGAGTGGCGACGGTCCTGGGCGCGCACAGCCTCGCGCTCGACGTCTATCTCCACGAGGACCACCACACCGTGGTCGGCAGCCCGGCCTTCGCCGGCACTTCCCTGGAGGGCATGGAGGTCAACGGCCTGATGGCTGACGTGCTGCCCTTCCTCTCGATCCTGCGACCAAGGAGCACGTTCTACGACGCCGTGGCGGCCAACCTGGAGAACGCGATCGACCGTCAACCCACGCTGCAGCGCTCGGACGACGAGGTCGTGCTCGTGCTCGCCGAGGACTTCGAAGACGTCAACGGCATGGCACGCCAGGTCGGGCTCGCCGCCGACCTGGTCGACGCGACCTTCCTGGCGATCACAGGGGACCTCACCTTCGCCGGGCTCCCGATCGAGACCTACATCATCGACACGGTCGACCACTACTCCGATGGCAGGCCTGTGTACTTCACGCCCGGCCTGCATGACACCGAGGTGGTCGTCGCGGCCGCGCGCGCCCGCGACTGGCACGTCGCGGAGGGGGAAGTCGCCGAGGTGGAGGGCCTGACCCTGCTCAGCGCCGCAGACCCTCGGATCTCCACCGTCGGAAGCTTCGGCACCAACAACCAACTGCGCGATCCCAACATGGACGTGGCGGAGTTCCTCGATGACACGGTCCAGGTGGCCTGCGCAGAGCGCCCCGACCTGGTGCTGCTGCACGACCACCGGCTGGGGCGCGAGATCGCGGAGGCGGGCTGCCAGGAGATCGCGGTCCTCGACGGTCGCTCGTTCGAGTTCCTCGGGCCGGAGCGCGTCGCCACGACAGACGGCGGGTCGACACTGCATTTCACGGGCGGCAGCTCGGGCGGCCACACGGACACGCGCCCCGATCCCGGGAACATCAAGGACCCGGCGACCTTCTCCGTTCTGACGGTGCCCGACGACGGCGGCCAGGCGACGTACGCCGTGGTCACGGTGCGACCGGACGCGTCCGTCACCGTCACACCCGAGATCAGCCTCGAGGTGCCATACGCCGAGTTCCTCGACACTGGCGTCACAGGCGTCGGACTGCCAGCACACGCCGCCGTGCCAGGCCGGCCCTGACGACGCGAACGGAGCACCGAGCCACGACCGCCTCAGGTCAAGGCCGATCGAGACGTCGTCATGGGAGCGCAAATTCCAGACACAGCCGCAGCGCTGGACCCTCGCCCTGCGGCGGCCCATAGGCTGAGCCTGACGTCTGTCCGCGATGGCCCGGCCGGAGGAGCTCCCCATTGCTAGCCCTCGTGCTCGCGCACTTCGTGGCCGCAGCCCTGGCGCCCCTGCTGGTTCGTGCACTCGGCAGGCGGGCCTTCCTGGTTCTCGCCCTCGTTCCGGCCGCTGCCTGCGCGTGGGCGTTCGCTCGAACCGGTGAGATGGCTGACGGAGGCGTCTACACCGAGGTCAGGCCCTGGGTCCCGGCACTGCATCTGGACCTGGCGTTCGCCATGGGGTCACTGCAGTGGGTGATGGTCTCGATCGTCGCCGGCGTCGGCACCCTGGTGCTGACCTACTGCACCTGGTACTTCGATGACGACGAGGCCGGGCTCGCCTCGTTCGCGGCCAACTTCGTCGCCTTCGCCGGTGCGATGCTAGGCCTGGTCCTCGCCGATGACCTCCTGCTGCTCTACGTGTTCTGGGAGCTGACCACGGTCTTCTCCTACCTCCTCATCGGTCACGACCCGACCAGGCGCCCGAGTCGTGCCGCGGGAATGCAGGCGCTGGTCGTGACCACCCTGGGCGGCCTCGCCATGCTGGTCGGCATCCTGGTCGTGGGAATCCATGCGGGCACGTTGCGGATCAGTGAGCTGCTCGCTGACCCGCCTTCTGGAACCGCCATCAGTGTGGCCGTCGGCTTGATGCTGGTGGGGGCAGTCAGCAAGTCGGCCCTGTTGCCCTTCCACTTCTGGCTGCCAGCCGCGATGGCGGCACCCACCCCGGTCAGCGCTTACCTGCATGCCGCGGCCATGGTCAAGGCCGGCGTCTACCTCGTGGCGCTGCTCGCCCCGGCGTTTGACGGAGTGCCGGGGTGGCGCATCCTGCTGTTGACGGTGGGTCTGTTCACCATGCTGCTCGGCGGCTGGCGGGCCTTGCGGCAGTTCGACATCAAACTGCTGCTTGCCTACGGCACGGTCAGCCAGCTCGGATTCCTCACGGTGGTTCTCAGCCTCGGCACCCAGGCTGCGGCGCTGGCCGGGCTCGCCATGCTGATTGCCCACGCGCTGTTCAAGGCCGCGCTGTTCATGGTGGTCGGGATCGTCGATCATCAGGCCGGCACCCGTGACCTCCGCAAGTTGTCGGGAGTCGGCCGGTCGGCCCCTGTGCTCGCCGTCGCGGCGCTGCTGGCCGGCGGATCGATGGCCGGTCTTCCGCTGCTTGCGGGGTTCGTCGCCAAGGAAAGCATCTACGCCGCACTGATCGGTGTCGCTCGTCACGGCGAGGGCACGGGGATCGGAAGGCTGGGCGGTTGGGCGGTGCTGGTCGGGGTCGTGGTCGGCTCGGCACTCACTGTGGCCTACACGGCCAGGTTCCTGTGGGGGACCCTCGCCACCAAACCCGGTGTGGAGCCATCCGGGCTGGGGCGGATCCCGGCCGGATTCCTGGCCGCGCCGGTTCTTCTGGGCGGTCTGTGCGTGATCGTGGCCTTCCTGGGCGGACCGGAGACCACGCTGCTCTCGCCGTACGCCGACCAGTTCCCTGGTCCCAGCCAGGACGGTCTGGCCCTGTGGCACGGCCCGAATCTCGCGTTGCTGCTCACCATGGTCTCCTTGGCGGCTGGGCTCCTCATGTTCTGGCAGCGGCGGGCCTTCGCGGACATCCAGTACGCGCTGTCCTCCGGGTGGAGTGCCGAACGGGGCTACTTCGGGCTGGTCCGGTGGGTGGACCGCGCCGCGGTCGAGGTGACCGGCTTCACCCAGCGCGGGTCGGTGACGGCCTACCTGAGCGTGATCCTGATGGTCGTCGTGCTGCTTCCAGGCTCGGCCCTGCTCGCGGCGGGCCTTGGCCGCGTCGACCTGGTCGGCTGGGACAACGTCGGGCAGCCGGTGGTCGCGACGATCGTCGTGGTCGCGGCGGTGCTCACCACCCGAGCGAGGCGTCGGCTCAAGTCCGTCGTCCTGGTCGGCGTCACCGGCTATGGCACCGCCATGCTCTTCCTCCTTCACGGCGCCCCTGACCTGGCCCTGACCCAGGTGCTTGTCGAGACCGTCTCCTTGGTGGTGTTCGTGCTGGTGCTCCGCAGGCTTCCGGAGTACTTCACCGACAGGCTGCTCACGCCTCGGCGCTTCTGGAGGATCGCGCTGGGCGTCGTGGTGGCAGCAATGGTCGCCGGAGTCATGATCGCGACCACGGGTGCCCGCACTGCCACACCGGTCTCGGCGGACTTCCCTCGCGAGGCGGTGGCCTTCGGCGGCGGCCGCAACATCGTCAACGTCACTCTCGTCGACATCCGTGCCTGGGACACCCTGGGGGAGATCTCCGTCCTGGTCGCGGCCGCGACCGGTGTCGCGAGCCTGGTCTTCCTCAGCGCCCGCGGGGGGACGGTCCGCCGGGTCTCCGACCTCCCGTCCCGGGACGAACAGCCACCTGCCGCGCGTCGTAGACCGGTCTGGCTGCCCGCAGGGGGAACACTCGCCCCTGAGCGGCGGTCGATCGTCTTCGAGGTGATCACACGTCTGGTCTTCCACACCATCGTGGTGTTCTCCATCTACCTGCTGTTCTCCGGGCACAACTCCCCCGGCGGCGGCTTCGCTGCCGGACTGGTCACCGGACTCGCCCTCGTGGTCCGCTACCTCGCCGGCGGCCGCTACGAGCTCGACGAGGCGGCGCCCGTCGATGCGGGGAAGCTGATGGGCACAGGTCTGTTCATCGCGGTTACCGCAGGTCTGGCGCCCTCGCTCTTGGGGGGCGCGGTGCTGCAGAGTGCGCTGGTCGACCTCGACCTCCCTGTGCTGGGAGAGGTCCACCTGGTCACCTCGGTGTTCTTCGACGTCGGCGTCTACGTGCTCGTCGTCGGGTTGGTGCTCGACCTGCTGCGCAGCCTGGGCTCCGGTATCGACCGCCACATCCTCCGCGACGAGCAAGACCACGCTCCGAGTCAGGGCGTGAGGGCGTGACTGCGAGCCTGTCACTCATCGTCGCCGCCGCGGCGATGATCGGTTGCGGGGTCTACCTGATCCTGGAGCGCAGCCTCACCCGTGTCCTGGTCGGTCTCGTCCTGCTCGGCAACGGCGTCAACGTGCTGTTCCTGATCTCCGGTGGCCCCGCCGGCCGGGCACCCATCGTGGGAGACCAGGATCCCGCCGGCATGAGTGATCCGCTCCCCCAGGCGTTGGTCCTCACCGCGATCGTGATCAGTCTCGGAACCACCGCGTTCATGCTCGCCATGGCCTACCGCAGCTGGCAACTCACCGGCCATGACGACGTACAGGACGATGTCGAGGACCGGGCGATCCGGATCATCGCCGCGGCCGACGGAGCCTCCGACAGCTTCGACCTCTCCAGCGGGGACGCGGAGAAGGATCTGGAGATGCCCGAGGAAGAGGGGCAGCGCCCATGACGTGGCTGGTGCCCCTTCCGGTCATCCTGCCCCTGCTCGGCGCGGGACTCGCCCTGATCCTCCGTGGACGCCCGGCTCTCCAGCGTGCCGTGAGCACGACCGTCCTGACCTGCGTGGTCGCGGTCGCGGCGACCCTCGTCTACCGGACCGACCAGGACGGTCCGCAGGTGCTCTGGATCGGGGCCTGGAAAGAACCTCTGGGGATCTGCCTGGTGGCCGACCGGCTGTCATCGCTCATGGTGCTCGTGTCGGCGGTGGTCACTCTCGCGGTACTGGTCTACTCCATCGGCCAGGGCATGACCGGCGACGAACGGGAGACGCCGACGCCGCTGACGATCTACCACCCCACCTTCCTGGTGCTCGCGGCCGGCGTCTCGAACGCCTTCCTCGCCGGCGACCTGTTCAACCTCTTCGTCAGCTTCGAGATGCTGCTGTTCGCCAGCTACGTGCTGCTCACCTTGGGTGGCACCGCCGCGCGAATTCGGGCGGGCACGATCTACGTGGTCGTCAACGTGCTCTCCTCGTCGCTGTTCCTCATCTCGATCGCCGCGGTCTACTCCGCGACCGGCAGCCTCAACCTCGCCCAGCTGGCCGGCCGGATCAACGAGCTGCCGGCATCGCTGGCCCTGGTGCTGCAGCTGCTGCTGCTCACGACGTTCTCGATCAAGGCCGCGGTCTTTCCGCTGTCCTTCTGGCTGCCCGACAGCTACCCGACGGCTCCGGCGCCGGTCACCGCCGTGTTCGCCGGGCTGCTCACCAAGGTCGGCATCTACGCGATCATCCGGACGCAGACCCTGCTGTTTCCCGATAGTCCTCTCACCGACCTCCTGCTGGGGGCGGCCCTGCTCACCCTCGTCGTGGGCATCCTCGGGGCGGTCGCCCAAAGCGACATCAAGCGCATGCTGTCCTTCACCCTGGTCAGCCACATCGGCTACATGATGTTCGGGATCGCGGTGGGCACCAGGGCGGGTTACTCCGGCGCGATCTTCTACGTCGCACACCACATCACCATCCAGACCACATTGTTCCTGGTGCTCGGGCTCGTCGAACGACGCGCGGGAAGCACGAGCCTGATCAAGCTCGGCGGCCTCGCTCGCCTGGCTCCCCTGCTGGGCATCCTCTTCTTCGTGCCCGCCATGAACCTCGCCGGCATCCCCCCGATGTCGGGCTTCCTCGGCAAGGTGGCGCTCACCGACGCTGGTCTCCAGCTGGGTACCCCGCTTGCCTACGCGGTGGTCGCCGCGGGCATGGCCACCAGCCTGCTGACGTTGTACGCCGTCGCGAAGGCCTGGAACCTCGCCTTCTGGCGCACACCGGAAGAGGCGCACGCCATGGCACGGGAGCTGTCCGGCCTCGACCCCACCTCAGGAACCCCAGATGTCGTCCGGCATGGCGACCACGTGCACGTCGGGGTGGCCACGTTCGACAGACGCGCCCAGGACGAGGCCCGACGCATCGTCGACGAGGACGACGTCGTCAACCAGGACCTCTACCAGCTCACCCAGCAAGGAGCGCTGCCGACCCGTCCGCCCCGCACGATGGTCGTAGCCACCGGCAGCCTGGTGGCACTCAGCCTCGGCCTCACCGTGGTGGCCGGGCCCATGTTCGGCTACACCGGACGCGCTGCCCAGGACCTGCTCCATCGCGACTACTACATCTCCTCGGTGCTGCCCGGAGGGTCACGATGAGACCGCGACGCCAGCCTCGCGACCCTCGGCTCCGGCCAGGACGCCTTCAGGGCCTGCAGCTGCCGACCTTGGCCTGGCTGACGGTGGTGTGGGTCGCACTGTGGGGCGACCTGTCCGCCTTCAACGTCGTCACCGGACTCATGGTCGCCATCGTGGTCGCGCTCGTCTTTCCCCTGCCCCGCCTGGGGATGCACCTTCACGTCCGCCCGCTACGCCTGGCCTGGCTCATCCTGCACTTCCTCGGAGATGTCGTGGTCGCCAGCGCCCAGGTGGCCTGGACGACCCTTCAGCTCGGCCGACAGCCCGTCAACGCGGTGATCGAGGTGGACCTGAGGACCCACTCGGACTTCGTGCTGACTGTCGTCGCCGAGATGGTCTCCCTGGTGCCCGGCAGCCTCGTCGTCGAGGCCCGCCGGGCCACCCACACGCTGTTCCTTCACGTCCTCGACGCGAGGGACCAGGCGGGTGTCGACAAGATGCGCGCGCAGGTCTTCGCCCTCGAGCGCCGCGTCGTACTCGCCTTCGGCGCCGAGATCGACCACCTGGACGAGCCTGCCGGCGCGGCCCCAGGCTCCACGCCCCGTGAGAGGAAACCTTGATGAACGCTGTGATCCTCATCTGCGTCGGCATCCTGGGGGCGGCTGCGTTGCTGCTCGTGCTCCGGATCTCGCTGGGTCCCACCATGCTCGACCGGATCGTCGCACTCGACGTGCTGGTCGCGGTGATGATCTGCGGACTCGCCGTCGAGGCGGCAGCCCAACGACACACCACCACGCTACCCGTCCTCGTCGTGCTGTCCCTGCTCGGCTTCGTCGGATCGGTCACCGTCGCGCGGTTCACTCCCGGCAGTGATGACGTCGAGGCGGAGAAGTCATGAACTGGGGAGATGTGGCCGATGTGGCGTCCGCGGCCTGCCTGCTGCTCGGCGCCCTGCTGACGCTGACCGCCGCGATCGGCATCCTGCGGTTTCCCGACGTCCTCACCCGGATGCACTCGGCCACCAAACCTCAGGTGCTCGGCCTCCTGGTGGTCCTGGTCGGACTCGGTCTCCGGCTCCGAGACCCCAGCACGATCGGGCTGCTCGCCCTGGTCGCGGTCTTCCAGCTGGTGACCTCTCCGATCGCGAGCCACATGGTCGGGCGGGCGTCGTTCCGGGCGGGCCAGGTACGCAGGGACTTGCTGGTCGTCGACCAGCTCAGCGACGTGCTGCCCGCCGGCGAGGAGCCTGCCTCGTGAGTGCTGCCGTATGGTCGTGGCACCGCTGAGCGAGTCCAGGGGAGGCCCCGTGGGGTACATCGAGGTGGGAGCCTGGTCAGGGAGCGCTCATCCGGACGGGGCTGTCGTGGTCGGCTACAACGGCAAGGACCACAGCCGAGCCGCACTGGCGTGGGGCGCGGGTGAAGCGGCCCGACTGCAGGCTCCTCTACTAGTCCTCTTCGCGGCCAACTACCCCGGCATGACCGTCGAACCCGGCCCCGGACTGTTCCACCGGGAACCGGGCGCACTCGAAGCCGCCGAAGAGGTCACCGCCCGCGGCGTCGCCGAAGCACTCGAGGCCCACCCCGCCTTGTGGGTCGCCGGCGCCACCGAAGTCGCCGGCCCGACGCGCGCACTCGTCGAGGCCAGCGACCGAGCCGCGATGGTCGTCCTGGGCAGCCGCGGTTACGGGCGGATCGCCGGGACGCTGCTCGGCTCCGTAGCCTTCGCCGTCGCCGCACGGGCCAGGTGCCCGGTGATCATCGCGAAGGACGAGTCGCTGCAACGCGCAGTCGGTCCCAAGCACCGAGTCGTGGCGGGGACCGACGGCTCGCCCGAAGGCACCGCCGCCGTCGACTTCGCAGCCGACCGCGCCGCCCGCGCAACGGCGGTCCTCGAGATCGTCACCTGTACAGGCGGACACCAGGTCCAAGACGTCAACGAGCACGATCTGCGGTCCTCAGCCACCCTGATCGCCGCGTCCGCCGCAGACCGGGCGCACGTCACCCACCCGGAGCTGACCGTGAGGACACGCATCGAGGACTGTCCAGCAGAGGTCACCCTGGTGGACGCCTCCGCCGATGCCGGTCTAGTGGTGGTCGGCACGCGCGGCCGCGGAACCTTCGAAGCAATGCTGCTCGGATCCGTCAGCCACGCCGTGATCCACGGAGCCTCGTGCGCAGTCGCCGTAGTCGAACCGGACGCTCTCCCGCCCGGCTAGACGGGCAGGAATCAGAGACTCGGCCGACGCCGCTGGTCCACCCGTCGCACTCTGCGCAGCCGAGGCCATGACTGCGCACCGAGATGGGCGGCACCGGCGATGACCAAGGCCGTGACGCTGACAGCGACAGTGATCAGCACCAGCAACTCCACGAACCCGGTCATGACGCGACCTCCTCCAAACCACGCGCCTCCTTCGTGGGCGCCGGAGCAAGGTGTGTCCCTGCCAGAAGGCTGGACCCCAGAGGTGCGAGGGCGTCGAGCGGCTCCGGGTCCCGACCGAAGACAACATCGTCGCGTTGCGCCTTGCCAGGACGGGCCCGATCAGATCCCTCGTCAGGTCTGGGCCTGCGTCGCGGGAGCAAGTCGGCTGCGCCGAGGGTTCCGACAGTCAGGATGGTGATAGTGGCGATGGCCATGAATATGAGCCAGACCAGGTAGCCGGTGGTTGTCATGTGAATCTCCCAGTTCATATTGTCGACACTAATAGAACGCTACGCGTAGCGTAGTTATTCCACGTGGTGGAACACGCCACGCCGCCCGAAGCGGGCCAAACATCTCGGGTGGCCGCCCGTGGAGCGCGGAGACCCGACCGGCGCATCCGCGACACGACATTGCGGCTTCTTCACGACGCCGGTCCCGTTGCCGTCACCGTGAGGCCGTGGCCGAGGCGTCAGGAGTGGCGAAGTCAACGATCTGCCGCAGGTTCAGCGATCGGGAGGGCCTGTTGTCCGCTGTCCTCACCGAGGTGATCGGGCAGAAGCTCGCTGGGCTCTAAAGCAGACGTGCTACCAGATGGCCGAGGTCTTATAGTCCGGGGGGCCGCCGCGGTGGTTGGTGACACCGACCGCCGCTTCACCGGCCTTTCCGCATGGTGCTTCGCGGCCTACACCGATGCCTTGGTCAGGCTGATCCGCGCCGACGTCGCCACCGGAAAGCTCCGGGGCCACCTGGACGCCGACGCTGCGGTCAGCCTGATCGTCGGCGTCTACCTAGGGGAGCTGATCCGGCGCGGCTCCGTCGACGACGTTCGCCGGCAGCAGCCTCCCGCTCGTGTGGGCAGCCATCGCTGAAAGCCCATGCGGCGGCCAGTAGGCCCCTCCGTGCCACGGCATCGTCTGCGCGACGTTCGTCGTGGCGGCGAGCGCCGTTGCGGAAACGCGTGACTCTCTTTCGAAGTGAGCGTTTGCCCGGCCACCGATGGTGCGCTAACGGACCGGCGCGCCCCAGCCCCGGCCATGCGACTTCGTCGCGGCATCCTGGCGAGTAGCGGCCGGCGATCGGTAGGTCGGCTGGTCAGGTGCCCCCGCCGAAGTTGCGTCGGCGAGCCGTCGAACTGGCCCTACCGCCTAATTCTGCTGCTCGGGAGCGATGGCCGCCGCGGTGAGGTACCGAATCGCGGCCCTCGCTGGTCAGGCATGCTTGTCCGATGGCTGCCGAGCAGGCTGGACCGACCAGCTTGGAGGCTGGTCGTTTCCTGAATCCTCATCACGCTCAGCGTCGGCGGCCGTGGCGTGGATCCTGCCCGACGCGTGGTGAACCGGTGCGTAGACCGCATAGAGCTTGAGTGCCGCGTCACCGACGTTGGTGACGTTGTGCCAAGTGCCGGCGGGCACGAAGACCCCCCAGCCGTCCGCGACCTCTTGGTCGAAGTCGAGGCGATCCTTCGCGCGACCCATCTGGACTCGGCCCTGGCCCGCGTCGAGTCGCAGAAACTGGTCGGTCTCCGGGTGCACTTCCAGCCCGATGTCACCACCTACAGGAATCGACATGAGGGTCAGTTGAAGGTAGCTCCCGGACCAAACGACGGCGCGATACTCGGTGTTCTCGAGCGTCGCCTTTTCCAGGTCGAAGCTTTGAGGTTCCGGCCCGATATCCTTGAGGGTCATCCTTTCCTCCCGATCAGTGCTCGCGGTGCAGTCGCAGGCGGGGTCGCGATTCGACCCGGCACCCTTAACATTCTCAGATCCTGATCGCGGGAGAATCCACCTGGACGAGTGCCACGCGGCGCTGATGCTGGAGCGGCCGCTCCCGGGGGAAGTCGCCGGCGGGGCCGCCGTGGCTGCGGACAGGTCGCCGGGACGCTTGGGCTCGCCGCCCTTCTCGATGGCAGCGCGACTCTGCCTGTGAGCGTCGTCCAGGACGACACGATCAACGGCTTGTCGGGGGACCAATCACGTCGTCGGCGCCGACGGCTCTCGAGCCGCGGCTACCCTGCACTTCGCAGGCAAGCGCGCGGCCACCGCCTCATCCACTCGACCTGCAGCCCACACAGGTCCCCAGGGCAGGGCCGACAGCGGCTGAGCCTCCGATCCCTCCACACCACGCATGCGCTTTCAGCAACCGCCTACCCCAGCCACGCAGCAGTGTCCCCGACCCATCACAATGGGAGTGGGTACACCGCAGCGCAACCGTGCTTGAGCAGTGCTGGCTGCTCAGTTGGAGTGGGTGAGGCATTGTGACCGCATCGGAACGTCGACCGGGTCTCCATATACCCGGATTCGCACTGTTGTTGGCGCTTGACGCCATGCTCCTAGCCATGAGCGTAACCATCGGTCTCACGGCCTGGTTCGCCATTGCTGTCGCCCCCATCTTGTTGGTGGCCGCGTACCTGGTGCGGCGCGATGCGCAGAGAACCTCGGCGCACGCGCGACCACCCAACGGCGACCCACATCCCCGTCGTTAGTTCCGGTGTCGGCAGTCGGCCAGATGTCCTGGCAGGCAGGCCTTCATCTAGGTTGGCCGATACAGCGAACGTCGGCGGACGAGCCACCACCGCTTCAGAAATGGGCTGGCGGCCGAAAACAAGCACCGAACGGCAACGGCGGCAGCGGCGCCGGGCTGGAGCGGACCTGCGTGACCGCGAGGACCACCAAGGCCAGTCCCAGCGCACCGACGCAGATCCCGAGGGGCCTTGGCGCTGCCCGGGCGGTGGCGTTGGCCACCCAAACCCCAACGGCGAACCACGCCCGGCGGCACCCTAGGTAGTACGGCCGCCCCCCAGTGTGGCTGCGCGCTGGGTAGCGTAAACGGAGAGGACATTGGGGAGGCAGTCCGCCGTTCGCCTCGCCGTAAGCGAGAGCCGTCTGCGACCTCGTGCGGACGGTCCGGCGCGGCGGCGGACCGGGAGCCACTACGGCTGGTCGTGCAGCAAAGGAGGGCGCCGGGCCTGTTCGGCGAGCTGGTGAAGGCCACGGATGATGCCACTGGCGAGGCCGACGAAAGCAAAATCCGACTGCATCGCCAGCACAGCGAGGCCGGCTTCGTCGTCCGTCAGCGCACGCCGCGCATCCTGACCGGTGACGACCTCTACGATTCGGGCGGATGGGTCAACCATGATCAGCACGCTCTCGTCGGGTGCGGCCAGCGCCGAGTGCAGCTGGTTGGCGAACCCGCGAGTGTCACCCTCAGACGCCCCGATGAAAACGGAGAACCTGAATCCAGAGACAGCCTCGGCGTCTTGAATTGCGCGATCGATGTCCTGCCGGCCTGCGTCGTTGAGGCCCTCACCAGCGAACATTTGTCTCGCTTCCTGCGACAAGGCATTCGCCCGAGCGATCGATTGGCACAGTGTCTCGTACCGCATCGGTCGAGGCGAGCGCGCCGTGGTCGTAGGACTGACCAGGTCCCGCTCCCTCGTCTGGTCGAGCCCTCGTGGCTCGCGCCAGGTCGGGACCTTGCGGGAGGGGCTCACGACCCCGAAGAGCAGGTCGGCGACGACGTGGCCGTCCTCGGTGCTCTGGTTCCACACCTCGATCGCGCTGGGGCGGCGTTGATCCACGGCATCAGCACCGGGTTGCCGTCCTTGAGCACCACGACCGTGGTCGGGTTGATGCCCAGCAGCTCCGCGAGCATGCGGTTCTGGTCGTGGAGCATGTTCGGATCCGCCTGGTCGGCGCCCTCGGTGGCCACCAGCCCTACCATCGGGACCACGACGTCGGCATGCGCAGCCGCCTGCTTCGCCTCGTCAAGGTTCGACAGGTCGTCGGCCACGGTCACCTTCGTCACCATCGCAGCGGAGCCGAGCCCGTCGAGGACGTTACGCATGCCGTCCAGCGGCGCCACGGTGTACAGCGCGGTCACTTTCGACGACCCACCACCACCGAGGGTGGCGTCGTCGACGAACGCGGACTGACCGATGATCACGACCGAGCCGGCGTGAGCGTCCAGGGGCAGCATTTCCTGGTCGTTCTTGAGCAGTACCGCGATCTGCGAGCCGATCCTGCGCGCCTCGGCACCGTTGGCCTCGGCATCGATCTCGCCGGGCTGGTAAGGCCGACACGGCGCGGTGATCAGCCGGCCGATCCAACCCGAGACCCCCTCGACGCGTCGATTTCCTCATTTCGCACCGCAGCCGGACTCCCAGGGCGTGCCTGGCCACTACTACATGCCCGGGCTCTTGACCCGCCGCGCGGAAGCTAGCCCCTGCGGGGCTCGACCTGGACGTTGTACTCGAGCATGCTGGTGATCTGGTTGTCCCGTACGACGTACTTCTGGGTCCAAACGTTGCGAAAAGGCTGTTCCGTCGCCCGTACCGTCCCGAACTCGCTCCCGAACACAACGACGGTATCCCCCTGCACGATGAACTCGTCAGTGTTGAACGCCGTCATGTCGAGCCGGGTGAGGATTCCCTCGAAGAACTTGCGCACCTTCGCGTGACCGGTGAACTCCGCCCGGGAGAGCCGCGGGTTCGCGCCAACGTACGTCCAGCGTGACTCGGGGTGGACCGTTTCGACCAGCGCGTCGAGGTCGCCGGCTCCGAAGGCGGCGAACATGCGCTGGACGGTGGCGGTCGGGTCGTTCATGTCTGCCACGTGTCGCTCCTTGGTCTGCGGCAGCCCCGCGGGATCAGGGCGGCGGTGACAACCTGCGGTGCCAGTATTCCCTTACCTCACCGCGTCGTCTGCGATGGCGCGTTGCCCGCGGCTGTCGATGGCCGCAACGGGGCCCGCCGCATTCGGCAGCGGGCACCCCTGAGCCACCTGAGTCCGCCCGCTCGTCCAGGGGACGCGCTCCAGGCGCTCGCAAGCAGCCGGGTCGAGAATGCGTTCGATCGTGGTCGCTTCGAGGAGAACCGCCTCGGCTGGCGAGACCGCATGAACATCCGCAGGCCTGGAAGGTATTGGCGAAGGCTTCAATTCTCCGTAGCCAGGGTTCGGCTGACCGTCGTCCATGCCCTCCAGAGTGCCACTCTCGTCATGCCGCTTCGCCGTACTCCACAACGATCTGCTAGCCGCTCAAGACGACGTCGTAGAGGTTCCACGGTGGCGACGTCCCACGGGTCAAGGCTGGCCCGCCTGTGCGCCCACCGAATTCGGCCGCAGAGAGCCGAGAACGTGACCCGGTCACTAAGACTAGGCCGGGCTATGGAGTGAGCTTGGTGACGAGCGTGATGCGTCCACTCGTAAGCGACAGTCCCTCTGCAAGCCAGGTTCACCATCACCCGTGGCCGCCGCTTCAGTGTCGCCCTCTCGGCTAGCGGGCCTACTCCTGCTCGCTGTTTGCGGCGGGGGTCCCGAGCTCGCCATCGGACTGTCGGAGTCGACGTAGCCGGCGAACCGTTGCGAGTTCAAGCCCGCTCAGGTGCGCAACCTCACTAGCTGGGACGCCTTCCTTGGCGAGTCGCCGGATAGCATTAGCCGCGGAGGACTCCGCCCGCTCAACGACTAACAGGGCTTGCCCGCGGCTGGACCAGGCGTCCTCGAGATCCAAGACGGCGTCATCGATCCGCTGCTCCCGCGCCAGTGCTACCGGATCCAGAGCCCGGCGGCGCGCTTGCACCGCCCTCAGCCGGCTCTGCCGAGCCCGATCTCGACCCGCCGCGGTTGCTCTGCGCATCGTCGACCTACCTCTCGCCGACCCAAGGGGCACGGCCCCGTCACGTCGTGGCTTCTACAACGACAACAGCGACCGCACCTGCCCCGAGACGGACAGCACCGATCGCTTCCCCGCACCCCTATGAGCCCGCCCTAACGCACGCCCAATCCTCAACCCCTGTCTCCCCTGCCCGCGCCTCCCCACCCCACCGAAGCCGCCGTCGACCCTCGCCTCGTGGTCCCAGATTCCAACACCCCTCACTCACCTCACACCTCATGCACTGTCGGCCGGGGTCGGCGCCGGCTCGTCCCAAAAGGTCGCGCCAGCGGCGCTGTTGCCTGCGTGATGGGGCTGCACAAGCTGACCGCCGGCGACGGGTACACGTACCTAACCCGGCAAGTCGCCGTGCACGACGCGACCGATCGCGGACATACCGGGCTGGGCGACTACTACAGCGAGAGGGGCGAGTCACCGGGACGCTGGTGGGGCTCCGGACTGGCTGCGCTCGACCTTCCGACGGGAAGCTTGGTCAACGAGCAACAAATGCGGAACCTGTTCGGCGAAGGCCGACACCCCGACGCCGAACACCTCGAAGACGCCGCACTCGATGCGGGCGCGACCCTGGCCGAGGCGAAGAAAGGGTCGCAGCTCGGACGCCTGTTCGCCGTCTACCGGGGCAACGCCCCCGAGCTCGTGCAGGAGACCGCCCGACGGTTCTCCGACTACAACATCGAGCACGAGCTGCACTGGAAGACACCCGTACCCCATGCGGAGCGAGCCCGGATCCGCACCCAAGTCGCCGACGAGCTGTTCACCCGCGAGCATCACCGGGCTCCATTGAACGACCGAGAACGCTCGGGCTTCCTGGCGCAGGCGTCGCGCCA
>DATDAP010000247.1:0-8566 GCA_036525335.1 Microlunatus sp. | reverse complement strand
GAAGGCGAGCACCTGGAACAGGTGGGTGACCACCATGTCCTTGTACGCCCCGGTCGACTCGTAGAACATCGCCCGCTTGTCCAGACCGAGGGTCTCGGGGATGTCGATCTGGATGTGGTCGATGAAGTTGCGGTTCCAGATCGGCTCGAACAGGCCGTTCGCGAACCGGAACGCCAGGATGTTCTGCGCCGCCTCTTTGCCCAGGAAGTGGTCGATCCGGAAGATCTGGCGCTCGTCGAACGTCTCGTGCAGACCGGCGTTCAGCTCGACCGCGCTCTGCAGATCGGTGCCGAACGGCTTCTCCATCACCACCCGGGAGAACTCGACCAGGTCGGCGTCCTTGATCATCTTGATCACCGCCGGTGCGGCTGCCGGGGGCACGCTCAGGTAGTGCAGGCGCGGGGCGGTGCCGCCGAGCTTCTCCTCCGCCACCCCGACCGCAGCGGCCAGACCGTCGGCACCCCGACCCTGCGGCACGTACCGGAGCCGGGAGGCGAACTCCTCCCACTGCTCGGTGGTGAGGGCCCGGTGGCTGAACTGGTCCAGCGACTCCTTGGCGAAGGCCCGGAACTGATCGTCGGACATCTCCTCCAGGGACGTGCCCACCACCTGGATGTCAGGGGCCAGCGCCGACAGGGACAGGTGGGCCAGGCCGGGGATCAGCTTGCGACGGGAGAGGTCCCCGGTGGCGCCGAACAGGACGATGACGTGCGGGGGTAACGCCGGCTCCCGGAGATGGCGAGGCCGCGCACCGGGCGCCGGGTACGCGATGGTCTGGGCGGGTCCGTTGTCGTCGGGCACAGCGAAATGCTCGCACCCGCAGGTAACGATCGCGAGCCGGGGGCCCACACCGGGTTCGGCGCCCGAGGCGGGCCGGGAACAATGGCGGCCATGCCCAGCTTCACCCGCTACCCGGACCTGGCCTCACGCGACCTCGCCGGCAGCGTGGTCAGCGCCAACGACGAGCTGTTCGCGCCACGGCAGAACCTGATCATGCCGCTCCCCGCCGTGCACGCGGCCGACGACTTCGGTCACACCGGCAAGGTGTACGACGGCTGGGAGACCCGGCGCCGGCGCGAGCCGGGGCACGACTGGGCCATCGTCCGTCTGGGGGTGCCCGGCATCGTCCACGGCGTGGTCGTCGACACCGCCTTCTTCAAGGGCAACTTCCCGCCGTACGTCTCGGTCGAGGCGACGTCGGTGGAGGGCTATCCGCCGCCGGAGGACCTCCACAGCGCCCTCTGGGAGACGCTGGTGCCGAAGTCGCCGGCCCAGGGCAACACCGAGAACTTCTACTCCGTCGACCATCCGGGCCGCTGGACCCACGTACGGCTGACCATCTACCCCGACGGCGGCGTGGCCAGGTTCCGGGTGCACGGCGAAGTCGTGCTCGATCCCCGGTTCCTGACCAGCACGGTCGATCTGATCGCCCTGGAGAACGGCGGACGGCTGCTGGAGACCTCGGACGCGTTCTACTCCTCCCCGACCAATCTGATCCTGCCCAGTCGGGCGCGGCTGATGGGAGAGGGCTGGGAGAACGCCCGCCGCCGTGGACCCGGCAACGACTGGGCCGTGTTCGCACTCGGCGTGCCGGGCGAGCCGACCCAGATCGAGATCGACACGTCGTACTTCATCGGCAACGCCCCGGGCTCGGTCCGGGTGCAGATGGCCGACGCGTCGGCCGGATCGCTCGACTCCCAGGCCGCGTGGTGGGACGTGGTGCCGAACACCCCGGTGCTGGTGGACACCCGGCACCGCTTCCTGGTGGCCGAGCGGCGGCTGGCCACCCACCTGCGTCTGGACGTCTTCCCCGACGGTGGGTTGACCCGGCTGCGGTGCTTCGGTGAGATCCCGGAGTCCGTACGGACGAAGCTGCAGGATCGGCTGCTCGACAGCCTTCCCGAGATCCACCGGAAGCTGCTCAGCGTCTGACGCCTCGGACGCATCCGGACGCAGAGAAGCGGACGCCGGCCTGGGGCCGACATCCGCTCCGTTCCGACTCTCGGGTCAGCTGACGGCCTGGTGAGCGAGCAGCCGCCGGATCTCCAGCGCCTGCTGGTCGGGGTAGCGGTCGAGGGTGGCTTCGAGATCGAAGCGATCCGCGTCCGAGGTGAAGCTCGCCAGATCGGCCTGGAGCAGTTGACGCTCCAGCCGGGTGTGACGAGCACGGGTGCGCCGCACGCGGGCGGCATTGAAGGACTCCAACATGAGTTCTCCTCCATCGAAGGTTCGTATGGAGGCGCCATTGCCTGGACCCGTTCGAAGCAGGTCCATGGTCAATGGTACCCACTGGTCTGCCCTGGTCTGACACGATTCAGACGCGGGAACATGATCTTTCCCACGGAATACCGCCGCCCACAGCACGCACTGGTCTGAACCAGTCGCCCGCTCCTTCGCCTCGACTCCCGGGCCGACCTTTGTGCCGAGAACCTGAATAGGTGGGGACAGCGGCACAAAGTCGGGGGTCAGGTGGTGCCGGCGGTGGCCAGCCCCTGCAGGAAGAGGGTCTCGGCCACGCAGGCCGCGGCGAAGTCGCCCAGGTGCAGCGACTCGTCGATGCCGTGCGGACGAGAGTCCGGGTCGCCCACCGCGGTGACCAGAATGGGCGCACCGGGGAACGCGTCGGCGAACTCCGCGACGAGCGGGATCGAGCCGCCCTGCCCGACCAGCACCGGCTCCCGCCCCCAGGCTTCGGTGAACGCGGCCCGAGCCGCGTCGGCGACCGGGCCATCGAAACCGATCTCGGCCGGTTCCCCCGTGTCCCCGTCGGTGACCGTGACCTGGGCACCCCAGGGAGCGTGGGTCTCCAGGTGCTCGCGCAGGTGCCCCAGGGCACGACGGGCGTCATCGCCGGGGGCGACCCGCAAGCTGATCTTGGCCCGGGCCCTGGGGATGAGGGTGTTCGACGCCCGGGCCACCGGGGTGGCGTCGAGGGCGATCACCGCGATGGCCGGGCGATTCCACAGACGCTCGACCACCGAGCCACTGCCCAGGTAGTCGACGCCGGCCAGCACGCCGCTCTCCGCGCGCAGCCGCTCGGGTGGATAGACCAGGTCCGGTCCGGTGCCGTGGTGCAGTCCGGCGACCGCCACATTGCCCTCGTCGTCGTGCAGGGTGGCCAACAACCGGCACAGGGCGGTCAGGGCGTCGGGCGCCACGCCCCCGAACGCACCGGAGTGGACCGCGTGATCGAGGGTCCGGACCTCCACCACGCAGTCCACCAATCCCCGCAGCGTGGTGGTGAACGCGGGCTCACCGACGGCCCAGTTCCCGGAGTCGGCGATCACGTACGCGTCGGCGACCAGGCGGTCGCGATGCCCGGCCAGGATGGCGGCCAACGTTGGGGAGCCGACCTCCTCCTCGCCCTCGACGAACACCGTCACGCCGACCGGAGGACGACCCGCGAAGGCCCGCAGTGCGGCGAGGTGCACGGCGAAGCCGCCCTTGTCGTCGCTGGAGCCGCGACCGTACAGACGATCGCCGCGCTGGTCGGCCGCGAACGGCGGACTCGTCCACAGCGACTCGTCGCCGGTCGGCTGGACGTCGTGATGGGCGTACAGGCAGACCGTCGGCATCCCCGGTGGCGCCGGGTAGCGCCCGATGACGGCCGGGCCGCCGCCGGCCGCGACGATCTCGACCTCGGGGCATCCGGCCCCGACCAGCAGGCCGGCCACCGCTTCGGCACTGCGGTGGAGGTCGGCCCTGCGCTCGGGATCGGCACTGATCGACGGGATGGCCACCAAGGCCTCGAGATCCGCGCGAATTGCGGGCAACTGGTCACGAACGGCCTGAACGAGGTCCATGGTGGGAGCGTAGGGCGTGCAGGGAATAGGATTCTCACCGAGTCGGAGCCGATCGGGTCAAGAAGTCACACACCAAGGGGAAGCATGAGCCACCAGCGGATCAACCAGTTCGAGGCGGCCGCGGTCTTGTCCCAGGCAGTGCAAAGGGTCGTGACCAGTCAGACGGAGGCCATCGCCGCCGGAGCCGCGCTGCTCGCCGCGTCGGTCGGCAAAGGTGGCGTCGTACAGGTGTTCGGCACCGGCCACTCCCGGTCGTTCGCGATGGAGATCGCCGGCCGTGCGGGCGGGCTGGTGCCGGCGAACAAGATCGCCATCACCGACCTGGCGTTCTTCGGACCGAAGTCGATCGACGAGGTGATGGATCCCCACCTGGAACGCGACGACACCCTGGCCGCCCAGCTGCTCGACGTGCACGACATCCAGCCGGAGGACGTGTTCGTGATCTGCTCCAACTCCGGCGGCAACGGCTCGACCGTAGAGCTGGCCCGACTGGTCACCGAACGCGGTCACCAGCTCATCGCGGTCACGTCGATGGATCACACGACCAAGATCACCTCCCGGCACCCGAGTGGAAAGCGACTCTTCGAGCTGGCCGACGTGGTGATCGACAACTGCGGTGCCTTCGGGGACGCGGTGCTCGCTCTACCGGACGGCCCGGACGGGTCGCTGCAGGGACCGATCCTGGCCACCTCGACCGTGACCAGTGCCCTGATCGCCCAGATGCTGGTGACCGAGGCCTGCGGCCTGCTGATCGAGGCGGGTCAGCCGGTACCGGTGCTGATCTCAGCCAACATCCCCGGCGGCGACGAGAACAACGACCGCTTGCGGGCGGTGTACGCAGACCGGGTCAAGCAGGGCGCCCCGTAAGGCATCACCCAACCCGACTCCGCTGGTGCTGCAACACACGCGGAGTTGGGATCGAGCCGAGACCTGTGACTCCGCTGGTGCTGCAACACACGCGGAGTCGGTGTTCGGCTGGGTCAGTGGCCCGCGGCGGCCATGGCGGCGGGGATCGGGGCCTGCCAGGTGGTACGGATCTGGTTCAGACTCAACGTGAACTGACCATCGACCTCCAGAACCTCACCCCCGGTCACCCCCAGCCGGCGGACCGGGACAACGGCGCCGGCCGCCAGCTCCAGCAGCTCCGACGACCGGGACGCGGGCAGGGACACCAGCACCCGACCGGTGCTCTCGGAGAACAGCGCGACGAACGGGTCGGCGTCACCCAGCGACACCGTCGCCCCGATCCCGTTCCGCAGCGCGCTCTCGACCAGAGCCTGGGCGAGACCGCCATCGGCCAGGTCGTGCGCGCTGCTGAGCAGTCCGCGGCGGGCGGCCCGCACCAGCAAGCCCGCCAGCCGCTTCTCGTACGCCAGGTCCAGCGACGGCGGCAGCCCGCCGAGATGATCATGGACGACGTCGGCCCAGACGGTGCCGGCCAGCTCGTCGCGGGTGTCGCCCAGCAGGTAGATCTCCTCGCCGGTCGCCCGGAAGCCGACCGGGGTCCGAGCCGTCACGTCGTCGATCACGCCCAGGACGCCGACCACAGGAGTCGGCAGGATGGCCGTGTCCCCGGTCTGGTTGTAGAAGCTGACGTTGCCGCCGGTGACCGGCGTGCCGAGCTCGCGACAGCCCTCCACCAGTCCGTCGATCGCCTCGGTGAACTGCCACAGGGCGGCCGGGTCCTCAGGAGAGCCGAAGTTCAGGCAGTCGGTGATCGCGACCGGCTGAGCACCGCTGACGGCCACGTTCCGGTACGCCTCCGCCAGCGCCAGCTGCGCACCCTGCCGCGGGTCGAGGTACGCGAACCGCCCGTTGCAGTCGGTGGCCAGGGCGACGCCCAGATTCGTGACGGCGTCGATCCGGAGCATCCCGGCGTCCTCGGGCTGGGCCAGCACGGAGTTGCCCCGGACGTAGCGGTCGTACTGGTCGGTCACCCAGGACTTGTCACACAGGTTCGGCGAGCCGACCAGACGCAGCAGCGTGTCGGCCAGCTCGGCGCCGCCGGACGGTCGGGCCAGGCGCTCGACCCCGTCGGCCTGCACCACGTCCTGCCAGTCCGGGCGGGCGTACGGCCGCTCGTAGACCGGGCCGTCGTGAGCGACGGTCCGCGGGTCGACGTCGACGATGGTCTCGCCGTGCCAGTCGATGATCAGCCGGTCGGTGTCGGTGACCTCGCCGACCACCGTGGCCTGGACGTCCCACTTGGCGCAGATCTCCAGGAAGGCGTCGACGTCGGCCGGCTCGACGACGGCCATCATCCGTTCCTGCGACTCGCTCATCAAGATCTCTTCCGGGGCCAGCGACGGGTCGCGCAGCGGGACGAGGTCGAGGTCGACGTGCATCCCGCCGTCACCGGCCGCGGCCAGCTCGGAGGTGGCGCAGGAGATCCCGGCCGCACCGAAGTCCTGGATGCCGGTGATCAGCCGGGCCGCGAAGAGCTCCAGGGTGCACTCGATCAGCAGCTTCTCCATGAACGGGTCGCCGACCTGCACGCTCGGCCGCTTGGACGGCTTGGTGGCGTCGAAGGACTCCGAGGCCAGGATCGACGCCCCGCCGATCCCGTCACCTCCGGTGGCGGCGCCGTACAGGATCACCTTGTTCCCGACGCCGGTGGCCTTGGCCAGGTGCAGGTCCTCATGCCGCAGGACCCCGACGCAGAGGGCGTTGACCAGCGGGTTACCCGCATACGTCCGGTCGAACACCACCTCGCCGCCGATGTTGGGCAGACCGAGGCAGTTGCCGTAGCCGCCGACGCCGGCCACCACCCCGGGCAGCACCCGGGCGGTGTCGGGCGCATCCAGCGGACCGAAGCGGAGCGGGTCCATCACGCCGATCGGGCGGGCGCCCATGGCCAGGATGTCGCGGACGATGCCGCCGACTCCGGTGGCCGCGCCCTGGTAGGGCTCCACGTAGGACGGGTGGTTGTGGGACTCGACCTTGAAGGTGACGGCGTAGCCCTGGCCGATGTCGATCACACCGGCGTTCTCACCGATGCCGGCCAGCAGCTTGCCGACCGGCGTCTCCTGGGTCAGCTCACCGAACTTGCGCAGATGCACCTTGGACGACTTGTAGGAGCAGTGCTCCGACCACATCACCGAGTACATGGCCAGCTCCGCCCCGGTCGGGCGGCGGCCCAGGATCTCGCGGATGCGGAGGTACTCGTCCTCCTTCAGCCCGAGCTCCGCCCAGGGCTGCGGCTGATCGGGAGTGGATGCTGCATTCTCGACGGTGTCGGCCACGCGGCAACGCTACCGGGGTGAGCCGGGTGCGCCCGCCGCCGATCAGTGTGTGAATAGCAGGCCGACATCGCCCCCCGATCTCACACGTTGTGCGGAGTGACCCTCAGACCTTCGCGGCCAGGAAGTCGAGCACGCTGGCGAAGAAGGGGCGCCCGTCCAGGCTGGGCGAGGTGAGGGCCTCGACGTTGTGCTCGGGGTGCGGCATCAGCCCGACCACGTTGCCCCGCTCGTTGCAGACCCCGGCGATGTCGTTCAGCGAGCCGTTGGGGTTGTCGAGGTAGCGGAACACGACCCGGCCCTCGCCTTCCAGCCGGGTGACGGTCTCGGTGTCGGCGAGGTAGCGGCCCTCACCGTTCTTCAGCACGATGGTGATCTCCTGGCCCGGCGCGAACGCCGAGGTCCAGGTGGTGTCCACCGACTCGACCCGCAGCCGCTGATCCCGGCAGACGAACGTCTGCCGCTCGTTGCGGATCAACGCCCCGGGCAGCAGGTGCGCCTCGCACAGCACCTGGAAGCCGTTGCAGATGCCGAGCACCGGCATCCCCTCACCGGCGGCGCGGATCACCTCAGTCATCACCGGCGCGAACCGGGCGATCGCCCCACACCGCAGATAGTCCCCGTACGAGAAGCCGCCGGGCAGGATGACCGCATCGACCTCGGTCAACGTGTCGCTGCCGTGCCAGAGCGGGACCGCCTCGGCCCCGGACAGCTGCACGGCCCGCAGCGCGTCGTGGTCGTCCAGGGAACCGGGGAAGGTGACCACACCGATCCGGGGAGCCATCAGAGCCCTCCCCCCCTGTCAGGTTCAGTCACCCGGACGTCGAAGGTCTCGATGACCGTGTTGGCGAACAGCTTCTCGGCCGCGTCGCGCACCTCGGCGAGTCGCTCGTCGGTGATCTCGCCGTCGACCTCCACCTCGAACCGCTTGCCCTGCCGCACGGTCAGCCCGCGGTAGCCGAGCCGGCCGAGTGCCCCGGTCACCGCCTTGCCCTGCGGGTCGAGGATCTCGGGTTTGGGCATCACGTCGACCACCACTCGTGCCATGGCGGCGATCCTACTGGGGCTCAAGCGCCCGGCTGCGTTAGCGAAAGGCAGCGTCACGATGCGGTCACGATGGCCAGAACTGTCGTGACGCCTGGTAGCGGCCCCCCGATCACCCTGGGAGCATGGGCACGGATCGACCCGTCCCCGCTCGAGGAGTCCTCATGTCCGATCCCCACACCCCCTCGCCCGGGGACCAGCCGCCCCAGGGCGATCCCCAACAGGGTTACCAGCAGCAGGGCGATCCCCAACAGCGTTATCAGCAGCAGGGCCCGCCGCCGCAGGCCTACCCACCACAGAACTACCCCCAGCAGGGCTACCAGCAGCCGTACGGTGCGGCGCCCGCCGAGGACCCCGGCAAGACGCTGGGGATCATCGGCCTGGTGCTGTCGTTCTTCACCGCGATCATCGGTCTGATCATCAGCATCGTGGCCCTGCGGAAGTCGAAGAAGGCGGGCTTCAAGAACACCCCGGCCCTGA
>DATDAP010000246.1:0-3267 GCA_036525335.1 Microlunatus sp. | reverse complement strand
AGCGTGTCGATCTTGTGGCCGTGGGCCCGGCCGCGGAAGCTGGAATGCGTACCGTCGTGGAAGAAACCGTTCTCGAACACCTTGCCCAGGGCGTCCAGGGAGTCGAAGTCGGCGTAGTAGCCGGTGGTGTCCCCGGTGAGGCTGACGTAGAGGGCGTGGTGGAAGTCGTCACTCCACTGACCCGTCAGCCCGTAGCCGCCGCCGTCCCGGGTGGTGATCAAGCGCGGGTTGTTCAGGTCCGACTCGGCGATCAGCGACAGCGGTCGGTTGAGGAAGGCCGACAGGGTCGCCACCTCGATCGCCAGCTCCTCCAGCAGGTGCGTGGCCCGGGTGTCGGAGAGGGCGTGCACCGCATCCAGCCGCAGCCCGTCCACGTGGTACTCCCGCAGCCACATCAGCGCGTTGTCGATGATGTAGCGACGGACCTCGTCGGAGTCCTCCCCGTCCAGGTTCAGCGTCTCGCCCCAGGTGTTCGACGGGCCGTCGGCGATGTAGGGACCGAACTCCGGCAGGTAGTTGCCGCTGGGACCGAGGTGGTTGTAGACCACATCCTGGATGACCCCCAGGCCGCGCCGATGACAGGAGTCGACGAAAGTCTGGTACGCGGCGGGGCCGCCGTACTCTTCCTGGACCGCACACCACAGCACCCCGTCGTAGCCCCAACCGTGGCTGCCGTTGAAGGCGTTCACCGGCATCAGCTCGACCAGGGTGACACCCAGCTCCACCAGATGGTCGAGCCGGTCGATCGCCGAGAGCAGCGTGCCCTCGGCGGTGAAGGTGCCCACGTGCAGCTCGTAGACGATGCCGCCCGGCAGCTGCCGACCGGTCCACAGCTGGTCGGACCAGCGGTGCGCGTCCGGGTCGAAGGTGCGGGACAGCCCGTGCACCCCGTGCGGCGCCCGCCGGGCCCGCGGATCCGGCAGCACCACCTCGCCACCGTCGATCAGGTAGCCGTAGTCCAGCGGGTGGTCCGCCGAAGGCTCGGCCTCGCCGCCGACGGGTCGCCAGAAACCGTCGCCGTCGGTCTCCATCGGCAGCCGGCGGTCGGTCCCGCCGGCGGGGTCGACGAGCAGCAGCTCGACCTGTTCGGCGGTCGGGGCCCAGAGGGCGAACGGATCGTTCTTCACAGGGTGCACTCCACGAGGACAGGTTCTGCAACGAGGGTGACGCCGAACGCCTCCTGGACCCCGCCGCGCACCACGCGCGCGAGGGTCAGCAGGTCGTCGGCGGTGGCCCCGCCACGGTTGGTCACAGCCAGGGTGTGCTTGCGGCTGAGGGTGGCCCGACCGGTGCCGAGCTGGGCGCCGAAGCCCTTTCCGTACCCGGCCTGCTCGATCAGCCAGGCCGCGCTCGTCTTCACCTGCCCGTCGGGCTGGGGGTAGCGCGGCGCCTCGGCCGGCAGGCTCGCGGCGACGCCGGGGTCCAGGATCGGGTTGGTGAAGAACGAGCCGGCACTCCAGGTGTCACGGTCGGCCGTGTCCAGCACCATCCCCTTGCCGGCCCGCAGTCCGAGCACGGCCCGGCGGACGTCGGCCGCGGGAGCCCGCGTGCCCACCGGCACACCGAGGGTGCGAGCCAGCTCGGCGTACCGGATCGGCGTCGACATCGAGCCGAGGGTGAACTGGAAGGTCACCTCGAGCACCAGGTAGCGATCGCGTACGGCCTTGAACCGCGAGGTGCGGTACCCGAAACCGCAGTCAGCCACCGAGAAGCTCGCCTGGCGACCGGTCGACCGGTCGAAGGTCCGGACCCGGGCGATGGTCTGAGCGACCTCGCTGCCGTACGCGCCGACGTTCTGGATCGGCGTGCCTCCGACCAGACCGGGGATGCCCGACAGGGCCTCGATCCCGGTCCACTCCTGGTCGACCGCGCTCGCCACGAACGCGTCCCAGTCCTCCCCGGCCGCGACGGTCACCGTGGCCCCGCTGCAGTCCGAGACGTCGGCGGTGATGCCTCGGGTGGCGACCCGGACGACCGTGCCGGGAAACCCGTCGTCGGCCACCAGCAGGTTCGAGCCACCCCCGAGCACGAGCACCGGCTCGCCGGCGGCATCGGCCGCACGGACCGCGTCGACCAGCTCGGTCTCGGTGGTCGCCGTCACCACCGCGCGGGCGGGACCGCCGACCCGCAACGTGGTGAGCTCCGCCAGCCCGCGACCGTCGGCCACGGGAGCCGGGACGGTCGAGGTCAGCGACAGGGCGGTGACGTCGCAGGACTCTCCCGCGGTCACCGAGATGCCGGTGACCAGGGAGCCCGGAGCGCGACCGTCAGGCACAGTCGACGACCGCCCGGGCCGCGCCCAGCACCTTGACCTCGCCGCTGACCGCCTCGATGGCGATCGTCACCAGGGCGTCGTCGACGGCCTCCACCACCGCACCGAAGACGAGCTCGGTGCCGTCGGCGTCGTCGGGGACCACGACCGGCTTGGTGAACCGGACGAAGTAGGACCGCACCCGGGCGGGGTCGCCGACCCAGTCGGTCACCACCCGCAGGGCAGTGCCCATGGTCAACATGCCGTGGCCGATCACCCCGGGAAGACCGACCTGGGCCGCGTAGAAGCTCGAGTAGTGGATCGGGTTGAAGTCGGTCGACGCACCCGCGTAGCGGACCAGGGTCTCGCGGGTGAAGCGGACGGTCAGGCTCGGCAGCCGGGTCCCGACCGTGATGCGGGACAGGTCGACGGCACTCATGCGCCCGCCTCGTGGGAGTGGAAGAAGGTCGCCTCGGCGGTGCAGATCAGCTCGCCGGCCAGCGTCTCCACCTCGACGGAGGAGGAGATGATGTCGGCGGCGCCGCGGTTGCGCACCTTGTCGATGGTCAGCGTCGCCTGCACCCGGTCGCCGGCCCGCAGGGGACGCCGGTAGGTGAACCGCTGGTCGCCGTGCACGATCCTGCGCAGGGCCAGACCGAGCTCGGGATCGTCGAACATCGACTCCCAGGCGGCGGAGGAGATCACCGCCACGAAGGTCGGTGGGGCGATGGGCTGCTCGCCGGTGTAGGCGGGGCTGTCGTCCCCGAGGGCGCGGGCGAACTCGGCGATCTTGGCGGCCGACACCTCGTACGCGGGGGTCGGCGGATAGCGACGACCGGCATGGTCGGCGGTGATGGTCATGAGCGGAGCCTCTCGGTCATGGGCGGAGCCTCTCGGGAGTGCAGGAGTGTTTCCGCACGACGCACCCGAGCCGACCACCAGCGAAGTCCGTCGTGCGCAAACGCGACGAACGAGCGAGACTCGCGGAGCTCATGACCGCGGAGCGCGGAGCGCGA
>DATDAP010000245.1:0-2341 GCA_036525335.1 Microlunatus sp. | reverse complement strand
CCCGGTGGCCCTGAACACCAACGTCGACAACTACGTGCTCAGCCAGGGAATGGCGGCCTTCGCCTCCCAGGCCGGTTACGCGGTGGACTTCGGCGCGCTGTTCGCGGCCGTGGTGATCACCGTGGCCCCGGTGCTGGTGGTCTACATCATCTTCCAGCGTCAGCTGCAGGGCTCGGTGTCGCAAGGGACGATGAAGTAGCCCGCCAGGCCAGCAGCAGGCAGATCACCGTGAACGCCAGCAGGCACATGTTGCGGACGGCGGTCAGCACCGTGGAGATCACCAGACCGGCGGTGTCGGTGAAGCCGAGGTAGCCGTCGTACAGCAGCGGGTAGACCAGCTGGGTCAGCCCGGCGAGCACCAGTCCGGCCACGCCGACCCGGACGATCCACCGCCGCAGGTCCGGCGCTGCGCTGTCGCGGAGCAGCAGCAGAGCCGCGATCGGGCCGCCGACCCACAGCAGGTACTGCGGGCTGAGGGTCTTGTTGGTGATGATCACCACGGTGATGGTGGCGAGCACCACGAGCGCGACCGCGACCGGGGTCACCCCGCCCGGCATCCGGAACGCCCGTACCCACAGCACGACGATGGTCACCAGTCCGACCACGGTGGCCACGTTGCTGACGGTCTGCCACAGCCCCACACCGGCGCCGAAGATCTCGTACGCCTGGAAGCGGGAGATGTCGACGACCCACTGGTCGGGACGGACCATCCGCAGCAGCATCAGGGGCGTCGCCCACACCGACTCGATCTGCAGCCCGCGCCCGGACTGCCAGGTGAGCGGGGAGAAGAGCCGGGTCAGTCCGCCGGTGAGCAGACTGATCAGGGCGAGTCCGAAGCCGACCACGACGAACCCGATCGCCGTCGGCTTGCGGTGCTCCTTGTCGGCCAGCAGGGCCGGGATCAGCAGAGCGGGCCACAGCTTGATCGCCGCGCCGAGACCGGTGAGGGCACCGGCGACCCATGGTCGGGTGCGGGCGGCCAGCAGCGCCCCTCCGGCCAGCACAGCCGGGATCATGTCGAAGCGGACATAGCTCAGCGGCCCGACGAGGAACACGAACAGCAGCCAGAAGTCGACGCCGGCATCGTGTCGGCGCCGGCCGGACCGCCAGACCGCGTACGTGAACACCGCGTCGAGAGCCAGCATGAACACCATGAACGCCGCCAGATAGGCGTGCTCGTTGCCCAAACCCAGGCCGTACGGGAGCGTGAGGATCCAGACCACCGGCGTCGGGTACTCCATCAACGTCCCGGGCAGACCGATCTCGAACAGGCGTGAGATCTTGCGGTGGTAGTAGTAGACGTCGCCCACGATGAACGACTCGAAGGCGGCGAGGATGCCCAGCATCAACAACCGCGTGACGAGCCACGCGATGACGACGGTCCTCCCGCCGCGCCGGGCGTCCCACCAGCCGATCAGACCGGATCTGGCGGCAGGCGGTGGTGCGGAGAGCGGGCTGGACACCCCGGCAGATTAGCGGGCGGGTCGCCGGCCAGGTGCTCTCATCGCGGGAAGTCGTCTCTGCGTCAAAGTCGCCCCGACCGGTGACCAGACCGGCGTTTCGGATGTGTTCTGACCCGGTCGGGGTGAGGACGACGCACCTGTCGCCCGCCCGATGGCTTCGTGCTTGCGCCCCCGGCAGGATTCGAACCTGCCCGACGAATGATGTGGACACCACTGGCCCGACGAGGGAATTCGCGCTCTGGCTAGGGGATTCGTTGGTCACGGTTTGGCGTCAGAGTCGGACAGAAGTGGACAAACTGGTACCCTGGTATTGCACGTTGTTGCACGATCCGAGGGGGCAGACAGGATGGCTAGAGCCGCGAAGCGCAAGACCAGGGAGTCGTTCGGACGTCTCCGGAAGCTCCCCTCGAAGCGCTGGCAGGCCGGCTACGTCGGCCCCGACCTCGCCGTGCACTACGCGACCACCACCTTCGCGGCGGAGATTGATGCTCGCGGCTGGTTGGCAGCCGAACACAAGAAGGTCGAGTCGGGGGAGTGGACCGCCCCGGCCCGCCGCAGCCAGAGCCTGCCACCGGCCACCTTCGGCGTCTTTGCCGAGTCGTGGCTGGCTGACCGTCCGCTCAAGCCCCGGACTCGTGACCTCTACCGGCGGCTACTGGACCAGAAGATCCTGCCGACGCTCGGCGACATGCCGCTCAAGGACGTCACCAGCCTCACGGTCCGCCAGTGGTACTCGACCCTCGACCCGGAGCTGCCGACGCGCAGAGCACACGCCTACGCCCTGCTGCGCACCATCCTGGGCAGCGCGGTCACCGAGGAACTGATCGCCGTGAACCCCTGCCACATTCGGGGCGCCGGGGCTAGTAAGCGCGTCCACA
>DATDAP010000244.1:0-4702 GCA_036525335.1 Microlunatus sp. | reverse complement strand
GTCGGCGCGAACCACCGGGTTGGTGAGCTCGGCCAGCACAGCGCTTACGTCTGCGGGGTCGGCGTTGCCGACGGGTGCCTCGGAGGTGTCCAGGTCGATGCCCGCATGTCGCAGTACCTGGCCCGGATGGGGACCGAGACCTGTCACCCACCAGCACAGCAAGGCGGGATCCCAGACCCGGTCTGGGAGTCCTTTCACCCACACCAGGGCGGGCTTGCCGTTGTGGGTGTGAGCGTTCCTCGCCAGCGTGACGTGGATGCGCGGCGCGTGGAACGTCCCGACCAGTCGGGCGCGGATCCCGTGCGCGGACATGGGCAGGGGTGCTCCTTCGGCTCGGATGGGACGACCGGATCGGCCGTTGTCTGGTCAGGTGTGCGGCTGCGAATCGTTCAGCGACGCACCCTCAGACGGTCGGCGTCGAAGGGAGCGACACCGTCACGGCAGCCGCCCCGTCCAGACAGGCTTGCTCCTCACGCCACCTCGGCGTCGGTGCCGGTCTGGCGGTCCGTCAGCCAGCGCTTCGCCTGCTCCAGCTCGGAGATCTTCGTACCGAAGTGCCGCAATGCGCGCATCAGGAAGTCGCGGGTCCTCTCGGGGTAGGCGACGTCGCTGGACTTCAACAGCCGCGGGTCGATCACGGCGCACATCCCGCCGTCGTTGACCCCTCGGACGAGCCGGCCGGCCGCCTGTGCGAGCAGGGTGCGGGCGTCGGCGTAGTAGACGAGCCGGTCGGCGGCCCACCGGTCCAGCTCCAGCCGTTCGGCCAAGGCGTCCACCCGGGCGTCATCGACCACGTTCCCGGCGGCGCGGGGGATGCGGTCCACAACGACAAGGGTGCAGGTCTGGCCGGGGGCGTCGACGCCGGTCATCAGCGAGCGGGTGCCAACCATGACCGAGGTTGTGTCGGCCCGCCAGTCGGCGACGATGCGGCGCGGCGCGCGGCCGTCCCACTGCGTCAGCACCTTCCAGCGGCCCCCGGCGACGGTGCGTAGCAGCCGGGCGTACTCCTGCCCGGCCCGGGTGGTGGCCGACAGAATCAGGGCGGACCCGCCGTTGGCCTCCACCAGCTCGGCCATCTGCTCCGCCGCCCAGCCGACGTGCGCGTCCGTGTCGAAACGGCGCCGGCTCTTGCCGGCGGGCTTGGAGATCCGGTCCAGGCCGTCGTCGTCGAGCCGCGGGACGTACAGGGCGGTGTGGTCGGCGTAGGCGACCTCGAATGGGGACTCGTAGGAGGTGATCGGGACGCGCAGCCCGGTCTGAGCGCCGAACCCGGCGGGGACTGTTGCCGACAGGCAAACCACGTTCAGCTGGTAGTAGTCACGGCGGCGGTCCTGCGGGCCGGTGGGGTCGGCCAGCGGGTCATCGGAGTCGATCATCTCGTCGGCCGCACGCCCGCCGTCGCGCTCCTGCTGGTCGGCGACCACGCGTGCCTGCCACAGTCCGGCGGACAGGATCGGCCCCACATCGACGGGGGAGGAGCGCAACACGGCCCCCAGCCGCAGGTCCATCTCTGCCCAGCGGGCTATCCCCACCTCGTGCTCGGCGACGGCCCCGATCGCATCACGCAGGCTGTCGATGCGGCTGGCGAGTCGCTTCAAGACCAGGGTCTGGCGCGATTCGGGCGGCTGCGCGGCCAGGTTGACCCCGACCATCTTGTCGGCCTGGCTCAGCCACGACTTCATCACGTCCTCGACGTCGGCGAGTGGCTCGTCGTCGGGACCGAGCTTGGTCACCGGGGCGAACGTGCGGCCACCGGCCGCGGTCACAAGGTCGGAGACGGCCCGGTTGACCAGGGCGGCGGCGATCTGGCCGGTGCGCAGCAGGTTGTCGAACTCCGGGGTGCCTTCCAGGCCGGACAGGGCGCGGGCGATCTGGGTGCGTAGGTTCTCGACTGCCTTGCCGGAGATTTCGGAGGCGCCCTGGGCGCGGACCGTGCCGGGCAGGGTGTGGCACTCGTCGACCATCAGGTGGTGGAACGTCCCCAGCGTGCGGGAGCCGGTGACCACCGGCACGTTCTTCGCGGCCTGGATGCCGAGCAGGGTGTGGTTGGTGATGACGATGTCGGCGGTGGCGACCTTGTTCTTGGCCGCCCGAGGCAGGCACAGGTCGACCAGTGGGCAGTCGTCTCCGAGGCAGTCACTGGATGACACCGACACTTTCGCCCAGCCGCCTCGGGGAATGTCGCGTGGGTACCGGTTGACGTCGCCGGGGCTGACCGCCTGCTGCTCGGCGTCGAACGGGGCCAGCGCCATCTGCTCGGCCTGCTCCAGCGCCCAGTCGACCAGCGCCACCTCCTCGTGCTGCGTGGCGGGGGACGGCTTGCCGAACAGGGCGCCGGTGTCGAGGCCGGAGGCCGGCTTGGTGGGCAGCGGCGGCAGGGTCGCGGCAAGCGCAGCCAGCTTTAGCCGGGCCTTCGACACCACCAGCGCGGGACGTTCCCGCTGCTTCTTGCGCTCCTCCTCGGTCGGCTCACCAACCAGGTCGTAGGCGGCGTCGAGCGCGGAACGGGTGCAGTTGCCCGTCAGGATGTTCCCGGCCAGTGCGAAGGAGCCTGTTGTGGGGACAACCGCGCAGAACACTTCCTCGACCCGGTCCGTAAGTTCAACTGACTCAACCGTCCAGCGCCGGGTTGACCGAAATCGTTTGTAGCTCGGACGGTGCTCGGCGTACCGCCGGCGATGATGTTCGAGCAGGAAGAAGTCGTCGCCGAGGCAGGCGTTGCTGATGGTCATTCTGAAGAGCCAGGATCCATCCCGCTGAGTGTTCAGTCCCTTGCGGAAGTTTGAGCTGATCGTTGTACTGTGCCCGATCCCGAGCCGGTCGCACACTGTAGCGACGAACTCGATGTGTTCGCGACGGGAAGACGAGATTGTGGCGTTTCCGTCCTTTCCAACCGTCCCATCGGTGGCGAAATAGCCAGCGAGCCAGCCGTAGAGGTAGTTGCTGTTCCATGTGAGATCCGGCAGATCCTTGAAGAACGACGGGAGGTTGGCGATCATGACGATCGGGTCTTTATGAGTTGATCGACGGTATGGCTGGCTGGCGGTGCCGATACTGTCAAACCATTCACACAGCGCGATCTTCCTTCCGTGAAGTTGTATGTGGCCCGCTCCCTGATGTGTCCCGCCATCTGTGCTGCGAAAGCGGGATCCGTCGCCAGACACCATTCCCGCGCAAGCACCAACAGGTGACGGGCGAGACCGTCCCAGGGTCTTGTTTTTCAAAGCCGCGTACGCCAGCCGGTCGCCGGGCCTCAAGTCAGTGGTCAAAGTCTCGATATTGCGCTCGTAGTTCGCATTTGGATTGACGAACCACCGGTGCTCTGCAGTTGTCAGGATCTCACGCTGCTCCTTTCCTCTCGAAACATTCAGTCGTACAAGCCGCTGCCTGCCGAAGGAGCGGATCTCGGCGAGCGTCCACTGTCGGTTGCCGTCGAGCACCAGCACGCTATGGCCCACGGTGTCGCGGAATCGCTGAGCGCCCGATGGGGTCATGAACCTCTCGTCCCCAGAAAAGCAGGAGAAGTTGGCCCACCCTTTGTGCACCGCGATGGTGGGCCGGACGCCGGTGACCGTCTCGCAAGCCTGCTGGATGACCGGGCCGTCCTTCTCCAGGAGCTGGGCCTGCAGCGACAGCGACTCGGTCGAGATCACGGTTCGCTGACCGGCCAGTGCGGCAGCGGCGGCCGGTGCCAGCTGGGCAAACGACTTTCCGACACCCGTGGCCGCGGCTGCGATACGCCGGCCACCGTCGACACCGAGCTCGGCGCCCGGGTTGGTCCGCAGCGTCTCGATGATGTCCTCGGTGAGCGCCACCTGGCCGGGCCGCGGCTGCGCACCGAAACCGACCGTGTCGGCCACAGCCTGGTCGAGGATCCGCAACCCCAGGGTGGGATCGTCGACGTCCACACCCACCCGAACTGCCGCGACACAGGTTGCGCGACGGGCGCGTTCGAGGTCGGAGAGAAGGGTTCGTCTGGCACTCACCAGCATCAGGTGTGCGGAATGGGCGGTTTCGTGATGGACGTTTAAGGACGTTCGTCACTTACTTGGGACGTTTCGGCACAGATTGGGACGCGTCAGCAGTGCCGTAGCGCGCTGCGCTCGTCGTCTAGGACCGCACCAGCTCGGAGTTGTCGACCTTCCACTGTCCTGTCACCTTGGCGAAGGTGAGCAGTGCGTACTGCTGGGTGGCCGCGGCTGGCACGGTGTCGGTGCCGCCATGGCTGTCGGCGGCGACAATGGCGATGCGGACCTCTACCCGGGAGACGGCCTTGGTGCTGCGGACGTAGCCGGGCAGCACCTGGCCGATGTCGACGATACTGCGGGTCCGTGCCCGGGTGATCTGCTGCCAGGTCGGGTCGGCGTTGGCCCCGGAGTTCTCTAGAAGGTCCAGCTGGTCGTAGAAGAACCGGTCAGTCATGTGGGGCTGCGATCTGTCGAGGTGGTCGCGGGCGTAGCCGTCGGGGAAGCCGAAGTCATAGAAGGCGGCGACGAACTTCTCGCTGAGGTCCTTCACCGACAGGTACGCGGTGTCGGTCGGTTCGTTGGTCAGGGTCGGGTCGACGTTGCCGTGCTCGGGCGCGGTTGTGGCGCTGGAGGTCGCCGGGGCTGTTGGGGTGGGCGTGCTGGATGACGACGGCGGGGCGCCGACGACGACGGTCGAGGTGGGTGCTGGGGTGGCGGTGCCGTCCGGGTCGGCG
>DATDAP010000243.1:0-6933 GCA_036525335.1 Microlunatus sp. | reverse complement strand
GCGGGCGGCAGCCGCCAGCCGGGCTCCCGATGCCCGATTCGACCGCCTGCTTACGGTCTGCACCGTCCTGGTCGACGGCGTGGTGGTGCGTCCACAGGCGTGGGAGGTGCCGCTCGACGGCCCGGTACGAGCGGAGATCCTGCCTCCGTACGCCGGCGGCGCGGCCTGATCCCTGGAGGTACCACCGATGTAACCACGGTGAACGGACGGAGAAAAACCGGTTGCGAGTGGTCTAACTCACAGCGACGAGTCTCATCCCGCGGATGGGCGAGATCTCTGGGCGGGCTTCGGGAGTGACGAGCGCGGAGCGCGTCCATATGGTGGACGCTCGTCTCAACTGGTGGGAGACCCCTTGGAGGGGTCACTCGCCACCCCTAGCCTGGACCCATGATCGCGACGAATGCGTGGGCAGTTCCGCTCACCCGCCGCCTGGCCGTTGACCACGGCCGGATGCGCTCGTCGCTCTGTCGTTCCATGTGACACCCGGACTTCTCCGGGCCTGTCATCACCCCTGCGCGCACGCGCCTCGTCGTGTCTGCGCACCCCGAAATCGCACGATCAACGTCACCTACCCACAGGAGCACAGGACATGAGCAGGCAAGAGGTACTCGTCGACGCCGACTGGGTCGCGGAGCACGCAAGCGACTCGAACGTGGTGCTGGTCGAGGTCGACGAGGACACCACGGCGTACGACGGCGGCCACATCGCCGGCGCGGTCAAGATCGACTGGAAGACCGACCTGCAGGACCCGATCCGTCGGGACTTCGTCAACAAGGAGCAGTTCGAGGCGCTGCTCTCCGAGCGCGGCATCAGCAGCGACGACACCGTGGTGCTGTACGGCGGCAACAACAACTGGTTCGCGGCGTACGCGTACTGGTACTTCAAGCTGTACGGCCACAGCGACGCCCGGCTGCTGGACGGCGGACGCAAGAAGTGGGAGCTCGATGCGCGTGAGCTGACCGCGGAGTCGGTCACCCGTCCGGTCACGCAGTACAAGGCAGCGGAGCCCGATCTCGGCATCCGGGCTTTCCGGGACGAGGCCATCGCCGCGATCGGCAGCCTCAGCCTCATCGACGTCCGCAGCCCCGATGAGTTCGCCGGCCGGCTGCTCGCTCCGGCGCACCTGCCGCAGGAGCAGGCGCAGCGCGGCGGTCACATCCCGACCGCGGTGAACGTGCCCTGGAGCAAGGCGGCCAACGACGACGGCACCTTCAAGTCCGACGATGCGCTGACCGAGCTGTACGGCAACGCCGGCCTCGATTTCGACCGCGACATCATCGCCTACTGCCGCATCGGCGAGCGGAGCGCGCACACCTGGTTCGTGCTGCACGAGCTCCTCGGCAACGAGAACGTGAAGAACTACGACGGATCGTGGACGGAGTACGGCTCGCTCGTGGGCGTGCCGGTCGCCGTCGGTGACGAGCCCGGCGAGGCCTGACGACAGACCCCGGCCGGGGCGCTCGAGCGAGTGCCCGGGCCGGGCAGCACCACACCCCCCCGACCCCCGAGCAAGTGAGGAACCAGAACAATGTGCGGAGCCACCCAGGGCGGACTCAGCGTGCAGGGCATCGACGTCACCAAGGAGGCGGTGATCCAGGGCCGCGTACTGCGCAGCGGTGAGCCGGTCGTCAACGCCTACGTGCGACTGCTCGACTCGACCGGCGAGTTCACCGCCGAGGTGCCCACCTCGGCCACCGGCCACTTCCGGTTCTTCGCCGGCGACGGCTCATGGACCCTCCGCACGTTGGCGCCGGGCGCTCAGACCGATCGACAGGTCGTCGCCTCGCGCGGCAACGTGCTCGAGGTGGACGTCCTCCTCGACGCCGTCGCCGCCTGACCCCGGGTCCTCAGCTCGATCTCTTCGCTCGTACCGGCGTCGGCGGGGTGAGCGAGCGCCACTGTTCGCCGACCGAGGCGCCGTCCCTCTGCGGTGGACGACGCCTCGTTCGCGTCCGGTCGGTGCTGCGTGTGCGGGAATCGTCAGTCCGCGTCGAGGATCACGGTGACCGGTCCGTCGTTGACCAGGCTCACCTGCATGTCGGCACCGAAGACGCCGGTCGCCACCTCGGCGCCCAGGTCCCGGAGAGCCGCCACGAACGCGTCCACCAGCGGCTCGCTGACCGGCCGGGGAGCGGCCGCGCTCCACGACGGTCGCCGGCCCTTCACGGTGTCGGCGTACAGAGTGAATTGGCTGACCACGAGCAGCGGCGCGTGCGTGTCGGAGGCCGAGCGCTCGTCGGCCAGGATTCGCAACGTCCAGATCTTCGCGGCCAGTTTGGCGGCGGTGACCGCCCTGTCGGTGTGCGTGACCCCGACCAGGACCATCAGGCCCGGCCGGTCGAGGGCGCCGACCACCTCGCCGCCGACACTCACCGAAGCCGAAGCGGCCCGTTGGACGACGGCCCGCATCAGTTCTCACGCAGCCCGTGGACGTCCTCGACCAGCTCGTCGGCCGACCTGCTCCGCGGCCCACCCCCAGCGCGGACGGTCTGTCGAGCAAGTCGGGCGAGCAGGGCGTTGACCGGCGCCGGCAGGCCGTGCTCGTGGGCGATCCGGACGATCTCGCCGTTCAGGTAGTCGGTCTCGACCGACCCCGTGCGGCGGGACAGCGACTGCCAGGTCGAGCCGCCCAGCCGAGCGTCCTCCAGCCCCGGTACGGGTTGGACGGTGAATCCCTGTGCCCGGGCGGCGGCCTCGGTCTCGTCGTCGACCACCGCTACCCGCGCCCCGGCCAGCACCGCTCGGGCCTCCGCGTCCGCCGCCGTGATCACCGGTTGCGCCGCTCGGGGGTCGTCGACCAAGGCATCCACCACGTTGGCGATGTTGCTGATCAGCTTGCGGTGCTTCCAGGCCATCACGTCCTCAGGCAGCGCGATGTCGAAGGTGGCTCGCCGCCAGTCGGTTGCCACCTCCTCCAACAGCTCGAGGTCCACCGGCTCGGATCGCTCCGCGGGCACCCGTCCCAGGTGCAGGATGCCCGACATCGGCAGCGCTCGGATGATCACCTCGGCCGGCTGGAGGTGCACGGCGGGCATCCAGATGCAGACCCCGAAAACCCGACGTGCGTAGCGCGCCGCCAACGCTTCCGCGCTCACCCCGTTGGTGGCCAGGAAGACCGGCAACCGGTCGCCGGCGCTACCGACCACGGTTCCGTCGCCGTCGTGGACCGGGGCGTCGGCGACCTCGGGCAGCACGTCGAGCACCTGGTGGGTCTTGGTCGACACCACGATCACGTCATCGGTGCCCAAGGTCACGTCGGCGATCGAACCGACGGCGGTGACCGGCAGCGTCACGTCCTCGGAAGGCGTCCGCAGCCTCAGCCCGTCCCGCTGCATGGCCGTCAGGTGCTCACCGCGCGCTACCAGCACGGTCGGCAGACCGGCCTGCACCAGGCGAGCGCCGAGGCCGCCGCCGATCGCTCCGGCCCCGACGATCACATACCTTCTCACTCGCCGACCCTATGTCTCCTCGTCGACGTCCTCGGCGAGGATCGACGGGTGAACATCGACGTGACGTTTCGCGACCTGGAGCCGGCCGATCTGTCCGACCTGGCCTGGTCGGGGGGACCGGAGCATCTGACGGCGATCGCCGAGGTGCTCCCGCTGATGGTGAGCGAGGAGGCGGAGTACGTCGTCGGTGAGCTGGCGAACGGGCGACTGGTCGCCGCCGGTGGCGCCGACCTCCGACCCGTACCCGAGGCCGGCCTGCTGTGGCAGCTGTCGGTCCACCCGTTGCTGCAGGGTTTGGGGATCGGCACCGCCATGGTCGCCGAGCTGGAGGAGCGGATCCGCCGGCGCGGCCGGACGGAGGCCCGACTCACCGTCGAGCACGACAACCCCGACGCCGCCCGGCTCTACCGACGTCTGGGCTACCGCGAGCACGGCTCGACGATCGAGTCGTGGCCGGTGGCGGGCGGTCGCCGCTACGTGACGGTGACCACGGTGTTGCGCAAGCCGTTGCCCGCGGGGCCGTGACAAGCGGCGCGCTTTCGTGGCTTACTCACCACGGAAGCGCGCCGCCTCTGCGCGCCAGACGGGCGGTCACCGCACCCCTCGGCCCTAGAATCGCCGTCATGTCGATGCTGAGCGTCTTCGCCGTCCTGCTGATCGTCGGCGTCGCTGCCCTCGGAATCGCCGCGCTCGTCGCTCTGGTGCTGTTGTTGATCCGTGGCCGGTCCGTGGAATCCTGAACCGGTGCCCTTCGAGATCTCCTCCGACCTGAACGCCGCCCTCACCCCGCTGGCCTGGCTGCTCGGCCGCTGGGAGGGCACGGGCCGTGCCTCCTATCCCGACACTGACGACGTCGAGTTCGGCCAGCAGATCGACTTCGCCGACAACGGCGGTGACTATCTCCACTACCTGTCCCAGACGTTCGAGCTGGACGACGAGGGCAAGGCCAGCAAGCCGTTGTCCATGGAGACCGGCTTCTGGCGGCCGCAGCCCGACGGCGGCCTCGAGGTCATCCTCTGTCAGCCGGGCGGTTACGCCGAGGTCTGGTACGGCCAGATCTCCGGGGCCAAGATCGAGCTCGCCACCGATGCGATCCTGCGCAGCGTCACGGCGGCGGAGTACACCGCGGGCCAACGCCTGTACGGCTACGTCGAGGGCGACTTGCTGTGGACCTTCGACAAGGCAGCGGGCGGTCACCCGCTGCAGAACCATCAGTGGGGCCGGCTGCAGCGCACCCAGGCGTGAACCTCTTCCTCACGAGTTCCACCCACGACTGAGGCACTGCCCGTGACGTCAGTGGAGAGACCAGGCGACCCTGAGTGGGTGGAACTCCGTCGTGAGCTCGAGAGACTCCGTGCGGAGAACGATCGGCTGAGTCGGCTACTCGAGCTTCGGGGGCAGGACACCACCCCTGCGGCCGAGCAGCTCATGGTGCCTCACTCGCCCGGTCTGGTGACCATGAAGGGCTCGTCGATCGACGAGAAGCTGATCCTGTATGCGGATCGCTTCCAGGCGCGGACAGACGTCTACGCCCTCTATTGGGAGAACGCTCGTAGGGGCACCCGCGGGTGGAAACCTGCGGTGGCCGGCGGATGGCATCGGGGAATCGACAGCAGTCGTGCACGTTATCTTCCGCTCACGCGTGAGGTCCTGATCGAACACCTCGCGCCGACTCCCCTGTTCATCGGCCTGTACCCGCTGTTCAGCGACAGCAGCTGCCGGTTTCTCGTCGCGGATTTCGACGGTGCTGTGGCGATGCTCGACGCGCTTGCCTACGCGAAAGCGGGTCGGGCAGAGGGTGTACCGACTGCCGTTGAGTTGTCGAAGTCCGGCCGGGGCGCACATGTCTGGGTGTTCTTCGCTGAGGCGATCCCAGCTGCGACCGCTCGCGCCGTTGGCACGGTGCTGTTGCACGAGGCGATGTTGCTCCGCGGGACGATGGATCTCGCTTCGTACGATCGACTGTTCCCCAATCAGGAAGTGCTGCCTGATGGCGGCTTCGGCAACCTCATCGCCGCTCCGCTGGAGGGCATTCGCAGGCCCCAAGGCCTCACCGTCTTCCTGGACCTTGCGACCCTGGAACCTCATCCAGATCAGTGGGAGTTTCTCTCCACCCTCGATCGACTGAGCCCGAGGGACGCATGGAGCCTCGCACGAAGGGCCCGGCGTACGGTGGTGGGCTCGGAAGTGACCCAGCTGAGTCGTTCTTTGGCGACCAAGGTGCAACCGCAACTGCCCACGATTGTCCACGCCGACCTTGCTGCTGGTCTGAGCGTCGCGTCGGACCAACTGACACCCGCCGCTGTGACGACTTTCAAGCACGCCGCGTCGATCGCCAACCCGAAGTTCTACGAGTTGCAGCGATTGCGGAAGTCGACCTGGGACACGCCACGCTTCCTGCGGGGCTACGACGTCACCCTGGACGACCGGTTGGTGCTACCGCGCGGCCTGCGTCACGACCTCGCTCAGATCCTCGAAAGAGGAGGGTCGCAGCTGGCGATCAACGACTTGCGCAACCCGGGAGCCGAGATCGAGGTTGCCTTCAACGGGACCTTGGACGATCGCCAGGCGCTCGCGGTGAGCGCGATACTCGCCCACGACGACGGCGTGCTCGTCGCACCACCCGGTTCGGGCAAGACCGTCATAGCTTGCGCGATCATCGCCGAGCGGGCGGTCTCGACCGTCGTGCTGCTTGATCGCAAGGTCCTCGCCGACCAGTGGCGAGAGCGAATCCGCGACTTCCTGGGAATCAAGCCGGGACAGCTGGGCGGCGGACGGACCAAGCTCTCGCACGTCGTGGACCTCATGCTGCTTCCCACGCTCGCTCGCCGTGACGCCGTAGCGGAGGTCACCGAGGGTTACGGACAGGTGATCGTCGATGAGTGTCACCACCTCGGTGCGGCGGCGTACGACCACTCCGTCAAAGCCATCGGCGCCCAGTTCTGGTTGGGACTCACGGCGACGCCAGTTCGTCGCGATGGTCTGCAGGATCTCGTGAGCTGGCAGCTCGGACCTATCCGCCACGTCGTCGATCCGACCAGGGAATCGACGCTCCTCGATCTCAGCGATGTGCCTGAGGCTCGCGACCGATTGCTCTATGTGCACGAAACCGCCTTGCCCAATGATGTGCTGGACAGGCTTGCCGCGAGCGCGATCGCAGAGGCGCACCGGGCCCTCGTTGCCGATGAGCCACGCAACACCCAGATCGTCGATGACGTTGTGGCGGCCCTCGCGCGTGGGCGCAACTGCCTGCTGCTGACCCGCCGGGTGGCGCATCTCAACGACCTGGCTGATCGGCTGGTCCGGATGGGTCATCAGCCGGTGCTGCTCCATGGCGGCATGGTGGCGGCAGATCGGCGCGCAGCCGTGGCCAAGCTCAGCGACACGCGTATCGGGGAAGCCGTTCTCGTGATCGGTACGACTCCCTTCGTAGGAGAGGGCTTCGATGCGCCCGCCCTGGACACGCTCTTCCTGACTGCTCCGA
>DATDAP010000242.1:0-2187 GCA_036525335.1 Microlunatus sp. | reverse complement strand
GCGACATGAGGTCCAGGGTAGGCGCCGACCCCACACCTCGAGCCGTCAGACTTCGGCTCAGCTGCTTGACCCTGACACGGTGTCAGGCCGTATTCCTGGAGACATCATGTTCAGCATCGGAGACTTCGCCAGGTCCGGCCGAGTGTCGGTGCGGATGCTGCGCCACTACGACGCCATCGGTCTGCTCCGGCCCGCGTCCGTCGATCCGCTCACCGGCTACCGGTTCTACCGGGTCGAGCAGCTCACCCGACTCAATCGGGTGGTGGCCCTCAAGGATCTGGGGTTCACCCTCGACCAGGTCGCCACCATCATCGACGACGAGATCGACGTGGACGAGCTGCGCGGGATGCTGCGGCTGCGCCGGGCGGAGCTGCGGGAGCAGATCGCGGCGGACACGGCGCGGCTGGCCAGGGTCGAGGCGAGGCTCCGCGTCATCGAGAGGGAGGATGTCATGTCCGAAGAGGTCGAGATCAAGACCGTTCCCGCGGTTCGGGTGGCCGAGCTCAGCGCTCCGGTCGGCGGGTTCGAGCCGCAGTTCATCACGCCCGTGCTGGGTCCGCTGTTCGACCGGCTGATGAGCCAGCTGGGAGAAGCCGGGGTCGCCTGCGTCGGCGCCCCGATCGCCTACTACGAGAACGCCGCCGACGGGGAGGGTCTGATCGCCCACGCCGCGGCGCCGATCCCCGACGACGCGGAACCCGACGGTCTGGTCGTCACCGAGCTTCCGGAGATCTCGGCGGCGTCGATCATCCACCACGGCCCGATGGACGACGTGATGCCGACGATCCAGACCCTCGGTGGCTGGATCGCGGCGCACGGCTACCGGTCCGCCGGCTACAACCGCGAGGTCTACCTGGCCTACGGCGAGGGCATGCCCGAGCCGTGGCAGACCGAGCTCCAGGAGCCGATCACGGCCGGCTGACCGGCCACGACTCCGCGGGTGACGCCCGCCCGCGGAATCGCTCAGCCGCCCAGCCGCCGGGTCAAGGTGGCCGCGGCGCGGCGGACGTCGGCGACCAGGTGGTCGTGGCGATCACGGTCCACCCGATCGGCTTCGAAGGTCACCGAGATCCCGGCCACCGGGTAGCCCGTGCGGTCCAGCACCGGTACGCCCACGGAGGCGAGACCCGCAGTGACCAGGCCGTCCTCGAGGGCGTACCCGCGCTCGCGGACGGCAGTGAGCAGGGTCCGCAGGTCGCGCAGCGTGGTCGGCCCGTGACCGGCGCGTTCCACCAGGACGTCGGAGCTGGGGAAGATGGCGCGGACCTGGGCAGCCGAGAGCGCGCCGAGGATGGCCAGCCCGGAGGCGGTCACCGTCGCGGGCAGCCGGACGCCGACATCACTGACCAGGGCCCGCCGGCGCGGGGCTCGCTGCTCGATCACGTAGTAGACGTCAGGGCCGTGCAGCACCGCCAGATGGGCGTTCTCCCTGGTCGTGCCGGCCAGCTGGCTGATCACCGGCTGGGCCACCCGCCGCAGCGGCATCTGCCGCGAGTAGCTGGAGCCCATCTCGAACGTGACGACACCGAGCCCGTAGCGGCGCTCCTCCGGGAGGTAGCTGACGAAGCCCTGCTCCACCAACGCTCCGAGCAGCCGGTACGTGGTCGACCGCGGCAACCCGAGACTGGTGGCCACGGTGGCGGCGGGGACCGGCTCGACCTGACGGGCGAGCAGCACCAGGATCCGCAGCACGGTGTCGGCCGCCGGGGAGAGGGACACGTCCAAGAGTCTCAGATCCGAGACACTAGGACCAGCCGACCCCTATCTGCGGGGGGTCGGTGCGCGTGGAATGGGGGCATGTCCCAGCACAGCTCTTCCGTCGCGGTGGGTCTCGGACCCCTCACTGCGGCCGAGGTCGTCGCCGTCTCCCGGCACGGACTCACCGTGCAGGTCGCCGAGGACGCCCTGGTCGAGGTGCGTCGGACCCGAGCCGTGATCGAGGCCCTCGCGGATGACCCGCACCCGCACTACGGCGTGTCCACCGGGTTCGGCGCTCTGGCCACCCGCCACATTCCCATCACGATGCGGACCCAGCTCCAGCGCAGCCTGATCCGCTCGCACGCGGCCGGCTCCGGACCGGAGGTCGAGGTCGAGGTCGTCCGGGCCCTGATGCTGTTGCGTCTCTCCACCCTGGCGACCGGGCGGACCGGGGTGCGCGAGATCGTCGTGCAGACGTACGCCGATCTG
>DATDAP010000241.1:0-10452 GCA_036525335.1 Microlunatus sp. | reverse complement strand
AACCGGGGTCGTTCCGCCCGCCTGAGATCTATTTTGGGAGTCTGAGGGCCCGCGTGCAACCGCTGCGCGTCCCCTCTTGGGCGGGTCAGGCCACCGCCCAGGAGCCGTTGGTGGTGGTGAGTCCCCGGGTGAGGAGTCGGCGCAGGTTCAACGCGGGGAGCACACCGACACGATCAGCGCCGCCGCGTCGGAAACGTCCCGGCCAACCCGGCGGACCGCGGCGATCAACGGCGTCACAGTGTCTAGGCGGGCGACCACGCCCGGACGGGAACAGATTTCCGAGCCTGACCCACCCCGACCCCACCCAGCCGGAGGCGCGCCTTGATTCAGCGGACTCCTGGACGTTCGGGGTTAGGCGCGGGTTAGGCGGGGGTTAGGCGTGGGTTAGGCGGGCGGGTCGAAGAGCAGCGAGTCCAGTCCGCGACGCAAGCCCGGCGCCTCCGCCACCCGGCGGATGGCCAGCAGCGAGCCGACCACGTACGGCTGCGGACTCTCCCCCGGATCGTGGCGGAGCACCAGCCGCTCCCCCTCGCCGCCGAACACGATCTCCGTGGTCACGACGAAACCGGGCAGCCGGACGGAGTGGACGCGGGTGCCACCCACGTCGGCTCCGCGGGCCTCGACCGGCCCGCTGAGCTCGGTCAGCGGCACCCCGGACGTCGGACGTCGCACCTCGGCGAGGGTCTCGGCCAGCTCGCGGGCGGTGCCGCTGGGCACGTCCGGCTTGCCGGCGCCGGCGTAGTCGAGGATCTCCCAGGACGGCAGGTGCTCGGCCGCGAGCGTGGCCGCCCGCTTCAGCACCGCGGCCATGATCGAGAAGTTGCCCGCGGCGATCACCCCGACGCCCCGCGCCCGGGCAAGGCGATCGATTCCTTCGAAGTCGTCGGCCATCAGTCCGCTCGACCCGATGACCACGTGCACACCGGTGTCGATCGCGGTCAGCACGTTGTCCTTGACGGCCACAGCGCTCGTGTAGTCGATCAGCACGTCGGCTTCGGCACCCCGAAGAGCCTCGGCCACCGAGGCGTGCACGACACCCCGACCGATGGACCCGGCCGCCCCGGCCAACGTCTGGCCTGCGGCCGACCGCGACACTCCACTGGTCAGTTCAAGATCGTCGGCGGCGTCGATCGCCGCCACGATCGGTGCAGCCGTCCAGCCGGTGACACCAGCGAAGCAGACCTTGATCACGGCTCGATCGTAGTCATGGTCCCGGACCACCCTGGGTCCCGGTGTCGCATCGTCTCGGACGCTACGGTGCATGACGGGTGCGCTCGGGACCGACGGCGGAGGAGACAGCAGAGTGACCGATCTCTATCTGATCCGGCACGGCCAGTCCAAGGCCAACATGACGCCGGTGGTCGGCGGTATGCAAGGCGATGCCGGGCTCACGGACGTGGGCAGGGAACAGGCACGGCTGCTCGAGGAGCGGCTGCGGGCCGAGAGGTTCCGCGCCGATGCGCTGTACACGAGCACCCTGCCCCGAGCGCGGCAGACGGCCGACTTCGTGGCTCGGGCGCTGGACCTGCCGGCGGTCGGTGACGACGGGCTCCAGGAGCTGCGACCCGGAGAGGCCGACGGACTCTCTCTGACGGACTGGCGAGCGGCGTATCCGCCGGTGAGGTTCGGTCCGCACGAGGATGCCTTCGAACCGTTCTCGCCGGGTGGCGAGAGCTGGGCCACCTTTCTGGCCCGCACCGGGGCAGTCCTGTCGCACCTGATCACACGGCACGAAGGAGAACGAGTTGTCGCGGTCACCCACGGGGGTGTGGTGGAGGCGTCGTTCTCCCTCGCCCTGGGACTCGGGGCGACCGCTGTGCGCGTCACCTTCGCGCCCGCGAACACGGGCATCACGCACTGGCACCAGCACACCGCGACGGGTGACCGGGCCTGGACCCTCGTCGGATTCAACGATGCGAGCCATCTGGGGTGACCTCATGCCGGACTCGGCGCGCGTCCCTCCGCGGGGTTACTTGTCCCCGTGCTGGGCCTGCAGGTCGGCGACCTGCTTGTGCACTTCGTCCATGTCGAGACCCTTGACCGCATCGATGACCTGCTGCAGAGCCGGGCCCGGCAGCGCGCCGGCCTGGTTGAAGACCAGGACACCTTCACGGAAGGCCATCAGGGTGGGGATGCCCTCGATACCGAGCTGACCGGACAGGGCCTGGTTGGCGTCGGTGTCGAGCTTGGCGAAGGTGATCTCGCCGTGCTCGGCGGAGGCCTTGTCGTAGATCGGCGCGAACCGCTTGCAGGGGCCGCACCAGTCCGCCCAGAAGTCGACCAGCACGATCTCGTTGTCGGTGATCGTCTGCTCGAAGCTGTCGGCGTTGATGTCGATCGTCGCCATGTTCTCGGTAACTCCTCGGTCGGTACGGGCTGAGTCAATGGGTGCACTCCGGGATCACCGGGGCACGACAGGTTCAACCAAAGCTGCCCGCCGACCTATTCCCGGACGGCTACTTGATGGCCACCACACGCCGCATCGGGATCGTGATGTCCACCGATCCCTTGCGTTCGACCCGGTCCTGAAGCAGCTCGATCGCCGATTCCACCCGCGACCAGCGGGTCTGTGGCAGATAGAGCGCCGACATCACCAGCTCGGCATCGGCCCGTGAAGTGACCCGGAAGCGGTACCGCTCGCGTTGGTCCTCGACCCGCCGCATCCCGTACGCCTGCAGCGTCTTGGTGAAGCCGGCCAGCTCGACCGGGCCCGGGAACTGCGGTTTGGCCCGCAGTCGCGTGTTGATCCGGGCCAGCACTCGGAGGTCCTTCGGCGACAGCGGCCGCAGGGCCGGTGCGATCGCGGCCAGCACTCCCCCGGGCCGCAGCACCCGGGTGATCTCGGCCATCACCGCACTGAGCGGGGTGATCACCACCAGACCGATGGAGCTGGTCACGGCGTCGACCGATCCGTCCCGGAACGGGAGTCGCAGACCGTCGCCGCGGACCCACGGACCGGGTCCACGCTCGGCGGCCAGCCGGAGCTCGGCGGCCGAGGTGTCCAGCCCGATCACCGTACGGCCCTCGCCGGACAGCTCGCGGGACATGGGACCGGATCCGCAAGCCAGGTCGAGGACGGTGACGGCGCCCCCGCCGACGGCCCGGGCGAGCCATCGGTACGGAGTGTGGTCACCCCCCACCGATCGCGACAGCACCGCCTCGACGATGCCCGCGCGATCGCGATGGAAGTCCGCCAGGTACTGGCGCCAGTCGATCTCGTCGTCGCTCACCGTGGACCGACGCTCCTGAGTCAGACCCGGCTGACGAACAGGTGGGCGGCGGCCTCGCGGTCGATCTCGCAGCCGGGGGCGTCCGACGGGGTGAGACGCACCCCGAGTCCGCCGGCCTCGGCGAGCACCCGGACCCCGGGCTGGATGCCGGCCTGGCGGAGGGTGCCCATCATCTCGACGTCCTTCTGGATCTCCTCGCTCATCCGGTGGATGATCACCGACACGCTGCCGTCGCCGGAGTCGCGGACGACCGCGTCCAGATGATCGTTGCCGGCCCGGAAATCGACCTCCGGCCGGTCTACCCCGAGCTCGTCCATGCCGGGGATCGGGTTCCCGTACGGCGACTCGGTCGGTGCGTGCAGCAGATCGACGAGCTTCCGCTCGACGTCCTCGGAGATGACGTGCTCCCAGCGGCAGGCCTCGTCGTGGACCAGCTCCCAATCGAGGCCGATCACGTCGATCAGCAGGCGCTCGGCGAGCCGGTGCTTGCGCATCACCCGGGTGGCGCGGGCGCGGCCCTCCTCGGACAGCTCGAGGTGGCGGTCCCCCTGCACCCGGACGAGGTTGTCGCGTTCCATCCGGGCCACGGTCTGCGACACCGTCGGACCGCTCTGATGCAACCGCTCGGCGATCCGGGCACGAAGAGGGACTATGCCCTCCTCCTCGAGCTCGAAGATCGTCCGCAGGTACATCTCGGTCGTGTCGATCAGGTCGCTCACGCTGTTTGTGTCTCCTTCGCACCGCTCCGGTCCGTCGCTGGCTACCGCAGGTCAGCAGCCGCTGGACCCGTCGGCTCCCGTGCAAGGGTAGAACATGGGTTCCAGTGCCGACACCGCCCTCTGGTGGGTGCGTCGAGACTTCCGTCTGGCGGACAACCCGGCGCTCCGCGCCGCACTGGACGACGGTGCCGCGCTACCGCTGTTCGTGCTCGACCCGACGCTTCTACGGGGAGCCGGCACAGCCCGCCGTGCTTGGCTGAACGCCTCCCTGCATGCCCTCGACGCCGATCTGCGCAGTGGCGGCGGCCCGGGTCTCAGCGTCGTGCGCGGCAAGCCCGAGAACATGGTGCCGCGGGTCGCGAAGGAGGTCGGCGCCACCCGGGTGCACACGGCGGCGGACTTCGGGCCGTACGGACGGCGCCGGGACGAGCGGGTGGCGGCGGCCCTGGCCGACGCCGGACGTGAGCTGATCCGGACCGGATCCCCGTACGCGGTCGCCCCGGGCACCCTGATCAACAAGTCCGGCTCGCCGTTCCAGGTGTTCACTCCGTTCCACCGGACCTGGATCGACCACGGGGTGCACGACCCCGCCTCGGCCGTCCGCGTCTCCAGTGCCGACTGGCTCGCCGCCGAGGACCGCATGGACCTGCCGCCGGCCGACGACGAGCTGATCGCCCTGGCCGGAGAGAGGAAGGCGCGAGAGCAGTGGCGGGCCTGGCTGGCCCGGGACTCCCAAGGCGTCGCCGCCTACCCGAAGCTGCACGACGTGCCCGGTGCCGACGCCACCTCGCACCTGTCCATCGCGCTGCGCTGGGGGCACCTGCATCCCCGGACGGTGCTCAAGGACCTGGCCGAGCTGCGCTCCGACGGCGCTCGGGCACTTGCCCGTCAGATCGCCTGGCGGGACTTCTTCGCCGACGTGCTCTGGCACAAGCCGGACGCCACGACCGAGCCGGTGCGTGCGGAGTACCGGAAGATGGTCGTGGACGAACCGGACCAGAGCACGACCGCCGCGGCGCACCTGTTGGCCTGGCAGGAGGGCCGGACCGGCTATCCGCTGGTGGACGCCGGGATGCGTCAGCTGCGGGCGGAGGGCTGGATGCACAACCGGGTCCGGATGGTGGTGGCGTCGTTCCTGATCAAGGACCTGCATCTGGGTTGGTGGCTCGGGGCCGACTGGTTCATGGAGCACCTGCGGGACGGTGACATCGCCCAGAACCAGCTGAACTGGCAGTGGGTCGCCGGGTGCGGCACCGACGCGGCACCATACTTCCGGATCTTCAACCCGCTGTCCCAGGGCGAGAAGTTCGACGGCGACGGACGCTACATCCGGCGGTACGTGGCCGAGCTCGCCGACGTGCCGGACCAGCACCTGCACCGACCGTGGGAGGCGCCGGACGGCGTACCGGCGGGCTACCCAGAGCCCATCGTGGACCACGCGATCGAGCGTCGTGAGGCCCTGGACCGCTTCGCCGCCATCAAGTCCTGACGATCCCGATCCTGCTGACGCACTCCTCCACTCGCTCACGCACGCCGTGCAACGGGTGCGTGAGCATCCGGAAGGGTGCGTCAGCGAAACGAGGGGCGTCAGCGGAGAAGGAGGGCGGCTACAGCGAGTGCGGGGTAGCCGCCAGCAACCGGAGCAGCCGCTCGACCTCGGTGGCCACGTCGTCTCGGGCGGGTCCGAGGTAGCGGCGCGGATCCACCAGCCGGGGTTGGTCGTCCAGGTTCCGCCGGACCGACCGCGTGAGCGTGGCGTTCAGGTGGGTGCCGATGTTGATCTTGGTCAGGCCGGCCCGGATGGCCCGGATCAGCTCGTCGTCGGGCACCCCCGAGGAACCGTGCAGCACCAGCGGGACACCCACCACCTGCCGCAGGCGCCGGACCAGGTCGAGATCGAGCTTGGTGGTCCGCTCGGTCATGGCGTGCGAGCTGCCCACGGCCACGGCGAGGGCGTCCACCTCGGTGTCGTCCACGAAGACGGTCGCGTCCTCCGGCCGGGTCCGAGCGGTCGAGCTGTGGACGCCGTCCTTGCCGCCGACCTCGCCGAGCTCAGCCTCCACCTGCACGTTGCGGGCGTGGCAGTAGCGGACGACGTCGGCGGTGACCGCCACGTTCTCCTGGTAGGACCGCCGCGACCCGTCGAACATGACCGAGGTCGCGCCGAGCTCGACTCCGGCGCGCACCAGATCGGGGTCGGTGACGTGATCGAGATGGACCACGGCCGGGATGTCGGCGTTGCGGGCCAGGGCCACCGTCGCGATCAGGATCGGCTCCAGGCTGCGGTGGTAGAGCACCGCGTTCTCCGAGACCTGCAGCACCACGGGGAGATTCGCCGCCTCCGCACCCCAGATCACTCCCTCGGCGTGCTCCAGGCAGATGACGTTGAAGGCGCCGACCCCGGTGCCGGCGTCGATCGCCGGATCGAGGACCTCACGCAGTCCGGCCAGCATCAGGCGTTCCCTTTCCCGCTGCCGCGTCGAGCCAGGTGCCGGCCTGCATCACGCGCAGCAGCCGCCCATGATCATCCACCACGCACAGGTCGGCCCGGCAGCCGGGGGCCAGCTCGCCGACCCGATCGAGCCGGCGCCAGCGGGCCGGCGTGGTCGCCGCCATCGTCGCGACCTCGGCGATCGAGTAGCCGAGGGCGACCATCAGGGCGAAGGCCCCGTCCATGGTGAGGGTCGACCCGGCGATGGAGCCGGGACTCCCGTCCGGTTCGACCAGCCGGGCCTGCGCGTCCCGGACCGCCACCCGTAGGGTGCCGAGGTCGAAGTCGCCGTCGGGCATCCCGGCCGCCGCCATCGCGTCCGTCACCAGGGCGACCCGATCGGGCCCGGCGGCGGTGACGGCCATCGCGATCACCTGGGGGTGGAGGTGAAAGCCGTCGGCGATCAACTCGACCACGCACCGGTCGTCGGAGAGCAACCGCGGGATGGGTCCCGGTTCCCGATGGTGGATCGACGGCATGGCGTTGAACAGGTGGGTGACCACGCTCGCCCCGGCCTCCAGAGCGGCGGCCACGGTCGCGTCGTCGGCGTCGGTGTGCCCGACGGCAGCGATCGCCCCGGCGGCCACGATCGCCTCGATCGAGGCGAGCCCGCCGGTCAGCTCGGGGGCGACGGTGATCATCTCGACCGCTCCTCCGGCACCAGCGATCAGCTTCGTGATCATGGTCGGCTCGGGATCGCGCAGCAGGGTGGGATCGTGCGCGCCCTTGCGCTTCGGAGACAGGAACGGACCTTCCAGGTGGATGCCGGCGAACTCACCCTCGGCCACCAGCGGGCCCAGGGTCGCGATCTGGGCGGCCAGGGTGTCCAGATCGGTGGTCACCAGGCTGGCGAGTGTGCTGGTCGTCCCGTGTGCGCGATGGAACTGCCGGGCCCGCCGGGCCTCCCCGGGATCGTCGGTCGCGTAGGACGCACCTCCCCCACCGTGCACGTGGGTGTCGACGAAACCGGGCACGACCCAGCCCGCGATCTCTTCTGTGGCTGGAGAACCGGCCGCCTCGATGCCGATGATCTCTTCGTCGGCGATCACCAGGACCGCGTCGTGGAGCACCCCGTGCTCGTGGGTCACGAGCTGCTGGCAGTGCAGCCGGAGGACATACCCCATCACACGATCCCTTCGTCGATCAGGTGGTCCCAGCCGAGCAGCCCGGCGCCCCGCACCCCGGCGTCGGAGCCGAGAGTCGCCGTCACCACCTGCGGCCTGCGGTGGAAGGAGAGACGGTCGTCCAGTGATCGGGTCAGCTCGTCCATGATCAGGTCCGCCGCGCCGGACAGCCCGCCCCCGATGATCACCAGCTCGGGAGCCAGCAGCGCCGCGTACGCGGCGAGCGCCTCCGACAGTCCGGCCACCGCGACGGCGAACGCCTGCAGGGCGGCCTGATCTCCTCGTCGGGCCAGCTCGGCCACCTCCAGCGCGCTGCGCTGCAGGCCGGCAGTGCGGTGGTAGCTGCGAGCCACCCCCGCGGCCGACGCGATCGTCTCCAGGCACCCGTACGCCCCGCAGGCGCAGTGCTGATCGGCCACGGAGACGTGCAGGTGACCGATCTCCCCGGCGTACCCACCCGCTTCCAGCATCCGGCCGTCGACGATCGAGGCACCGGCGATCCCGGTGCCGAGCGCGAGGAACAGGACGTTGTCGTGACCGACGCCGCGTCCGAGGCGCCACTCGGCGAGCCCGCCGCCGCGAACATCGTGACCGATGGCCCCGGGCAGGCCGGTCTCGGTGTCGAGGACGTGACGGATCGGCACGTCCCGCCACCCCACGTTCGGCGCGACCCGGACCACTCCGGCCGCCACGTCGATGATGCCGGGCGCGACCAGACCGTAGCCGACGACCCGGCAGTCGGGCCGACGGGTGGATGCCTCGATCACCAGGCCGGCAAGCCATTCCGGGGGAACCGCACCATGATCATCGATCACGGTGTCGACCCGGTGCACGTCGGTGGCGCCGCCGTCGCGACGCACGTACGCGATCTTGGTCAGGGTACCGCCCAGATCGACGGCGACCACGGCTTCAGTGGTGATCATGATCAGCCGGTCAACACGACCGAGCGGGTCAGGTTGCGCGGGGTGTCGGGGTCGAGGCCCAGCGCCAGGGCACGAGCCACGGCCACCCGCTGCACCGTCACCAGCTGGACCAGCGGGTCGCGGTCATCGGCGATCCAGGTCGCCCCGGTGGCGGCGACGTCGTCCGCGAGGCCGCCGGGCGGCTCGCCGAACATCCAGACCGTACGGTCCGGCGCCGCGATGGAGATCGGACCGTGTCGGTAGTCCATCGCCGGGTAGGACTCGGCCCAGCTGGAGGAGGTCTCCCGAAACTTCAACGCCGCCTCGTGGGCCAGTCCCACGGTCCAGGACCGACCGAGGAACGTGCTCTGCTCCGCCGCCACCCAGTCCGGATCGAGGGGGGCGGCCACGGCGCCGGTGGCCGCGTCGACCAAGCCGGCCACGTCACCGCGCCAGGCGGCCCGGAAGAGCATCAGCGCACTGGTGGCGAACCGGGTCTGGACCACTGACTGCTCGTCGGCGAACGACAGGTCGATGACCCGGTCGGCCAGCTCGGAGGCCGGGGTGTCCAGGTCGCCGAGGACCACGGCGGTCGGCACCTGCCCGCGGACGGCACGCAGCCGGTCCAGCACCTCGGTGGTGGTGCCCGAGCGGGTCAGGGCGATGATCCGGTCGTAGCGCCGACCGAACGGCACCTCCGAGGCGGTGAAGGCGTCGGTCTCTCCCAGACCCGCCGACTCCCGCCAGCTGGCCGCCACCTGCCCGACGAACCACGAGGTGCCGCAGCCCACCAGGGCGATCCTCTCGCCCGGCACACCCAAGGCTCCGGAGAGATCTCGGGCGACGTCGACTGCCTGTCGCCAGCACTCCGGCTGGGAGGCGATCTCGGCTTCGACGAAGGTCATCCAGTGCTCCCGAAGTGTCTCAGGTTGTTCGTTTTGCTTCCCAAACACGCAGATATGAACATATCATGCCGACTGTGACCCGGGCTGATCGACTGTCGTCCTTGCTCGAGATGCTCGTCTCGGATGGTCGGATCGACGTCGAGAACTCGGCCTCCCACTTCAGCGTGTCCGCCGCGACGATCCGCCGGGATCTGGATTATCTCGCCGATCAGCAGCTGCTGTCGCGGACCCACGGTGGCGCCGTCCCGAACACGACCAGCTACGACCTGCCGCTGCGGTACAAGTCGAGCAGCCGGGGCGAGGCCAAGCTGCGGATCGCCGAGTGCGCGGTCGGCATGCTCTGGCCCGGTTGCACCCTGGCCCTGAACGGCGGTACGACGACGGTCGAGGTCGCCCGCGCCATCCCCGGCGCCCAGGCTCTGCACAACGGCGTGACGGTGGTGACCAACGCGATCAACATCGCCACGGAGCTGACCGTGCGGCCGTTCATCAAGATCGTCGTCTGTGGCGGGGTGGCGCGACCGCAGAGCTACGAGCTGGTCGGGGCCCTGGCCACCGAGACGCTGGGGCAGCTGACTCCCGACATCTGCTTCCTGGGAGCGATCGGGGTCGACGCGGCGGCGGGGATCACCACGTACGACGAGGCCGAGGCCGCCATCAACCGGGTGATGGTGACCCAGGCCAAGCGAACCGTCGTGGTGGCCGACGCCTCCAAGCTCGGGCACGTCGGGTTCTCCCGCATCTGCCACGTCAACGAGGTGTCCGCGATCATCACCGACACCTCCGCCCCTCCCGAGATGGTGGCCACCCTGGAAGCCAGGGGCGTCGAGGTCATCCTCGCCTGACGCCGACCTCGACATCGAGTTCGTGCCGTGACGCCCGACTTCCCCGACGACGAACTTCTCCCCGGAAACCCGTTGACCAGCCTCGGGCCCGCGCATATTTTGGTGCGTACACAGGAAGGGAGGTGGTCCAGGGAATGAGTGCTTTTTGGACTTGTGAGGTGGCGGCCAGCTAGGCCGCTGCGCGACCTGTGATCAGGTCGGTCCGCAGTGGCCGGCTAATCCACAGCCAACACCCG
>DATDAP010000240.1:0-25483 GCA_036525335.1 Microlunatus sp. | reverse complement strand
GTCTTCAGCGCCGCCAGCAGGCTGACCACCAGGTCGAGGTCACGCTCCATCGCGATCCCGACCAGCGATCCTCGACCGGCTCCGGCCGCACGAAGCCGTTCCGCCAGCAGGTGCGACTGGGTCTGGAGCTCGGCGTAGGTCAGCGATCGGTCACCGTGCACCAGGGCGGTCGCGTCCGGTCGCGCGGCGGCGACCTCGCTGAACAGGTCGTGCACACAGCGGTCCTCGGGCACGGCCACGGCCGTGGCGTTCAGCTCGGCCAGCATCGCCCGATCGGCCGCCGACGTGATGTCCACCGTGTCGATCCGCACGTCCGGTTCCCTGCTGACGGTCTCCACCACCCTCCTCAGCTGACCGGCGAGCCGCTCGGCCGTCTCCCGGTCGAACAGGTCGGTCGCGTACTCCAGCCAGCAGGTGATCCCGTCCGGGGCGCCGTCCGCGCGGCGTCGCTCCTCGAGGGTGACGGTCAGGTCGAACTTCGCGACCCCCAGGTCGAGCGGTTGGTCGAAAGCCTCGAGACCGTCGATCTCGGCGCTGGCGGCGGCGTTGTTCTGCATCACCAGCATCACCTGGAACAGGGGGTGCCGCGACAGCGACCGTGCGGGGTTGAGCACCTCCACCAAGCGCTCGAACGGCAGGTCCTGGTGGGCGTACGCGGCGAGGTCCAGGTCACGGACCCGACCGAGCAGCTCGGCGAACGTGGGATCGCCGGACGTGTCGGTCCGCAGCACGAGGGTGTTCACGAAGAACCCGACAAGGTCGTCCAGCGCTTCGTCGGTGCGACCGGCGATGGGCGTACCGATGGGGATGTCGTGGCCGGCCCCGAGCCGGGAGAGCAGCACGGCGAGAGCCGTTTGGGCCGCCATGAAGATCGTGGTGTGCGTCGACTTCGTGAGATCGAGCAGTCGCTGATGGGTCTCGGCGGACAGCCGGGACTCGACCAGACCACCGAGGTGGTTGGACATCGGCGGCCGCGGCCGATCCCGGGGGAGCTCGAGCTCCTCGGGGAGACCGGTCAGGGTCTCGGTCCAGTAGCGGAGCTGGGTGGAGACCAGACTCTGCGGGTCGTCCTCGCCGGCCAGCAGGTCCTGCTGCCACAGCGTGTAGTCGCTGTACTGCACGGGCAGCTCGTTCCAGTGCGGAGCCTGGCCGTCGAGTCGGGACTGGTAGGCCTCGGCCAGGTCCCGGGTCAGGGGGTCCAGCGACCAGCCGTCGCTGACGATGTGGTGCATGGCCAGCACCAGGACGTTCTCCTGCTCGCCCAGCTGGAACACCGTGGTGCGGACGGGGAGCTCCCGGGTCAGGTCGAAGGGGTGCCGGGCCGCGCTCTCCAGCAGATCGACCAGCTCGTCCTCGGTGCACCGCGTGAGCACGAACGGCGGAATCGCCTGCTCCGGCGGCAGGACCTGCTGGTACGGACGGCCGTCGACGGCCGGGAAGACCGTGCGCAGGGCCTCGTGCCGAGCAACCACGTCGGTGACGGCAGCGCGCAGCGCGTCGTGGTCCAGGGCGCCGCGCAGCCGGAGCACCAGCGGTGCGTTGTAGGTGAAGGTCGCACCCTCCATCTGGGCGAGGAACCACAGGCGCTGCTGGGCGAAGGACAGGGGGATCATCGGGAGTTCTCCTTGGCGGTGGGTCGGGGTCGCAGCGCTGGTCGCGCGGGCGGTGAGTCGGTGAGCTGGGCGGCCAGACCGGCCGCGGTGGGGAACTCGAACAGGGCGGCGATGTCGATCTCCACACCCAGCGCGGTCCGGGCCTGACTGATCAGGCGGGTGGCGAGCAGAGAGTGTCCGCCGAGGTCGAAGAAGCTGTCGTCGGCGCCGACGTCGGCAGTGCCCAGGACCTTGGCGAACAGCTGGCAGAGCGCCTTCTCCTGCGGGGATGCCGGGTCTCGCCGGTGAGTCGTCCGCACGGCGGTCGCCGCCGGCAGCGCAGCCCGGTCGAGCTTGCCGTGCCGGGTCAGCGGGAGCGCGTCGAGCACCACGACGGCCGGTACGAGGGGACGCGGCAGCGCGCTCTCCAGGTGGCCGCGCAGCTCGGCCGCGCTGAGGGAGGCGCCGGCCAGCGGTACCGCGTACGCGGTCAGGCGGACGTCCCCCGCCCGGTGCTCGGTGTCGGTGACGACGCCGTCGGACACCGCCGGATGGCGCCGCAGCACCGCCTCGATCTCGCCGAGCTCGATCCGTCGACCGTTGACCTTGACCTGGCCGTCGTCCCGACCGACGAACTCCAGCACCCCGTCGGGGCGCCACCGACCGCGATCGCCGGTGCGGTAGAGCCGTGCGCCCGGCGGTCCGTGGCGATCGGCGACGAAGCGCTCGGCGGTCAGTCCGGGTCGGCCCAGGTAGCCCCGGGCGAGCTGGGCGCCGCCCAGGTACAGCTCGCCGACGGTGCCGACCGGGGTGGGCTCCAGTCCCTCGTCGAGCACGAGCACGCCGGTGTTGATCCCGGGGCGTCCGATCGGCACCGTGCCGGCGTCGGCGGTCTCGTCGGGGGACCAGGGCCAGGTGGTGACCTCCACGGCCGCCTCGGTCGGACCGTAGAAGTTCTGCACCTCGATGCCGAGCAGGTCATGGCAGCGGCGGGCCAGCGCCGGCGACAGCGCCTCGCCCCCGCAGGTGATCCGGCGCAGCGTGTCACCGCACGTCCCGGCCAGGTCGAGGAAGGCCGGCAGCATCGACGGGACGAAGTCGATCGTGGTGATCGCCTCCCGCCGCACCAGGTCGGCCAGAGAGACCGGATCGCGCTGGACGCCGGGCGCCGCGACCACGATCGTCGCCCCCTGCACCAACGGCCAGAAGACCTCCCGGACCGCCACGTCGAACGTGACCGCCGCCTTGAACAGCACCCGGTCCTCGGCCGACAACGGATCCCAGCGGCGGTTGGCGCGGAGGCAGTTGACGATGGCGCCGTGGGGGACGACGACCCCTTTGGGAGCGCCCGTGCTGCCCGAGGTGAAGACGACGTACGAGGCGTCGTCGGGGTGGCTGGAGGGCTGCTCGACCGTGGCTCCGGCAGATCCGCCGTCGGCGGTGACCGGGATCCGGGGGAGGTCTGGCGGCAGAGAGGGGGGCTCGGCGGACACCACCGCACACACCGGGGCCGCCTCGGCGATCATCGACAGCGTCCGCGGATCCGGTTCGCTCGGATCGACGACCAGGAACGCCCCGCCGGCCTTCAGCACGGCCAGCAGGGCGACCACCAGCTCGACGGAGCGAGGCAGCACGACGGCCACGACCCGGTCGGGGCCGACTCCCGCCGACCGCAGTGCGCGAGCCAGACCGTCGGCCCGCCGCTCGAGCTCGGCGTAGCTCAGCCGGTGCTCACCGGTCACGATGGCGAGGGCGTCCGGCGTCCGGGTGACCTGCTCACCGACCAGGTCGTGCAGGCAGACCGCCGGCGTCGGATCTGTCGATCCGAGCCAGTCGTGGGTGAGCTGATCCCGCTCGTCCTCGGACAGCACGTCGATCCGGCTCACGGTCAGATCGGGGTCCGCCACCATCGCGCGCAGGACCCGCGGCAACCGCTCGGCCAGCGCCGCGGCGAAGGCGTGGTCGTACAGGTCGGTGGCGTATTCGAGGTCGCCCCGGACGCCGGCCGGGCGGCCGTCGTCGTCGTGCTGCTCGACCAGGTCGAGGGTGAGCTCGAACGGCGCCACGCCGGTGTGCACGGTCGACGTGGTCACCTCGACTCCCGGCAGCCGCAGTCGGGGCTCCTGGTCCCGGACGGCGAGCATCACCTGGAACAGCGGGTGCCGACCCGGCCGACGGTCCGGCTTGACGGCCTCCACGACCCGCTCGAACGGCACCTCGCTGTGCGCGTACGCGTCCAGATCGGCGTCGCGGACCCGGGCCAGGAGGGTGCGGACGCTCGGGTCGCCCGAGGTGTCGGTCCGCAGCACGACGGTGTTGACGAAGAAACCGATCAGGTGGTCGAGCGCCTCGTCGGAGCGGCCGGCCACCGGGGTGCCGACGGCCAGGTCGGAACCGGCGCCCAGTCGGGCGAGCAGCACCGCCAGTGCCGCGTGGATGATCATGAACATGGTTGACCGGCTGTCGTGCGCCAGGTCGACCACGGACCTGTGCAGCTCGGGCTCGATGATCACCGGGACCAGGCTGCCGCGCCGGCCGCGACCGGCCGGCCGGGACCGGGTCGACGGGAGACCCGACGCTTCCGGCAGACCGTCCAGCGCAGCGGTCCAGTGACGGATGGCCGGCTCGAGCGTCGGTCCGTGCAGCGTGCGTCGCTGCCAGGCGGCGAAGTCGGCGTACTGGACGGGCAACGGGGGCAGGTCGGGAGCGACGCCCCGGCGGCGAGCCGAGTAGGAGGCGGCGAGGTCGCCGACGAGCGGCACCATCGACCAGCCGTCGCAGGCGATGTGGTGGAGGACGAGAGCGAGCACGGCGTGCTCGGGACCCAGGCTGAACAGCTGGACGCGGAACGGAAGATCGGTGGCCAGATCGAAGTCGCGCCGGGTCAGCTCCTCGACCGCGGCGTCGAGGTCCGACGGTTCGAGGGAGACGACCTCGACCCGCAGCTCGGCCTGGTCGATGTCGAGCACCTGCTGGCGGGGCTGCCCGGTGGGTCCGACGGGGAACACCGTGCGGAGCGCCTCGTGCCGGGTGACGACATCGGTCAGGGCCTGGCCGAGGGCCGCAGCGTCGAAGGGCCCGCGGAGGTGGAAAGTCCGGCCGACGTGAGAGCCGCCCCGGGTTGACGCGGTCTGGTAGTCGAACCACATGCGCTCCTGGCCGGAGGACAGGGGCATGACGTCCGGTCGCTCCTGGGCGGTGAGGCTCGGCCGCGACGTCGGCGCCGTGGCGAGGTGACGCGCGAGGCGGGTGACGGTGGTCGCCGCGAACACGGCGCGCAGGTCCAGCTCGCGACCGAGCTCGGTCCGGATCCGATTCACCAACCGCGCAGCGAGCAGGGAGTGCCCGCCCAGCTCGAAGAAGTCGTCGTCGACGCCGACGTCCGGTACGTCGAGCAGCTCCGCGAACAGACCGCACAGCGCCCGCTCCTCGTCGCTGCCGGCCGGCCGAGAAGGAGCGGTCGGAAGCTCCGGGACGCGCAGTGCACGCCGGTCCAGCTTGCCGTTGGGGGTGGTCGGGAGCTCCGCGAGCACGACGACCTGAGTGGGTACGGAGTGCCGGGGGAGGATCGTCGCCAGGTGGTTGCGGAGCTCGCCCACCTCGACCGGCCGGCCCGGGGCCGGCACGACGTAGCCGACGAGTCGGCGGCCGGAGGCCGTGTCGTGGACGGTCGCCGCCGCGCGGCGGACACTCGGGTGGCGGGCCAGCGCGGTCTCGATCTCGCCCAGCTCGATCCGGAAGCCGCGGAGCTTGACCTGGGCGTCGTGTCGCCCCAGGAACTCCACCACGCCGTCGGCGCGCCGCCGACCGAGATCTCCGGTGCGGTACATCCGTTCGCCCGCGGAGCCACCGGGTCGGGCCACGAACCGGGTGGCGGTCGTGCCGGCCTGATGGAGGTAGCCGTCGGCCAGGCCGGAGCCGCTGATGTAGAGCTCGCCGGTCCGGCCCGGGGGCACCGGGCGGAGGTCGCCGTCCAGGATCTCCATCTGCTTGCCCAGAGTGTCGCGGCCCACCGGGATCGGGCCGCCCTCGGTGTCGGCGATCGACACCTCGTGGGTGGTGGCGGCGATCATGGTCTCGACCGGTCCGTACCCGTTGACCAGACGAAGCCCGGGGTGGTGTCGGAGCAACCGGGCCGCATGGGCCGGTGAGGCGGTGTCGCCACCGGTGAGCACTCGATCGAGGTGAGCGAAGACGCCGGGGTGCTCGTCGATCAGGTAGCTGAGCAGGCTGGCCGAGGCGAACAGCGTGGTGACCCGGTGCCGGGCCACGAGGTCGGCGATGACGGCGGGGTCGGGGCTCGGTCCGGGCTGCAGGACCACGGCACCCCCGAACAGCAGGGCGCCGAACAGCTCCAGCACGAACGCGTCCCAGGAGACCGGCGCCGCCTGCACGACGGTCTCACCGCTGCCGAAGCGTCCGAACGACGCCGCGGACACGCTGATCAGCAGGGAACGGTGGTTGCCGGCGACGGCCTTGGGCCGGCCGGTCGACCCGGAGGTGAACATGACGCACGCGAGGTCGTCGGGGCGGGCTGGAAGCCCGTTGGCCAGGTCGGGGTCGGCGCCGGTGCCGGTGGCCCACCGTCGGTCCTCGACGTGGATGAGCGGCATGTCGAGGTCGCCGAGACCCGCCGCGAGGTGGTCGGCCGACACCACCACCACGGGCGCGGTCTCGGTGATCTGGCTCTGCAGTCGAGCCGTCGGGAAGGTGGTGTCGAGCATCACGAAGCCCGCGCCAGCCTTGAGCACACCGAGCACTGTGGTGACCTGGTCGACACCGCGCTCGAGGTGGACGGCGACCAGCTCACCCCGGCGGGCGCCGAGCCCGCGCAGCCGTACGGCGATGCGGTCGGCCGCCGCGTCGAGAGCGGCGTAGCTGGTCGGTTCCCCGTCGAACCAGAGCGCGGTCCCGTCCGGCGTTCGTCGCGCCTGGGCCTCGAACGTCTCGTGGACGGTGGTGGCAGTCATGATCGTGGTCGACTCGGCTGCTAGGAGACCGGCAGGGTGTCGTCGACGATGACCGGGCGGATGTCGGGCCAGTTCGCCTCGACGTAGTCCAGGCAGGGCTGGCGTCCGGTGGGACCGGCGACCTGGGTCCAGCCGCGGGGCACCGCGATCGCGGCGGGCCACAGCGAGTGCTGCCGACGGTCGTTGACCAGCACGAGGAAGGTGCCGTCGGGGTCGTCGAAGGGGTTGATCATGGCGATTCTCCTGGTGGGTTGTGGTTCTGACGAGCTGAGTTCTCGGGTGTCGTGCAGTGTGTCGGTGGGTTCAAGCAGCGGCTCGGTGGGTTCAGGCAGCGGCGGCAGGCTCGGTCGGCAGATCGCGCTGGTTCTTGATCGGACCGATGAACAAGATCAACTTCGCGAAGACGCCGGCGATGGTGACGATCAGCAGGACCTCGCGGACACCGATGATCGACGCCGCCAGACCACCGGCCACCGCACCCAGCGGGATCAGGCTGAAGCTGATGAAAGCACCCGTGGTCGAGACGCGACCGAGCATGTGCGACGGGCAGTACGCCTGCCGGAACGAGCCGCCGATCACGTTGCCGGCCACGATCCCCGCGCTGGGGATCAGCAGCCCGAGGGCGAACAGCACCGCACCGGCACCACCGGTCGCCAGGGGTAGCAGGATGGCGAACGGCGTGGTGGCCAGGGCCCAGACCAGCAGGGCGCGGGCGGTGCCGATCCGGCGGGACAGCCGGTTGGCCAGGACCGCGCCGATGATGCCGCCGAGGCAGTCGAAGGCCAGCAGCACGCCGACCTCGCCGGGCGAGGCACCGAGGGTGCGCACCAGGAACACCACCAGCAGGGCCTGCCCGGCACTGAGCAGGAGGTTGTCGACGGCCGCTCCCGCGGTCAGCACCCGCAGGTAGGGATCGCGGACGACGAATCCGAAGCCCTCGGCGATCTCCTGGCGCAGGGTCGTGGTGCGCTCCGACGCCGGCGTCGGCGGATCTTCCTTGGTCCGGATCCGCAGCAGCAGGATCGTGGAGATCACGAACGTGACCGCGTCGATGATCATGCCGAGCATGGCGCCGAAGATCTGCAGCAGCACACCGCCGAGGCTGCTGCCGGCCACCACGGCGGCCTGCTCGCTGCCCTGCAGCTTGGCGTTGCCCTCCGGCAGGTCCTCCTTGGCGATCAGCGAGGGCAGGTACGCCCCGTCCGCCGGTCCGAAGAAGACACTGACCACCCCGCCGAGCAGGCAGACGACCACCAGCTGGGTCGTGGTCAGCAGGTCGAGCCATCCGGCCACCGGGATGCTGACGACCAACGCCAGCCAGATCAGGTTGCAGACGATCATGGTGCGTCGGCGGGGGAGCCGGTCGATCCAGGCACCGGCCGGCAGCGAGACCAGCAACCACGGCAGCCAGGACGCGGCGTTCAGCAGACCGACGATGAACGAACCGGCGTTCAACATCTCCAGCGCGATCAGCGGCACGGCGATCCCGGAGATCGCGCTCCCGAACACGCTGGCCGTGTCCCCGATCCACAGTCGACGGAAGTCGGCGTGACGAAGCAGGCCGAGTCGACCGCGATCGATCTTCTCGGGTCCGGAAGTCTCCGGGGGGTCTGTGGTCTCTGGTGAATCGTTGGTGATGGTCATGCCGAAGCCCTTTCCAGCTGAAGATGTGGGGTGTGCGGGTGGTCGTGGGGTCGGTCGTGCGCCGACAGGTCGTACGGGCCGGGTGCCCAGAGGTCGTCGACGTCCAGCGCTACGGCCCCGTACTTGCCGACCGCACTGATCAGCAGCCGGAGCTCCAAGGACAGGCACGCGATCAGTCGGATGAGGCCGTCGTCGGGGTCCTCGTCGGCGGCCAGCAGGGCGGCTCGGCCGAGCCCGACCGCCCGGGCCCCCATGGCCAGGCACTTCGCCGCGCGGGCGCCCTCCCAGACCCGTCCACTGGCCAGCAGACAACCGGCCGGTCGGCCGATCCGACGCAGGCACTCGGCCAACGGGAGTCCGACGTGGTCGAGGAAGGCCAGGGGTGCCCAGCCCGATCCGCCCTCCGCACCGTCGACGGTGACCGCGTCGGCCCCGGCCGCCCACGCGACCGCCGCGGCTCGCTGGACGTCCCGGCCGGGATGCAGCTTCACCCACACCCGGGCCCGAGGGAAGTTGTTGCGCATCAGCCGGATCTGCTGGCGCAGGATCTCCTCGGTGAACGTCCCCGGCACGCTGGCCCGGAGCCGGGGACCGGCGCCATCGGCGTCGCCCTCACCGAACAGCGGATCGATCTCGTACCGGTCCGCCAGTCGGAGCGCCTCGGTGGCCGACAACACGGTCAACCCGCCGAGACCCGGTTTGGCCCCCTGCCCGGTCTTGAGCTCGAACGCGAGCCGGCCGGTGTCCAGCAGCGATGTCGCCACCGGGTCGCTGTAGACCAGGTTCCACACCTCGGCGTCGGCGTCCTCGGTGCTCTGCTGCACGACCACGCCGCCGAGAGTGTCCGGCACGACGTCGGCGTACGCGCTGATCCGAGCCAGCATCGAACGCTGGGCGTCCGTCTCGAGGCGGCCGTAGCCGCTGACGGGCACCACGTTCTCGCCAATCACCATCGGCACGCCGAGCCGACCCGCCTGGCGGCTGATCGCCCGGCCGAGGTCGCCGCCGGCCACCTGGGTGGAGCCGAAGGCCGACACGTACGCCGGCAGCGGCGACCGGAAACCGCCGATGGCGGTGTCGAGGTCGACGTCGCGGTAGGACGGCTCGCGCCCCAGCTCGATCAGCTTGTCCTGCCGCTCGGGCATGAAGACCGGCGGAACCAGCCGGAGATCATCCAGCGGGTCCGTCGCGGAGTGTGCGGGTGGGGCCCCACCGAACAGGGCCTTGCCGTAGGAGTCGACGGCCGGGAAGGCCGCGGCCGGACCGCTGCGGGCCCGGTGGCGGACGGCGGCCTCGGGGAAGCCGTCGGCGGGGAGCGGGCTCATGCCGACCTCAGCCCGGGCAGCTTGGGGAAGGCCGTGGCCTGCCAGACCGACTCCACGCCGGCGAGGTAGCGGGTGAAGCGCTGGGCGCCGAGCCCGAACCCGGCGCTGCCGGGGATGGCGCCCTGCCGCATCAGGTCGAGGTACCACTCGTACTTCGCGGGGTTCTCCCCGCTCTCGCGGATCCGCGCGACGACCCGGGGATAGTCCGCCTCCCGCCGACTGCCGCTGACCAGCTCGCCGTAGCCCTCCGGGGCGATCAGATCGAAGTTCTCGAGCTGGCCGGGCGAGGTGCGGCTCTCCCGGTCGTAGAACCCGCGGGAGCCCTTCGGGTAGCCGGTGATGAAGAACGGTCGCGTCGCCTGCCGGGACAGCAGCTCCTCGGCGACCCAGTCGATCTCGGCGTCGGAGCTCTGCGGATGTCCCAATGCCCGGAGCCGGTCGACGGCCTCGGGGTGGCTGATGGCGTCGAACCCGTTGATGAGCAGGTCGGTGAAGGCGCCCGGGTCGCGACCGAGTCGCTCCAGCTCGGTCGGCGCGTCGGTGACGACCCGCCGTACGCAGGCCGCGACGAGCTCTTCGGCCACCGCCATCGCCTCGACGTGGGAGGCGCCGGCCACCTCGACGTCGATCTGGTGGAACTCGACCAGGTGACGGCCGGTGTGACGGGTCTCGATCGGCTCGAGTCGGACGTTCGGAGCGATCGAGAAGACCTTGTCGAACGCCAGCAGGGCGGCCTGCTTGTAGAGGATCGCGCTGCTCATCAGCTTGTAGCGGTGGCCGTAGAAGTCGATGTCGACCTGCTTGGACCCGCGGCCGCCGGGGTCCGTCACCGGTCCGATGGTCGGCGGCAGCAGCTCGACGAAGCCGCGTTCCCGCAGGTGTCGTCGGGCGGCGTCCACCACGATGTCCTGGATCCGCAGCGCGGCCCGGGTGACCGGGTCGGCGAGATGCTGGCCAAGAGGCGGGGGCAGGGCGCGGCCCGGTGCGGCGGCAGCGGGAGCGGGGACGAGGTTCTGGATCACGAGGTTCTCCTGATCGGGGTCATGGGTGTGGGAGCCGGGCCGAGCCGGTCGGTGTCGTAGCGGCGTTCGACGTAGGACAGGGAGGCGAGCAGGTCGCTCGAGCTGATCCGGCGGGTGGTCGGCCGAGTCGCCGAGATCGGCATCGCACCGGTCCGGGACCAGCGCAGCCAGCCGTCGGCGTCCAGCCGGGATTCGGTTCGGCCGGCGTTGTCGGGGTGCAGGCAGTAGGGCACGTCCAGCCGGCCTTGTCGCAGTGCCAGCACGAGGGCCCGGCCCACGTCGCCGTCCAGCTCCAGGACGGCCTCGACCAGGGCGCGCGCCTCCCGATAGGTCTCGGTGTCGGAGATCGGGAACGGCTGTCGAGACGCGTGCGCTGCGGCGCCGGCGGCGTGCTCAAGGGCAGCCACGTTCTCGGCCACGGTGGGGATGCGCATCGCCTCGACTGTGGTCTTGACGATCAGCCGGGCGGCTCCGGTCCGTACGGCCAGGCGTGCCGCGTCGGCCACCAGCCGAGAGGCACCGTGCCGTGTCCGGGGGAACCGACCCATGTACGCGTAGATGACGATGTGCCAGTCGGTGTCGGCGAGCAGCTCGGCGGCCAGTCGGGCGAGCGCGTGCACCGCCTCCTCGTCCTGCTGTTCGTTGGTCTGCTGGGCGTAGCTGAGCGAGATGCTCCGGATGTCCTGCTGCGTGAAGAAGAGCGCCTCCAGGACGCTGGTCGCCACCAGCAGGCTCGGTGGGCACAGCTGACCCAGCAGGCAGCCACCGAACGTCTCCAGGTGCGGCTCGTGCTGCGGCCGACGCAGTGCGGCCAGCAGCGCGCACGCCTCGACCCAGTTGGCGACCGAGGTGCGGACCGGAGTCCGCCCGTAGGGGAGGCAGTAGGACACCGGTCCGCCCTCGGTCGCTGTCAACCCGACGCCGCCGAGGGCTCGGACGATGGCCTGGGGGTGAGCCGATCCGTGGCGTACCTGCACCGGGAAGTCGTCGGTGGCGATGCCCTTCAGCAGCCCCCGGGTGGTCTCCCGATCGTGTGCGACGATCGGGTAGCCGTTCAGCGGCCGGCCGCCGTCGATGGCCGCGCGAGCCTGGGTGTGCTGGGCGAGCCGGGTGTAGCTGTCGACGGTGATCGTCCCGACCGTGGTGGCCGACGCGTCCTTCACCGCCGCCAGACCCTGGCGCATCCGGCGTGGGTCGCCGAACCCCATCCGTGGTTGGACGACCAGGCGGCCCTCGGTTCGGGCAGCCCGGACCACGTCGCCGAAGGCTCGGGTCGTCATGCTCAGGCCGCCACGCGGGAGCGCAGGGACAGGAGCAGGGACGCGAAGGCCGGCAGGTCGTCGCCGTCTCCGAACACGGCCGAGTAGCCGGCGTTCCTCAGCCGGGCCCGGTCCGTCGGGGCGGAGGCACCGTCCACACCGAGCTTGCCGCCGATCACGACCGGGGTGTGGATCAGGCACGGTTCGGCCCGTAGGGCGGTGATCGCGGCCAGCCCGTCGATGCCGCCGTGCCCGTTGACCGTGCTGACCACCACCAGGTCGGGGTCGATCATCCGGCATTCCGCCACCAGCAGGTCCGGTGGAACGCACGGTCCGAGGTTGATCACCCGGTGGCCGTGCTCCTCGATCAGCAGCTGCAGGAACACCAGGTTCCAGGTGTGCGAGTCCGACGAGACGCCGGTCAGCACGACGGTCGGCTGATCTTCTGCTGCCTGCCTCATTGCTGTTCGGCTCCTCACTCCGGTCGATGGCCGGCCCGTCTGGCGCGCGGTCACCGGTACAGAGCCGGACGCTGTCCCGATCGGCGGGCCACGGTCCCGGCCGGTCCGGGACATCTGCCCGATCGGACGCGATCTGCGCCCCATCGGGCGACCAGATCGCCCTGTCTGAGGGCGGCGGTGGTCGCTAGGCTGAGATGACGCTCGACTCTGGAGGTGCCGCGTGCCTGCGGAACTCCCGACCCGTGACCACCCGCAGGGCGCTGGCGGGGGCCCGGGTGCCACCCCCGCTCCGATGACTGTGCTGATCGTGGACGACCACCCGGTGGTGCGCCACGGGCTGGCCGCGCTGCTGGCGAACGAGGCGTGGGCGGGTCGGTTGGTGGAGGCGTCCGGCGTGGTCGAGGCCGCACGCCTGGCGATCATCGAACGACCGCGACTGGCCATCGTCGACCTGCAGCTGCCGGACGGCACCGGCCTGGCGCTGATCACCCGGCTACGCACGAGCGTCCCCGACTGCGCGATCGTGGTCCTGACCCTGACGACCGAGGAATCAGCCGTCGAAGCGTGTCTGAGCGCCGGAGCTCGCGGCTACCTGCGCAAGGACACCGCCCCGCACGCTTTGCTGCCGGCCTTCCGTACGGTCGCGGAGGGTGGCACCGTCCTCGGGCCCGGTGTCCGTGCCGACGCTCTCGGCCCGGGATCGACGGACGATGTCCCGGCTCCGCTGAATCGGCTCAGTCCGCGCGACCTGACGGTGGTGCGCCTGCTGGGCGAGGGTCGGAGCAACAGTGAGATCGCCCGCCAGATCAACGTCAGCGAGAAGACGGTCCGCAACCGGCTCTCGACGATCTACGTCGTCCTCGGTGTCGCCGATCGGGTGCAGGCGGCGTTGCTGGCGCGGGAGAAGGGTCTGCTCGACTCACGCGCCCGCTGAGGGCTCAACGCACCCACATCCGCCGCTCAAGGAGGCAGCCATGGTCATCACGATCGAACCCGATCTCCTGCTGTGCATCAGCCCGGACAACCGCATGCTGCATGTCGGCCCGGCCCGCGAGGTCCTTCCGCACGTGGCTCTCAGCGCCACGAGCACGACGAAGTCGCGAAGCCAGCGACCACCTCAGCCGCTGGAGGTCTACGACATCAGGGGGGCTCGGATCTCCCCCGACCGGCTGCCGCAGCTGGCGGCCTCCGCCGGAGAAGACCCCTCCGACGCCGAGCTTCGCGAGGGAATCTCCAAGACGACCGACCCGTTCGCGGATCCGACCCGCTTCGTGCCGTCGGTCGGCGGCGAACGCCAGAGTCGACGCGTCCTGCTGCGCCGCGTCAACCAAGCGCTGGACTTCGCTCAGGCGTACCTGACCGCTCACCCCGAGGCCGGCTTCCGCGGCCCCGGCATCCCGAGGGCGACGGAGGTGCCGCGCAGCGACGGGGGCTACGCCGACCTGCTCCAGGTGCTGGCCACCGAGCTGGCGCCCCTCGATCCCGACGTCCACAGCAACCGGGGCAACTGGTTCCACAACCTCTGGCACGCGGCCAACGGCACCGGATAGCGCGATGGGTGCTCCCGGGACGGGGACGGGCCACCCACGATCCGTCCTCGCCGGCTCTCCCCGCTGGTGGCTCCTCGCCGTCGCCGGGGTCGTGCTGCTCGCCGCCACCGGCAGGCTGCTGGGTGAGCAGGGACAGACCCCGGGTCCGGTCTGGATGAGCGTGGCGCTGGCCGTGTCGTTCACCCCGCTGGCCTGGTTCGTGTTGCGGCGAGCTCCCGGGCATCCGCTCGGCCGGCTGATGGCGGTCACCGGGTTGGCCGCCACCGCCGCCACGCTGGCGGTGTGCTGGTCGGCGTTCGCGCCGATCGCCTGGCTCAGCCAGTGGCTGTGGTGGCCACCGATCGCCCTGATCCCCCTGACTCTGCTCGTCTTCCCCGACGGACGCCTGCTCTCCTCGCGCTGGCGCATCCTGGTCGTCGTCCTGGTGGTGCTGGCCGGGGTGGCCTCGGTCGCGCTGGCGCTGGCGGCCCTCCTCGCCCCGCAGACGCTGCTCTCGACGGTGGGGCGGCCGTTGCCGCCGTACGCGCGCTCGATGGTCCGAGTCGCCCTGGTGGCGATCGGCGGCGTGCAGCTCGCCACGGTCGCTGTCTTCGTCGCCCTGGTGATGCGCTGGCGGCGGGCCGGATCCCAGGAGCGACGGCAGCTGGTCTGCCTCGCGCCGGCCGCCGTCCTGCTGGTGGTCGGTGTCGTCCTGGCCACGCTCAACGTCCCCGGCGGCTGGATACCGGCCGTGGCGGCGCTCCCGCTCGGCATCACCCTGGCGATCCTGGAGTACAGCCTGTGGGACCTGGACCTGTACGTCCACCGCGGCCTGGTCTGGATCGTCCTGATCGGCGTCGCCGTAGCGGTCTACGCCGTGGTCGTGACCGGACTCGAGCGCCTGGTCGATCCGGGATCGCCGACGGTGACGCTGGTCGCGGCGGGCGCCTGCGCCGTCGCATTGCTGCCGGCCGAGCGGTTGGCCCAGCGCGGACTGAGTCGCCTGGTCTACGGGCGCCGCGACGACGGGTACGCGGTCCTGATGGGTGTCGCCCGGCACATCGAAGCCGTCCGGGACCCGCTGGAGGTGCTGCCGCGGTTCACCGCCACGCTGGTGCAGACGCTCCGCGTGCCGTACGCGGCCATCGCGTTGATCGCGGACCCGGGCGACGAGCCGCTGGTCATCGGGCACGGTCGCCGCACCGGTGGCGAACCGCAGCGGTTCGCCATGGTGGCCCACGGGGTCCCGGTCGGCGAGCTGCTGGTCGAGCCACGACGACCCGGGACCAGGTTCACGGCCGCCGAGAACCAGCTGCTGCAGGGTCTCGCCCGCCATGCCGCCGTGGCCGCCGAGGCGTGCCGGCACGCGCTCGACCTCCAGCGTGCCCGGGAACGCCTGGTGCTGGCGCGCGAGGAGGAACGCCGCCGGCTGCGGCACGACCTGCACGACGGGGTTGCCTCCGCGCTGGTGGGGGCGCAGATGCTGGTGGTCGCATCGCAATCCGCTGTACCGGAGGACGGCCGTGCGGCCGAGCTGCTGGCCACCCTGGGTCGGGACCTGACGGTCTGCACCGAGGAGGTCCGCAGCCTGATCGACGGACTCCGGCCCGCCGTGCTCGATGCCGGTCTGGCGCCGGCCCTGCAGGACCTCGTGCACCGCCTGTCGGAGTCGCTGCCCGTCACCCTCGAGATCGTCGGCGACCTGGATGATCTTCCGGCGGCGGTCGAGGTGGTGACCTACCGGATGGTGACGGAGTCGCTCGGCAACGTGATCAAGCACGCGCGAGGCTCGCGATCCTGGGTGGACCTGGTGCGGGAGGACGAGACGCTGACCGTCCGTGTTCGCGACGATGGGGTGGGACTGGGTGGAGCCGCCCCGCCCGACTCCCGCGGCGGGGTCGGCCTCTCCTCGATCCGGTCCCGGGTGGAGGAGGTCGGCGGGCGGTTCAGCACCGAACCGGTGCCCGTGGGGGTGTGCTGTCAGGCGATCCTGCCGCTGCCCGCCCGCACCCGAGAGGAAGGGACACCGAGACCTCCACGACCCGGGCCGGGTCGATACTGACCCGGGTGACTACCCCCGTACGGTCGCTGGACGACTTCTTCCCGACCTACCTCGCGCTGCTCCAGGCCGGTGATGCCGATGGCCTCGGTCTGCTGTACGCCGAGGAAGCCGTCTTCACCTCCATCGGGGGTCCACAGGGCGATAGCTGGTCGGTGGGCCGCGCCCAGATCGTGGCGGGGCTGGCAGAGGGCCTGAGGGATTTCCAGGTCGTCGCTGAGACCCCGCCGATGACGCCATTCGACATCCGCGGGGGCACCCTGGCGGCCCGTCTGGGGATTTTCGAGGCAAAGGTCAGGCCGCGAACCGGCGGTGCTGAGATCCAGCTCACGGTCCAGGCCTTCGAGGTGCTGACGTTGAGCCCGACCGCGGGCTGGCAGTACCTCAGCGATCAGACCCAGGTGCTGGAGATCACCACGACTCCACCCCGCCAGACCTGATGTGCTCCACGAGCTCGTCGTTGCTGCGGGGCGTCGCCGTGATGTCGCTGACGGCCTGACTCTCCTCGGGCGTGAGCGTGCCGAGCACGCCCCTGAAGGTGCCCGCAGGATCCGCGGTCATCGCCGCCCTGAATGCCGAGTCGCCGAGAAAGCGCTCCCGGAGCTGTTCGTAAGTGGCCTGGTGGTCGAGGTCAGGGGACATCTCTTCTCCTCAGGGGGGCAGCGGTGAACTCGATGAGCCGGTCGAGAGCATCATGCCGTGTTTCGCGACCGGGAAGAAGATGCGCGTGGGTACGTGCTCGCGCCAGGTGCAGATGAATCAGCGCGCAGACCTCACCGATGGCCGGCGCGAGGTCCTCGGCCACCAGCCGACGGCGATCCGCCGGGTCTATGGCCGCGCGGCGGAGGCGCTCGACCAACGGGCCGCGCTGCTCGATCGGCAGGCTCTGCAGGGCCAGCGCGGTGGCCATGGTGGCGGTCTGGTTGCGCAGGTCGGTCGTTCGCTCACTCACCAGCTCGGTCACGTCGTTGAGGTGCTGACGGGCCACCGCCAGCTCGTACCCGAACGTCCGGGCGGACGCAACGTCGGACCGCGAACCCTCCGCCGCGAGCGCGGCCAGCTCGGCGAACCCCGCGAGCATCGCTCCGCTCCGGGCGCCGACCCGTGCGTCGACCTCGACCGGAGTCGTCGATGCGTCCAGTGCCTTGCCGCTGCGGAGCTGGCCGTCGGCGACGGTGGCGATCATCTCCCGGTACCGCCGGGTCATCCCGGCGGCCAGCTGCGGGCCGGCGCCGTCGCCGACGACCTGGGTCGCCGTCACCAGCAGCACCTGGACGCCGACCATGATCTCGGGGTCGCCCCGGTCGGTCCAGAAGGCCGGCGGGTCGTCGTCCATCCGGTCGTCGAGGATGTCGAGCGCCAGGTAGGTCGCCGCCGCGCTGGCCAGCAGCCCGCGCGGCGGCAGCGCACCGCCGGTCAGGCAGCGATGCACCGCCACGGGGACCGCCAGGGCCGCCACGGTTTCCGGCGGCCGGGAGGCCAGCAGCCGGCCCAGGTGGTCGCGGGCCTCGGTCATCAAGGGGCCGATCCGGCCTCCGTCGCCCACCACCGCGGCGGCCAGCGCGTCGATAGCCGACGGTCGCCAGCCGGTCATGCGCCGACGACGGTCGCGATGACCTCCGGCAGATCCTCCAGTGCTGTGCTCATCACCAGCGGATGCGAGGCCATCGCCCGGGGATCGTCGACCGCCGCGCGGAAGAACGGCGCCAGCTCAGCGTCGACGAGACGTCGGACGTCGCGGCCGGCGCGCGGCCCGTGCCGCAGCCCGAGACCGAACAGCGTCGCGGCATTCTCCCGTCGACCGACGGCCGTCATCAGGCCGGCGTAGCCGACCACGATCCACGGGTACTCGCCTCGGCTGCCGCACCGCTCGGCCGTGGTGAGTGCCGTGTCGAGATGGCGACGGGCACCCTCGAGGTCGCCCTCGACGAGGTCGAGGCGGGCGAGCCCGGCCAGGGTCTGCGGGGCTCCGGGTCCGAGGTCCCGGGCGGACCAGAGGGCGATCGACCGGTCGTACCACATCCGAGCCCGCTGGTGGTCGCCGGCCGAGAGGGCCAGATCGCCGAGACGGGCGTGCGGGGCGGCCGAGAGCCAGTCCAACCCGATCCGCTGCAGTCGGTCGATGCACTCCACGTAGCGCTCCCGGGCCACCTCGACGTCACCCGCGGTGGTGGCGACGTCCCCCGCGTTGCCGAGCGCGTGGCAGAGGGTCTGCAGGTCACCGGAGGCTCGGGCGAGCTCGACCGCCTGCACGGCCCGCGTCGATGCCACCTCGACCGCCCCGTCGGCGGCGTCGATCATCGCGCGCAGCGCCAGCAGGCGGGCGTGGGCCGACGGGTCGCCGAGCTCGGCGCCGAGCGCCTCGTCCAGCCGACGGCGCGCCGTCTCGGCGTCGCCGACGTAGAAGTCGAGGAAGGCCGCTGTCTGCGCCGCGTACGGCCGCATGGCCGACGGCTGGCTCGCCGAGCTGGTCAGCAGGTCGTCGAGCCAGCGACGTCCCTCGGTGATCCGCACCTCCCACCAGTAGAGGATGAGTGACGCTGCGAGCTGCTGGGCGGTGTCGAGGGCGTCCGGCTGGTCGAGACCGCGTTGCAGCAGACGGCGGATGTCGGCCAGGTCCGGCTCGATCGAGCCGGGCGGTGCGCCCGTGAACAGGGCCTGCACCCGGCCGAACACGGCCAGGTCCAGGGCCCCGGCCAACGCGTCGGCGTCCGCTGGGCGGGGCATCGTGCGGCCGTACGAGCGGACGAGCGGGAGCTGGGTCAGACGGGTCGCGCCCGAGCTGTCCGGCGACGTGCTGGCAAAGCCCGCCTCGACCAGCTCGGCGACCGTCCGTGAGAGCGGGGTGGGCCGACCCCAGCACGTGAGCAGGTCGTCGTATGGAGTGCCCGCCGGCCGCTGGGAGATGATCGCGAACAGATCGGTGGCGTCACGGCTCAATCGGGCCCCGGCCAGCTCGAAGCAGGCCCGCATCGAACGATGCCGACCGATGGCGCGTCGCGGGTCGACCAGGGCCTCGATCGGGTCCTGCAGTGACCGCAGCAGCACCGCCGGTTCGAGGTGCTGCAACTGGCAGGCCGCCAGCTCCAGGGCCAGCGGGATGCCGCCGATGAGGGTGGCGATCTCCTCCAGGGACTCCTCACCGACCACCTGGACCCCGCGGCGCTCGGCCGCGGCCGCCAACAAGGTCGCACTCGCACTGCGACCCGGTGCTGCCGTCGGGTGGGGATCGTCGGCGTCGAGCGGCCGCAGGCGGACGACCCGCTCCGCGGACAGCCCGAGCTCGGTCTGGGAGGTCACCAGCCAGACGACCGACGGACACCGCTGGGCGAGCTCGCCGACGACCTCCGCCGCGTCGGCGATCTGCTCGAGGTTGTCCAGCACCACGGTGGTGCGGGGCCCGGCGAGCTGCGCCGCAACGGCCGATACCGGGTCGTCTCGATCCGGCACACCGAACGTCCCGGCGAGGTGCAGCGCGAGGCCCGCCCCGGTGCTCAGGGCGCTCAGGTCGATGAAGCCTCGGCAAGGTGTGCTCGCTTGCCGGGCGACCTCCACCGCACAACGGGTCTTGCCCATCCCGCCCGGACCGGTGATGGTGATCACCGGCAGCCCCTCCTCCACCAGCGAGACGACGTCCGCGATCACCTCGTCCCGACCGACGAGGTCGCCCCCGGGCAGCGGCAACGGGGGCAGCGCCGCCGAGGAGCGTCGAGGCGCACCCAGCCTGACCGGTGGCAGGCTGACACCGGTCAACCGGTAGTAGCTCGCTTCCACGTCGTCGTGGTCCAGCATCCGCCGTTGCAGCTCGGTGAGCTCCGGTCCCGGGGCGACACCGACCAGCTCGTCGAGACTGCGCCGGGCCTCGGCGATGGTGTCGAGGGCCGCCACCGGGTTGCCGCTCAGGTAGTGCGCGCTCGCCAGGTGCAGCCAGAGTCGCTCGTTGGTCGGCTCCTCCACCAGCAGGGCCCGGATCGTGCTGAGTGCTTCCCCGGAGACCCCGAGCCGGATCTGGGCGGCCACCCGCTCGACCCGGGTGCCGCTCAACAACCGCTGCAGCCACTCGCGGCGGGGTCGCAGCCCCTCGAAGTCGCAGCCGGCGAACGGCTCACCGCGCCACAGAGCCAGGGCCGCGTCGAGCCGACGCAGCCGGAGCGCGTCATCGGTGCTGGTCCGGGCGTCCGCGACGAGAGCCTCGAACTGCAGCGCATCCACGCGGTCGGGCGGCAGCGCGAGGACGTACCCGGCGGGTCCTGCGTGGGACAGCTCGATGCCGTTCACCGCGACCATGCTGCGGACCCGTTTCACGTACCCCTGCAGGGTCTTGCCGGCCGTGCGCGGGGGGTCGTCCGGCCAGAGCAGATCGATCAGGCTGTCGCCGCCCACGGGGCTGCCGGCCCGCAGGGCCAGCAGGCTGAGCACGGCGATCTCCATCGACCGGGTCAGCGGAACGATCCCACCGGCCCCGCGCACGATCACCGGTCCGAGCACGTCGACCCGTTGTTCCCACCTGCTCACCGTCACCGGCACGTCCTGACTGTCGCAGCCACCACCCCGCGAAGGGATCGGCTCCCACCGACGTCCCACCGGCGTCCCACCACGACGCGGTCCCATTGAACTCGACCGCTCACCGCGGCGCCACTCAGTGATCAGCAGAAGGCAGGAACCATGTCAGCTCCGCTGTACAACATCGGTCCTGACGCCATCGCCGATCCAGGCACGCCGGGCGGACCGCGCTTCACCGTGGCGCGTCCGGAGTGGATCGCGATCCAGGCCCGCTGCACCGACGTCCTCGCGCTGCCCACGACCGCCGACGCCTTCCGCAAGTCCCTCGGCGCCGGCGCCCCCGAGGACCTGGCCGAGTTCGCTCAGCTCATCGAGGCGTACGCGACCCTCCAGGCGCAGGTGACGACCTGGACCACGACCACCTTCCCCGCTGTCGTCGCGTTGGCTTGTGACATCCACCAGTACGGCACGGTGCAGGCGCCCGTCTACTACCCGGGGATCCTCCAGGAGGCCCGGATCCTCGAGCGCGCTCCGCACGACGGGCAGGCCAAGGCCGCCCTGCAGGCGATGCTGGACCAGCTGTGGCGAGAGGCGAACGAGAACTCCGGCCGGGCCGGGCAGGTGGCCGCCGAGATCGCCCGGTTCGCCGCCGACTGCGAGCTGGCCGAGGCGACCCTCGGCGGCGACGGCACGGGCGGGCTGGTCCGGTACTACGAGTCGGCGTACGGCTCCTCCAGTGCAGAGGTCGGCGAGCTGACGAAGGAGATCGCCGAGCAGCGCGCGATCCTGACGTCGGCCGACGACGCGTACGGCCACGATGTCGTCATCGCGGCCACCGCGCCGACCTACGTCTGGTGCTGGCCGGTCGGCACGGTGGCGGCCACGGTGGTGTACGGCAGCTACGGCACGGCGCGGACCGACGCCCTGGACAGGGCGCGAGCCGCTCAGGGCGCGATCGACCGCCTCAGCGACCAGCCGGCCGCCGGCGCTAATCTGCTCGTCGCCCTGCACCTCGCCGCCATCGCGGTGGGGACCATCGTCCGGGGCCTGACCGAGACGTTGCCGGTGATCCAGAAGATCCAGGGGGTCTGGGGCGGGATCGCCGCGGACCTCGGCGCCCTCTCGGTGTTGGTCGACGACGACATCCGGACCGTGCCGCCGATCATCACGGGGCTCGGGGTCGACGAGGCGATCACGGCCTGGCACCGGATCGCCCGGCAGGCGGATGCGTACCGGGTCAAGGCCCACCTCGTGCAGCCGCCGGGTCGGCACTCGATGGCGGCCTGGAAGGTGACCAACCAGGTCTCCTCGGCTCGTACCGTCTCGACCCACGTGATGGCGGCCTGAGATGACCGGGCGATCCACAGTTCGAGCCTGGCCGGCGTCGCCGGTGGGCCCATCGGATGGGAGGGCTTGACGACATGGTGCTGCACATCAGTTCTGGGATGGAGCGCTTCGATCCTCCGCCGACGATGACCGACAAGCTGTACGTCGTCGACGACCGGCGAGTCGTCGCTGCGCTCGCCGCGGACGGCGAGGCGCGGTGGGTGCTGCCGGCCGACGCCGACGGCTTCCCGGGCCGGGCACGGCTGACCCGCGTGCGGATCTGGCTCGAGGGTGCGCGGCTGCCCGACGGCGGCACCGTGGACGTGCGGATGGCGACCCGGGGCAACTACCTGCATCGGTTCGGCGGTACGTCGTACCAGTTCACCTCCAGACCGCTGGTCCGCGACTTCCGATACCGGGTGACCCACACCGATGACGGCTGCGCGGAGTGGGTCTTCCCGAACGGGGCGTACGGCTCCATCGAGGTGGACGGCATGGTCGACGACGAAGTCGGGTACGCCTACGTCCAGCCGACCCCCTTCGCCGAATGGCACGTGGAAGTCACCGGCGACGCTCTGGATCTGTCGGACCTCACCCGCGTGGTGATGCAGTTCGCCGGCTCGGCCAACCCGCGGACCTGAGCCGGTACGTCGGTCGACCGTGGCTCGGGGGAGCGCGGTGGTCCGGCTGGTCGACGAGCAGAGGGGGATGGGCTGCCGCACACTGGGCGATGGCCACGAGTGGCTGTGCAGGTTCGAGTGGTCCGGCGGGTCGCACGCGACGTTCGCGACACGCCGGCGGCGACCAGCCGTCGGCGGGCACCTCAATCGTCTCGCCCGGATCGACGGCCGTGGCGTACGAGGACATCACCATCGTGCAGATGATGCTCGCGCACGATCGGCAGATCGTGCAGATCTGCGATCTCCTGCTGGGCAAGGATGATGTCGAACTGCCGGTGCGGACCGTGGCCGTGCAGATGAGGCGTGCACGAGTGCCCGAGGTCGACCAGCTGGCGAGGTGGTGAAGACCATGATCACCCACGACCAGGGGCGCTGGAGATCTCGACCACCGTGTTGGTGACCGGCACCAAACCGGGGTGACGAAGCTGGCCGAGTCGACCCTGGTGACCTGCAACGCCGAGATCGCCCGGCTGAAGAAGATGCTCGGTCGGTGAGGTGGTGTCGGCTGGATGCGCCCTCCGCTCGACCGTGGGGGACCGCGGGTGATCTTCCACCTGGCAACGGGGGGCGTCCGAGACCGGTAATCTTGGGCCGTCCTGGACGGCGGCTCGTACGCCGACGGGCGCGGCCCCCATAGCTCAGGGGATAGAGCAAGGGTTTCCTAAACCCTGTGTCGCAGGTTCGAATCCTGCTGGGGGCGCCAGGCAAGACACCTAGTCAGGTGCGGTTTGACCAGGAACGATCGACAGAACCACCTGCTCCTGACCGGCCGCAGGCCGCACTGAGGCCGCAGAGGCCTCCAGCCAGGCCGCGTCGAGCCGGTCCGACACGGCATCCAGGTCGTCCTCGAACAGCGACGCGTACACGTTCAGAGTCATCGATGCGTCCTTGTGGCCGAGCATCCGCTGCACATGCTTCACCGAGGCGCCCGAGCCGATGGCGAGGGACGCCGCGGTGTGCCGGAGGTCGTGCGGGGTCAGATGCCCCAATCCAGCGAAATCCACCGCAGGCTGCCACACCCGACGCCGCCAGTTCGGCAGCCTAATCGGCGTTCCTTCCGGGCTCAGGAACAGCAGCTCGTCCGGTCCCTTCCCTTCCATCGCCGCCTCCACCATCGGCACCAGCGACCGGGGGAGCGGCACATCCCGCGACCGGTGCGTCTTCGGCGACGACCAGACCAGCCGGCCATTCACATCCGAGACCGCCTCCGACACTCGAAGCCGCCGTCGCAGCAGATCCACCGACCGCACCCGAAGCGCCGCACACTCCCCGAAGCGAAGACCACACACGCCCAGCACCAGCACCATCGCCTGATACGAGCCAGCAGCCTCAGCCAGCTGCTGCAACTCCACCATCGTCAAGAACCGCTGACGTTGCTCCGGAAGGCGGGGCAGCGACACCCCCACGCACGGATTCCGTGACAACCGCTGATCCCGGACCGCGGCCGCCATGATCCCGCTCAACAACGTGGCCGCCTTCCGGCACCGAGACGGACCCACCTGCCCTGCCAGCGTCGCCACCCACGCAGCCACATCGGCATGCCCGACCGACGCCAGCGGCACCCGCTCCCAGGTCGGCAAGATGCATCGCTCCAGCAACGACCGATACGACTCCACCGTCGTCGCCTTCAACGACACCGACCGTGACACCATCCACTCCCGCGACCACTCGCCGACGGACACCCGCGACCGCGCCGGATCAGTCCACTCACCCCGACTCATCGCGACCTCAATACCGGCCAGCCAGCGATCCGCATCGACGCGCCGAGCGAAGGTCTTCGACCGCTCACGATGATCAGGACCCCGATAGCGAGCCCGCCAACGACCGGGACCACGCTTCTCGACGAAGCCGCTCATCCCGCAATCCGTACGTCCGCCTGCTGCTCGATCCACGCCTCCACAGCACTCCGCCGGTAGCGGACATGCCGACCGATCCGGTACCCCGGAGGACCCTCACCCAGGTACCGCCACCGATACAGGGTCGCCACCGGGACGCCCAGCATCTCCGACACATCCGTGATCGAGATCAACGGCTCAGACGTTCCCATGATCAACAGTCCTTCCCTCTGGCTCCACTTTCCAGGGTGGGAGCCGGCCCTCCCTCACTTCGAGGATGATCAACGGCCGACCAGTCCGCCTCAAGGGCGCCTGCGGCGTCACTACGTGATCGGGCACGCCCGACCCTTGACCCGCCCTGCCCGACCGCCACAGGCAGCGCCCATCGGGAGGGCCGGCGAAGAATGGTGCCCCACGCATCGCGTCCGCGTCCTCAGTCATCCCGAGCCCGAGCAGCAGACGCAGCCGCCAACGCCGCATCACCCGACGACAGCCAGCCCATCCCAGCGAACCTCCACGACCCGATCACCAGCGTCGTCTCGTCTCCGAGGTCGGCCAGGTCCGCGTCATCACCCACCCGCACCGGATCAGACAAGAACGTTTTGAGCCGGCTCCGGACATAGTCGCGGCGGGCCTGTCGCAGCCGGCCCAGGGTGGTCGAGTAGCGCCGCGACTTCGAGGCGAAATGGCCGCGGAAGCCGAGCATGTCGCCCCACCGACCCCATCCCTTGTACGGGCCGTCGGCATCAGTGAGACCGGCGAAGCCGGCCCGCAGAGCGAGCTTGCCGACGAGCTTCTTCAGGTGTCGTAGATGCGGGTTCGGGGTGCCGTCGGTCGCGATGTCGGCTGCGGCTTTGGTGGCGTACTTCGCGACATACGCGGCGACGGTCTCCGGATGCAGCTCAGCACCGGTCGTGTTCTCCCGATCCGCCTGGCCATGCACGAGTCGAGTGTCGACCTGGCCGCCGAACCGCAGCAGCCGGACCACATCAGACCCGTCGACAGCCGGCGCCTCGTACGACACCTGAGCGGCCGCCGCGGCGACCAGCTCGACCAGGAGATCGGCATACAGCTGGACGGCCGGCGGTGGGAACGCCTGGTCGGCGGTCGGTGGTCCGTCGAGCCGGATCAGGGCGTGGAAGTGGATGATGCCGCGTCGTTGGAATTCGGCGACCTTCGCGAACTGCACCCGCACGACCTGCCGGCAGGCGTGCTCCGACAGTCCGAGATGGCGGGCGAGGCCACGTCGCAGGGCGATCGTGAAGCGGCGCCACAGCT
>DATDAP010000239.1:0-5118 GCA_036525335.1 Microlunatus sp. | reverse complement strand
AGCTTCTTAAAGTCTTGGTGCAGGACCCTGACCTGCGCGATGATCTCACCCGGCGTAGCCGTCCAGACGAAAGGTTTCGCATCGCGGTTCCAGTTCTCGATGTATGACTTGATCGTCGTGATGAGCGCGCGCAGAGATTTGAATGTTCCACGCCTGATTGATTGCCGAGTGATGACGCCGAAGAACGTTTCCACCTGGTTCAACCATGAACTGCCGGTGGGAGTGTAATGGAATGATACCTTTGGATGCTCGGCAAGCCAGGCCCTCACTTCATCCCCGAGATGCGTAGAAAGGTTGTCCATCACGACATGAATTTCACGGTCCTCGTACGGCGCGACGGCGATGTCCATGAACTTGAGGAACTCCTCGGTGCGGCGACGCGGATAACACCCACCGATCACCTCACCGGTTCCCACGTTCAGCGCCGCAAACAGGTTCGTCGTGCCGTGCCGCACGTAGTCATGAGTTCGCTTCTCCGTCTTGCCGAATGCAATCGGGAGCAACGGTTGCGTTCGATCGAGCGCCTGGGTATCCGGGGTAAATGATCTTGAACGGGCTTGTTTCCGCAGGTTGAACGGTTGCGAACGGCCGTCTGTAAGAGAAGTGGTCAGGGCGTCTCGGTCGTCTGCGACGGGTGCCGGTCGCCGAGCCGGCGGCGCAGCTCGAGGTTCTCACCGTGAGCGGTCTCCAGAGCCTGCTTGAGGGTGTGCACTTCGTCGCGGTGACGGCGTCGCAGTTCGGCAAGTTGGGCGGTGAGCGTGCGGATCACGCTGCTCGGGTGGTCCTTGTCGTGTTCCGACGGCGCCGACGGCGTTGTTCGCTGCTGGGAGCGGAGGTGTTCCACTCGTTCGCGGATGGGCGGGGTGCGGTAGAGGAAGTCGAGCGAGACGCCGGCGGTCTGTGCGAGTCCGCGGAAGGTGATCGGCTGCCCGGTGCGGATCAGTTCGTGCAGGCCTTGCTCGGCCCTGGTTGCGGCGGCGGCGCTCTTGCGGGCGGCGGCCCGGCGGAGGTTGTCGGGATTGCCACGCATCAGGTGTCCTTATTGTCGATGGTGGCCTCGATGCGGGCGGCGACGCCGGCGCCGCGGAGGGCTCGGATGGTGCCGTCGGCCAGCCGGACCTGTTCGAGCTTGACGATGATGCGGCCGAGGGCGTCGTGTTCCTGGCGTCGCCCGGCGAGCCACACGTTGTCCTGGCTCATCGGGTGTCCGTTTCGGGCTTGGAATGCCGCGCAGCGTTGCTCGATAAGCTGCTCGGTGCGGGCCCTTTGGTCTTCCAGGTCGGGCAGGAACGTTGCGTCGGTGGCGAATTTGTCGCAGCTCAAACATGCGTTGCCCTTGACGCAGGACTGACGGGGCGGCAGCAGGCACCACCCGTTGGGCAGGATCCGGTCGGTGCGCCGGTCCAACTCGAGCATGTCGTAGAGGTCCTGCGGGTCGATCTCGAGGTCGCGGGCATCGGCGGTGATCTTGCGGAAGCGCAGGAACTCGGCCTCCGCGGTGGACTGCAGCGTCTGCGCGTAGTTCATCGTCATGGTCGGCGTCACATGCCCGAGATACCGCTGCACGACGTGCAACGGGACACCGGCGTTCAGCAAGGTTGTGGCCTTGGTGTGGCGGAACCGGTGAGTGCGCTGGAAATCCACCAGCGCGCCGGTGCTGTCACGGATGTCGAGCCGGCGGGCCAGTTCGCCGACCCGTTCCCGCAGCCACCGATCCGAGTACGGCCGGTCGCCGTTGCGGTTCTTGCGGGCGGCGACGAACAGATACTTGCGCGCCGCGGCGTCCGGTCCGGGACGGGCGCGTCGCATCCAGTCCTGCTGGGCGTGGACGATCGCGACGATCTCCCGATCGACCAGAATGGTGTCGGGAGCGCCGTCGATCTTGGTCTGCTGGTAACGGAGCCGGGCCACGAACCCGTCCGCATCGTCCACCGCCCCGGACCCAGGCTGCTGCAACGGCAGCAGCGGATCGTGGTCGAGCATGCAGATCTCGCTGACCCGCCGTCCGGTGCGGGCCAGCAACATCAGGATGCGCATCGCCTGCTCGTCACCGAGGCCGCCGTCGGCAGTCGGCAAGCCGAGCAGCCCGGCGCCGGCCATGATCCGGCCGAACGCGTCGGCGTCGATGACGTCCCGCTCATGGCTGCGATGCCGTGACCGGCGGGGCTTCTCACCGCGTCGGAAGAACATCGCGTGCTCGGGCCCCAGACGCAGCCAGCCCGGTTCGGCCAGGCTGGCGGCGGCGGTCTCCCGCTGGTCGTGCATGAACAGGTAGAACTGCTCGACGCCGTTGAGCAGCGCCGAAATCCGGGACTGGGACAGCGGTTGGCCGTGCGTGCGGCCGGGGTGTTGCACCCGCAGGCCGCGCACGTGTCCGAGGAAGTCCAGCAGCAGCGTCCGGACCCGTTCCGGTTCATCGGCCAGCCAGGGTCCGGGGACATCGCAGCCGGCCAGGAACGCGTCGAAAGCCGCCGCGGCATCGATGCGATGTTGCACTGTGCCCCAGGCCAGCGTCCCGGTTTCCAGACCCACCTTGCAGTACCACTGCAGACCACGACGCAACCAGCCCAGTCCGATCCGGTCGAACGAGCGGGCAAGGCGGCCGTGCGGCTCGTGCGGGCGCAGCGGGATCCGCGGGTCGACGCACGGATCCCACCTCTCCTGCTGCCACCACGGCCGCGGGTCGTAGGCCACCGACAGCAGCCGATAGCAGCGCCGGAGCTGTTGATGCAGGTCGCGGGCCGTGCCGGGTGCGGGCAGCGCACCGGCCCGGCGCTGCCTCGACCGAGCCATCTGGTGCTCCCAGTCCCGGGCCGACAACCCGGTCAACGAGATCGGAGCGTCCGGGCCGAGATCGCTGATCACCTCCGACACCCGGCGCGCCAGCATCCGCATATGCCCGATATCCACTCGTCCGCCCTGGTCGATGATGCGGAACACGCACCACGCCAGCTCGGTCCGTAACGGCTCCGGCACCCCGGACAGATCCAGAGCGGTGCTGCGGCCACGTTTCTCGCCCAGCCCACCGCGATACTCGCGCGGAACCGTGTCGGGACCGAAGCAGGTCAAGCGCATCCCGGTCGGGACCGACTCCCACAATGCCTGCAGCACCTCGGGTCGGTAGCCGCCCACCGCGCCGTCCCGGGCGGCCCGCGACTCATCCGGTCGGGCCCCGCTCACGAGCATGGTCCGGTCTGTCCGGCAACGGATGTGCGGGTGCGCCACCCCGCGGTGAACGCCTGCCAGTCCGCGGCCGCCCGCATCTCGGCGTCCTCGGTCACATGCGCGTAGGTGTTCAGCGTGGTCTGCACGTCACTGTGTCCGAGCCGACGACTGACCACATGCACCGGCACCCCCGACAGCAGCAACGCGGTGGCGTGGCTGTGCCGCATCCAGTGCGGGGTCCAGGTTTCCGGCACCTGCCCGGCCAACTGCCGGCGCAGCCGCTCCACCAGGTCGTAGACCGACTCCGGTCGCCACGGCGCGAACCTCGGATCCCGGTCGAGATTGACGAAAACATAGGTGGCGTCGAAGTCGCCGGCGGACAGATCGGCGCCGGCCTCGCACAACCGCCAAACATGCTCCCCGTAAAGGCGATCCAACTCATCGGAGACATACAGCCGCCGGTAGCCGCTCTTCGCCCGTACCCCATGCGGATGCTCCCGGTCCACCACCTCGACGAACGGGGTGTCGCCGCGCCCGGTATGCCAATCGCGATGCTGCAACCCGAGCGCCTCACCCAGCCTGAGCCCGGTCTCCGCCAGCAGCATCCACAGCAGCCGGTTGCGGACCGACCCGCGCCACTTCCGGGTCTCGGTGTCCCAGCTCGCGCACGCGTCGCAGATCCGCTCGATCTGCCCCGGCGTCAGGACAGGTGGTGCCGCCCGGCGCCGCTGCCGCACCCGGACCACCGCCTGCCGGCGTCCCGTGCGGCGAGCGACATGCTCCAGCAACGGCTTGTACCGACCGCCACGATGGGTGATCCGGTGCAGGTTTCGACCCACTTCCACCCCGTCGAGCAGGTGAAAGTCGTAGCACGAGATGACCGCCCGCAGCCGCGCGGCGATCGTCGACTCGGCGAACCGCGCCGGACGACGCTGGATCGAGACCACCTCCGGCCCGTCCCCGGTGCGCAGCCACGTCAGAAACGCCCCGAAGTCCTCCACCGTCACCGCGTCCCAGCGCAGGCCGAACGCATCCAGGTACTGCCACCACAAGGCCAGCGCCCGCGCGTAGGACTTCACCGTGTTCGGCGACGACCGCTGCGCCCGCAGAAACTCCAGGTATCGCTCGGCGGGCTCCACCACGCGATGGTCCTTGCCCAGCACCGTCCAGGTTCGGTCACCCGACGGCAGGGTCAGTCGCTGCGCCCGGTACGGGGCCACCGGTTCCGTCGCGGTCGTCATGCCCCGTACCGTAGGCACCACAGATAACTCGTCCGTGGAGGACACGCGGGCGAAGTAACAGATCACTCGGTCTTCGTTGAAGACAGTCCAGGCTTACCCCGGATAAGCCTGGACCTGCGTCTTCTCGTCAAAGGACAACACGACCGCACCCTCGGGAGGATCCAGATACAGCCCGACGACGTCCATAACTTTGGCCTCGAAGTTGGGATCCGTCGACAACTTGAAGGTGCCCTGCCGATGCGGCTGCAGGCCATGCTCCCGCCACACACCCGCGATATAGTTGTGCGAGACGTTGATGCCTTCGACCCGCTTCAGATACGCCGCCATCTCCCGACTCGACCAATGACTCAATCCAGTGTCGACCGGCGGAGTGCACCGCGTCAACGCAACAATCCGAGCCCGCACTTTCCCGGGCACCCCGGGCGGTGGCCCCACACGCGGAAGGTCGGCCAACCCATCGACGCCGAACCGTTGGTATCGATCCAGCCACTTGTACACGGTCGGCTTCGACGCACCCGATCGACGTGCAATATCCTGAACCGACAAGCCGGCGTCGTTCCACAACACCATCTGAGCTCGAGCCGAAACCGACCCGTCATAGCCATCGGGGCCGATCAGTGCATCAAGCTCTGCTCGCTGCTGCTCGGACATCTGCATACAAGAATTGTCCCACAGAAATATAGTAAAAACCAGAGCCATTACGTGACACTAG
>DATDAP010000238.1:0-2973 GCA_036525335.1 Microlunatus sp. | reverse complement strand
ATCCAGTTGTGGGATTCCGCAGGTCCGGAAATCGTGCTGCGCAACCAGGTCCGGCTGACGTTCCGCACTTCTCGCTGGGGTTATCTCGGCGATTTGCTGGGAGGTCCCTCGGCCCTGTTGAAGGCGTCGAGGGACCGGGCTTCGACGTCAGAAGCGATGTTGCGTAACCGTCGGGCGTTGTCGAACCACGCCTGGTAGCGCGCGGCCTGGTCCTCGGTGAGGGTGCGGGTCACGGTCTTGCCGGCGACTGTGCGGGTCCAGTGCAGATACGGGCCATGCAGGATCGGCGGGTCGGCCTTACACCGGCAGTTGTCCTTGCCGCAGCGCATGAACCTGCGCGACAGGGTGCCCGGTAGCGCGTAGTCCAGGTCGCTGAGCTCGGCGCTGATCCGCGCCCCGGGTGGCGGTGTCTTCTTGGCCAACGAGTGGTCCTCCCGCGTGTCTTGTCCTTCGGTTGTCAGTCGAAGGATAGCCTGTGATGCACTGTGGGCAAGCCGTGGAGATCGGGGTGTCGTGATGGCCGCACGCAACGACCAGGCCGGCGAACAGGTCCGCGACGCGGGTGAGTTCGGGCTGGTGTCACACACGCTGGGCGGCGTGCCGATCGTGAACCACATCCTGGACCGCCTCGGCCTGCCGCGGCTGCTGGACGACGCCTTGGACGAGGTCGACGGCCGGACCAAGCTGGCACCCGCGGCCGCGATCCGGCTGGTGATCACGAACCTGGTGCTGGGCCGCGAACCGCTCTACGCGTTGGGCGAGTGGGCAGCCCGCTATGACCCGGCGCTGCTGGGCCTGCCCGAGGTCGAAGTCGCGGCCGTCAACGATGATCGGGTCGGCCGGGCGCTGGACGCGCTGTTCGATGCTGACCGGGCCAGCCTGCTGACCGCGGTCATGCTCGCCGCGATCAGCGAGTTCGGTATCGACACCGCCCGGCTGCACAACGACTCGACGTCGATCAGCGTGCAGGGCGGCTACCGCGACGCCGACGGCACCACGCGTGCCGGCAAGCCAACCCCGGTGATCACCCAAGGGCACTCAAAGGACCACAGACCCGACCTCAAGCAGCTGGTCTGGATCCTCACCGTCAGCGCGGACGGGGCCGTCCCGATCGCCTACCGCCTGGCCGACGGCAACACCGTCGATGACCCGACGCACATCCCGACCTGGGACGGTCTGGTCGCGCTGCTGGGCCGGGTCGACTTCCTCTACGTCGCGGACAGCAAGCTGTGCTCCCGACAGGCGATGGGGCACATCGCCGGCCGGGGTGGCCGGTTCGTCACCGTGATGCCCCGCTCCCGCAAGGAAGACGGCGCCTTCCGGGACTGGCTGCAGCGCCACACCCCGGTCTGGACCGAAGCCGCCCGACGGCCCGGCTCACGGCTGGGCGAACCCGACGAGGTCTACTGCACCACCCCGGCACCGACACCCTCGGCGGAGGGCTACCGCATCGTCTGGATCCACTCGACGGCCAAAGCCGGCCGGGACGCGGCCAGCCGGATGGCGCGCACCGAAGCCGGCATCGCAGCGCTCGACGCGCTCAACGCCAAGCTCGCCGGTTCCCGCAACCGGCTCAAGACCCGCGCCGCCGTCACACAGGCCGCGGCGGCTGTGCTGGTCGAGGCCCGCGCCGACCGGTGGGTGACCTGCACCGTCGGCGAGATCACCACCAAGACATACAAGCAAGCCGGACCCGGCCGGCCCGCCGCCAGCACGAACTACCGAGAGGTCCTCACCACCCGCTACACCGTCAGCGCCGACATCGTGTTGGACCGGATCGCCTACGACGCCGCCAGCGACGGCTGCTTCCCGCTGATCACCTGCGACCACGACCTCGACGACGCAGGAGTGCTCGCGGCCTACCGCTACCAGCCCAACCTCGAACGCCGCCACCACCTGCTCAAAAGCGTCCAAGACGCCGCACCGATCCTGCTGCACAGCCCAGCCCGGATCGAAGCCCCGTTCTGCTGCCAGTTCCTCGCCCTGCTCCTCGCCGCCCTCATCGAACGCGAAGTACGCGACGCCATGTCCAACGCGGCCCTGGACAGCATCGAGCTCTACCCCGAGCTCAGAGACTGCAAAGCGCCCTCCACCGAACGGATCCTGGAGATCTTCAGCGCCGTCGCCCGCCACCAACTACACCGCGACGGAACCCTCGTGCAGACCTTCCGACCCGAACTCAGCGTCCAGCAGCTGCAAGTCCTCGACCTACTCGGCCTGCCCCACAGCGCCTACACGCAGCAGACGTAATCGGCGAGATAACCCGCGCGAGAAGCGCGGAACGTCAGCCAGAACTGCATCGGCGACCGATTTGCCGCCATCGAGGCCACCCTGGCGCTCTCCGCTGTCTGCCGCCGCGTCCGCCTCTCCGACCCACACGGACCGGCTGACCGCACCCTCGGGCTCACCATGCGACCGGTCGGACTTACCGCCCGCATCACCCCGCGATAAGCGCTCGAACCCGACACATGCGAGCGGGCAGCCGATCAGGCCACGGACCTGGTTCCGTGGCAGGTTCCGCCTGTCGGTGCCGGGAACCCGGTCACGTCCCGCCGGGACTGCACGTACTCGTGCAGAAGGCCGCTGAGCCGGTCGCGGCGTAGTGGCCGGATGGTCGCGCCAGGAAGCGGGGGAGTGCGGCCTTCGGGCGGGTGCACGGCGACTTCGTGACGCAGGATCAGGATCTCGACGTCCTTGGCGGCGTCGGAGCGGGCGAGCAGCGCCAGCCAGCCCAGTACGCGAACGAGCATCAGGTAGACGAGTCGCAAGGCCACAACGGGCGATCATGCTGGCTCTCGTCGGGATGGTGATGTTGAGGTCGGCCTTCGGGAAGGTGCTGCTCAGAGACGGTGACAAGGTTCTCGGCACTCACAGGCGTCCAGGTCATCGCACACGACGCCGAGACCCTGCTTCGGGCGCTGTCACGCGTAGGGCTGCGCTACCGGGTGGGCTGCAAACGCGGCGGCTGCGGTG
>DATDAP010000237.1:0-6386 GCA_036525335.1 Microlunatus sp. | reverse complement strand
TGGCGCGAGATCCTCGGCGGCGGCGCTCTCTGGGTGGCCATCTACGGCACCTTCGTGCTGAACTTCTGCGACTTCACCCGCGGCGCCAAGACCAAGAAGTCGATCGTCTGGGGCAACCTGTTCGGCATCCCGGTCAACACGTTGTTCTTCGGGGTCATCGTGGTGGTCCTGGCCGGCGGCCGGCTCGCGATCGACGGCAAGGTGATCGCCAGTCCCACCGATGTGGTCGAGTCGATCGGCAGCACCCCGATGCTGGTGCTCGCCTGTGTCTCGCTGTTGATCTTGACCATCGCAGTCAACCTGATGGCCAACTTCGTGGCGCCCTCGTTCGCCCTTGCCGCGCTGCTCCCCCGGCACCTGAACTTCCGGCGGGCCGCCATCGTCAGCGCGATCCTCGGCTTCATCATCCTGCCCTGGAACCTCTACAACTCCCCCGTCGTGATCGTCTACTTCCTCGGCGGCCTGGGCGCCTTCCTCGGCCCCCTTTTCGGGATCGTGATGGCCGACTACTGGCTGCTGCGCAAGCAGCGGATCAACGTGCCGGAGCTCTACACCACGGATCCGGAGGGCACCTACTTCTACAGCCGCGGGATCAACCTGCGGGCGATCGGCGCCCTGATCCCCTCCGCCGGGATCTCGCTGGTGTTCGCCTTCGTGCCATCCCTGAACGCGTTCTCGGCGTTCTCCTGGTTCATCGCGGCCGGTCTCGGCGCGGTGATCTACTTCGTCCTGGCTGACCGCAGTCGCAGCTACGAGGACGTGTCCGGCGAGCCCATCGCGGTCGAGAGCAGTCACTGAGCATGCAGGTTCCACTGAAACGAAAGGCACCCCGATGCGCATCCTCGTCCTCAACGTGAACACCACCGAGTCCATGACCGCAGGCATCGGTGAGCAGGCCTCCCGCGTCGCGTCGCCCGGGACGGAGATCGTGGCCTTGACCCCGCACTTCGGGGCGGAGTCGGTCGAGGGCAACCTGGAGAGCTACCTCGCCGCGGTCGCGGTGATGGATCGGGTGCTGTCCTACGACCAGCCGTACGACGCCGTGATCCAGGCCGGCTACGGTGAACACGGTCGCGAGGGTCTGCAGGAGCTGCTCGACGTCCCGGTGGTCGATATCACCGAGGCAGCCGCGTCTACCGCCATGTACCTCGGTCACCGCTACAGCGTGGTCACCACCCTGGACCGGGCCGTCCCGCTGATCGAGGACCGGCTGCTGCTCGCCGGCCTGGATCGGCGCTGCGCCTCCGTACGGTCGAGCGGGATGGCGGTGCTCGAGCTCGAGTCGGATCCCGAGCGAGCCGTGGACGCGATCGTGGCCGAGGCCGAGGCGGCGGTCCGCGACGACCACGCCGAGGTGATCTGCCTCGGCTGCGGCGGCATGGCCGAGCTGGAGGCGAAGGTCCGCGAGCGGACCGGCGTACCGGTGGTGGATGGCGTCGCCGCCGCCGTCACGGTGGCGGAGTCCCTGGTACGGCTGGGCCTGTCCACCTCGAAGGTACGGACCTACGCACCGGCCCGGCCGAAGAAGATGACCGGCTGGCCGATCACTCGCTGAGCCACGGTTCGGCCCCGACCGCCGGGCCTCAACCATCGAGAAGGAGCCCACGCACCTCGAGCGAAGGAAATAGGTGCGTGCGCTCCTTCTCGAAATGGGTCAAGCGCTCGATGGCGATATGCGAGACGCTCTGCACGTGAAACCGAGCCCCGCAGGTGCCGCGACGATCATCCTGGTCACCGGCGTCCCCGCGTCGGGCAAGTCGACGTTGTCCCGGCTCCTGGCCGACACCCTTCAGCTGCCCATCCTGTCCAAGGACGTGGTCAAGGAGGCGCTGCACGACAGTCTCGGCACCGCGGATCCCGTCGCCGTCAGCCAGGCGTCGGCCGAGGTGATCTGGCGCCTGCTACCCCATTTCCCCGCGGGGGCGATCGTGGACATGTGGCTCGATCCCGTGCGCGATGCCGGGGTGGCCGCCGACGGTCTCCGCCGAGCGGGCACCAGCACCGACGCAGTCGAGATCCAGTGCCGGTGCCCGGGAGACGTCGCGGTCGATCGCTATCGCCACCGCCCTCGCTCACCCGCCCATCGTGGGCCGGATCCTCAGACGCTCGCCCGCATCCAGGATTCCGCCGGCCGCATCTCCCCCACGGGCATCGGACCGTTCCTCGCGGTGGACTCGACCAAGCCCTTCGTGATCCCGCCCATCGTCGCCTGGATAGGCGACATCGCGAAGGCAGGTCGCAGCGTGCCCTAGCGTGGTCGCCTGTGTTGGCCCACCTCGATCTCGTCACCCGGAAGTGGTGGCGGCTGGTCGGCCGGGAGGTCGACCTGACCGGTGGGCAGTCCTGGCTCGCCGGACCCACGGTGAGTGGCTCGTTGGTCGGTGACAGCTGGCTGACCGAGGAAGCCGCGCGGTAGGGAGGCACCGTCCAGGAAGTCACCCCCGGCGCCGGACTGATGGCCACCATGGCCGCCCTGGACGGTCCCGGCTTCGCTGCTGCCGATCTCTCACCCCAGATCCGAGACTTCTACGAGCACACGGCCGACTGGCGGATGGAGGTCTGGACCGGCTGGTCACCGCTGTTCTGGCCCGGCGGCGAGCTGATCTCGCGGATGTTCGGCACCCGGGTCCAGCAGCTCGCCCTGCCGATGCGCTCTCTCGACGTGTCGCAGGGGATGACGAGCAGGATCTCGGTGCTGACGGACGCCAGGGGTCGGCAGCGGGCGGCGGGCTGGTTGCGGCAGCTGCGCGCCACCGGCGGTTACGTCTACAGCGGCTGCTACACCCACACACTGCTCCCGGGTGCCGACCGTCCGAGCGTGCACGTGTCGTTCCCGCTGCAGAAGGGCAACGTCCAGGTCTTCCTCCGGCCCGACGTCGACGCCGACGGTTCGCTCTGGCTCCGGTCTCCGGGTGGTCGCTTCGGTGCCGACAGCGCGTACGTGGTCGTCGTCGACGGCGGTCGCCGGTACGCGGCCGCGGTGGCCCCGCGCGAGGTCTTCCACGTGTATGTCGACGAGGAGGGCGTGCTGCGTACCGACCACGAGCTGCGGCTCGGCCCGGCTCGGGTGGTGCGCCTGCACTACAAGCTGGAGCGCAGACCGGCCACGAATCCGGTGGCCGGTCCGGACGAGCCTGGGACACAGTCGCGTGATCTTCGCGCGACGTGAGCCCGGGTCCGTGCTGGTGCTGGAGGAGCAGTGGCGCGGTCGGCTGTGGAGTGCCATCCCCCACCGGGTACGTCGGCGGCAGGTGACCGCCGATCGCGGCGTGACCCTGGAGTTGCTCCGCCAAGGCCTGAGGAACGGCATCCCCTGGCACCGGGCCGAGGTGCCCCATCCGGCCATGTTCGAGACCGCCCTCGAGCTCGCCGGCCACCCCGCGGCGTCAGCGCAGCCGGCGCGCGCGGAGCACGACGTCGTCCACATGGTGCGCACTCGCCCCACCCTCGGGAATGATGCGGGGACGCTGTTCGTCGACCTCCACCTGCCAGTCGTCATCCAGCAGCACCGCGACCATGCTGGGCCAGACGTAGTCGGCCGGGTCGAAGCCGCCCTCGTGCACCGGCTGGGTGTCCATCCCGGCGTGGTGGACGAGCAGCAGCACGCCACCCGGGGCGACGGCCGCCAACAGGGCTCGCTCGGCGGCGGCGTCCGGCGTACGCGGCAGCGCCGGATACTGCGCGGAGACGAGATCGAAGGACGCCGGCGGCAGCGAAGCCTCGGCCAGCCCGGCGTGCACCCAGCGGATCGTGACGCCGGCGTCCCGGGCGTGCCCGGCCGCTCGCCCGAGCGCCACACCGGACACCTCGAGCGCGGTCACGCTCCAACCGCGGGTGGCGAGCCAGACGGCGTCCGCCCCTTCCCCGCAGCCCACGTCGAGGACCCGTGCCGGCGGTAGGTCGGCGGTCTCGACCACCAGCGCTCCGTTGGGTCGGCCGCTCCACAGCCTCTCGCTCTCGCGGTAGCGCGTATCCCATTCCGCCTCCACGGCGGGATCTCCGACGTAGCCCTCGGCGGGCACGGCAAGAGCAGGAAGGGGCACAGCGACGGTGTCATCGGTCACCGACTCATCGTCGCCCACTTCCGCCTGGAACCGCACCTGCCGTTGCCGGTTCGGCAAGGCCGACGTCAGTTGATGAGCTCGGTGCTGACGCGATCGGCGATCGCCCGCAGCACCGGCACGGCCCGATCGCCGAAGGCCTCGTCGACCCGACTGAGCGGGCCGGAGACCGAGACCGCCATCGGCGCGGGCGCCTTCGGGATCGACACGGCGTAGCAACGTACCCCGAGCTCCTGCTCCTCGTCGTCGATCGAGAAACCCCGGCGCCGGATGCCGGCGAGGTCGGTGAGCAGGGACTCGACGGTGCCGTGGCTCTTGGGGGTGGGGGTGGCCATCCCGGTCCGGGCGACGATCCGGCGCACCTCGTCATCGGACAGCGTGGCCAAGATCGCCTTGCCCACCCCGGTGTCGTGGAGGTTGGCCCGCCGGCCCACCTCCGTGAACATCCGCATCGCGTGCGGTGAGGGCTGCTGGGCGACGTAGACGATCTGATCCCCGTCCATCAGCGCCATGTTGGCGGTCTCGCCGAGCTGACGGACCAGTTCCACCAGCTTGGGTTGGGCGACACGGCCCAGCTGTCGGCCCGCCCGCTCTCCCAGGGGGATCAGGCGGGCGCCGAGGGCATACCGGCGGGACGGGAGCTGACGTGCGTAGCCGAGCAGCACACAGGTCCGCAGCAACCGGTGGATGGTGGGCATCGGCAGCTCCGAGGTGGCCGCGAGATCGCTCAACGACGCCTCGCCCCCGGCGTCGGCGATGATCTCCAGGAGCTCGAAGACCCGCTCGACCGACTGGACGGTTCCCGAACGCGGTTCGGTGGACGGCTGGGCCATTGTCAGCCCCTCTCTTGCGCTTGTGGCTTCCACCATACAGAAGAGCGCATCCGATGTGCGAGATTTCCTGGGAGGTTGGCCTTGACGTCCGAGCCTTCTCTCCCTAGAGTTTCCGCATAACAGATAGTTGATTCCACAAAGCGGAACAGACAAGGATCTAGCCGACGATGTCGAACTACACCGTGAACGCCTCCATCTTGCTGACCGACCTACCGATCCTGCAACGGCCAGACGCCGTCGCTGCGGCCGGGTTCGGAGCAGCGGAGTTCTGGTGGCCGTTCGCCGTGGCCGTGCCCACCGACAGCGAGGTCGACGCCTTCGTCGGAGCAGTCCGTGACGCGGGCCTCCAGCTGTCGGGCCTCAACTTCTTCGCCGGCGACATGCCCGCCGGCGACCGGGGACTAGTCAGCTGGGTCGGTCGCGAGACGGAGTTCGCCGACAACGTGGATGTGGTCGTCGGGATCGGCGACCGGCTGGGCTGCCGGGCCTTCAACGCCCTGTACGGTCTGCGCGCCGACGGCGTCGCCGCCGAGACCGCCGACGAGCTGGGCGCAGCCAACCTCCGCCTGGCCGCCGACAAGATCGCGACGATCGGTGGCACGGTGCTGCTGGAGCCCGTGTCCGGCTCCCCGGCCTACCCGCTCAAGACCGCGGCCGACGTCCAGGCCGTCATCGACCGGGTCGGCGCGAGCAACCTCGCGCTGCTCGCCGACTTCTACCACCTGGCCGTCAACGGCGACGACGTCGCCGCGGTGATCGCGGACCATGCGGCCGACTTCGGCCACATCCAGATCGCCGACGACCCAGGCCGTGGTCAGCCCGGCACCGGCGAGCTCCCGCTGACCGAGTGGCTCGCTGCGGCGGCCGCCGGCGGCTACGACGGATACATCGGCCTGGAGTACAAGGACTCCTCGGCCGATCCGTTCGGCTGGCTCCCCCGCGCGGAGCGCTCCTGATCACACCGCGACCAGCGCTCCTGATCACCGACCGCCCAACTGACACACAGACTCTGACGAAGGACTCGATCATGACCGACACCAAGCCCAGCATCGCCTTCATCGGCCTCGGCATCATGGGCGGCCCGATGGCCGCCAACCTGGTGAAGGCGGGCTACGCCGTCACCGGCTACAACCGCAGCCGCGGCAAGGTCGACGCCCTCGTGGAGGCCGGCGGTACAGGCGCCGACAGCATCGCCGAGGCGGTCGCCGACGCGGACGTGATCATCACGATCGTGCCGGACTCCCCCGACGTCGAACAGATAGCAACAGCGGCCGACGGCATCTTCGCCCACGCCAGGTCCGGAGCCGTCTGGATCGACTGCTCCTCGATCCGGCCGGACGTGTCGGTGAAGCTGGCCGAGCAGGCTGCCGAGAAGGGCGTCAAGGCCGTCGACGCCCCGGTCTCCGGCGGCGAGGCCGGCGCCATCGAGGCCACGCTCTCGATCATGGTCGGCGGCGAGGCCGAGGTCGTCGAATCCGTACGCCCCGTGCTG
>DATDAP010000236.1:0-2145 GCA_036525335.1 Microlunatus sp. | reverse complement strand
GGTCCCGGACGTCGGCGGGGCAGCGGCCCAGGTCGGAGTCGAGCGCGGCCACAGCGGCCAGGTGTCGCTCGAAGCTCTCCTTGAGGCGTTGGTGGCGTTCCAGCACTCCGGGGATGTCGATGTGCATGGTGGCCCGTCGGGCAACTGGTTCGCACTCGGTCTCCACGAACGCGGCGGCGACCTCTCGGACCGCCTCGTCCCGGTCCTTGGCGGCGGCGGCGACGGCGGACACGAACGTCCGGATCCGCTTCAGCGCGGGACGGGGCAGCGGACAGGTCGCGGCCACGGCCACCGTGTGCGCCACCTGGAGCCGGCGGGCCCGCGAGCCGGCGCAGGAGACCAGCCGGCCCGCCTGCTCGGGGTTGAACTGGTCCCACAGTGACAGCAGGCTCAGGTCGACAGGTTCGCAGGCTGCAGCGGGCTCATGCTCGTATTGGTTGGCCGGTGAGGTGAGGCTGCTGGCACAGGCTGCACTGGCGGCGGTTCCCGTTGGGCTGGCCGCGCGTCGTGTCCTGCTGTCCGGTTGAGGGGTGGCGGCGGCGAGCCAGACATTCAGCGAGCGCAGCGCCAGCGACGGATCGGCCTCGAGCAGGTTGGTGACCCGTTCCCGGTCGGCGAGCTGCGGGATCCGCTGCAGAGACGGCAGTCCCAGCCCGGTCAGCAGCGCCTCCGCCTGCAGGTGAACCAGCTGCCGGTCCGGCTTGGCGAGGGTCTGGATTGCGTCGGCGACGTCGGCGCAGGTGTCCAGGTCCCAGGGCTTCGGGTCGGTTGGCGCCGTCGCGCCCGTCATCGATGCCATGCGCCGGTCGCTGCTGACTGTGGTGAGATCGCTGCTCGCCAGCAGTTGGAAGCGCTCGTAGAACCGGCGAAGATCACGGCGCTGGTAGACGGCTGCGGTGGAGGCCAGGTTCCAGGCCCAGCCGCGGATGGAGCTCGCCTTGCGCGGGCTGAACGTGGTCGACGGCGGCAGCATCTTGTCGACGAGCAGAGTGCGCAGCTTCTCGGTAAGGTCGGCGTGGAGCCGGGCGTCGAAGCCACGCCCGTTGAAGGCACACACCCGGTGCGCTACCGCCGACGGGACATCAGACTCGGCGATCAGCTCGGCCAGCTTGCGGCGCAGGCTGTCGTCGTCCAGGAGTCCGCGTCTCCAGGCGGCAAGGTGCGGCTCGGCGAGCCAGTCGAGCGTCTCGACTCGGCGTCGCGGCTCTGGTGTGCCGGCCAGTCTCCCCGGTCCGGCCCGCGGATCGGCTGGCGCCGAGGACGTCAACGCAGGGCTGCTCACGCCTCCCAGGTGTGCGGCCCCTGCGGATTCAGTGACGCCGCCCGCGGGAGGCGGCGAAAGCCTTCCTCAGCTGACCGCGGCGCCGACCAGCGTGGACTCTTCGGCGAGGGCCACCCTGCGGGTGGCATCCTCCCGGGCACGGATGTCGAGACCATTGGTGGAGGCGACCTTGATGAACCAATCCGGTATCACGATCTCGACTGGCACGCACCGTCCAGCCAGGTCAATGTGGTAGCCGACGGAGCCGCGGTGCACCCGGCGGTCGAAGTCGACGAGGGCCTTCAGACTGCGCCAGTCGAAAGCCACGCCTGTGCTCGTGGCGATGTCCTCGTCGGAGGTCTCACCACCCATCCGCGGTTTGGCCGTCACCCGGGCCATCCGTTCCGGGGTTGCGTTCAGCTTGAACAGCTCGAAGGCTGCACGTGCCTCGTTGACATCCGAGATGTGCATGATGAGCCCTCTCGAGATGTAGCCCGCCAGCCCAGCCTCCAACGCATCCGACACCTTCTGTGTCAGCAGTACGGGAAACACCTCCAGCGACCGGGCGAGGCGTCCCAGCCGATCCATCTCGGTCTTGCCGGCGGAGGTGAAAACCCAGCCCTCGTCCAGGAACACCACACCCTGCCGCTGAGTGAGGGCCGACATGGTGCCGAACACCAGCATCCGGACCAGAGCGAGGGCGGTGCGCTGGGTGACGTCCGGGTTCGGTGTGCCCGGCTCGGGCAGGTTCAGGTAGGAGTTGCCGATCTCGATCAAGGTCAGGCCCTGCGTCACCCGCAGGCCCGCCGTCCGCGGGTTGACGCCGACCAGGGCCCGGACCTGCGGCACCGACTCCAGCAGAGTGTCGACGTCGTTGACCAGCT
>DATDAP010000235.1:0-2256 GCA_036525335.1 Microlunatus sp. | reverse complement strand
GGCGAACAGCCCGAAGCCGAGCACCAGGGCGATCTGACCGACCAGGCTGCGGGTCATCAGCTCCACCGTGCCGGGACGGATCGAGTTGAGCATCAACAAGATGCCGACGCCCAGGATCGCCACCAGCACGCTGGTCGACCGGGCCTGTGCCAGCGTCGTACGGATCTCGCGGCGCACCTCCTTGCGGTCGTCGAGGGTGAAGGAGATGTCCCGCAGCGCCTTGACCAGCGAGCCGCCGGAGCGGGCCGAGACGACCATCGTCGACATCAGCACCCGCACCTCGCGGGACGGCAGTCGATCGTTCAGCTGGAGCATCGCCTCCTCCAGCGGTGCGCCGAACCGGACCGCGGAGTTCAGCCGCTGGATCTCCGAGCGGGCGGGCTCCGCGAGCTCGGCCTCGGCCACCGCCCAGGCCGTGGCGATGCTCAGCCCGGCGTTGGTCGCGTTGGACAGGATCCGAGCCAGCTCCGGGATCTGCTGCACGAACTTCTCGCGGCGTCGCTCCCGGGCCCGCAGCAGCCAGGCGCGCAGCAGCAGGTAGCCGCCGACCAGACCGACGACGCCGAACGCGGGCGCCAGCAGCTGGGCCAGCACGTACGGGATGGTCACGGTGACGACCAGACAGATCGCGAACACCGCCAACGGCGGGTAGCGGAAGCCGGCCAGGGTCAGCTCGTGCTCCAGCCACCGACCGATCCGGGTCCGGTTGAAACGACGCGACAGCCGGGTGAGCGCCGTGCCGCCGCTCTCGCCGGCGGCGGTGCCCTGGCGGGCGGCGAGCGTGACCTCGCGACGTTCGGCGGAGTGGGTGGCGAACTCCGCCGCTCCGGCCGTGGCCAGCACGACGGCCAGCACCGCACCGAGCATGATCATCAAGGTCACGTGGGCGACCCTTCGGCGAGGCGACCCGGGCAGGCGCTCGGGGCGGCCGGCGTCATGTCACGTCCCAGCCGTCGGGGAGCTGCTCGCCGGCCAGCGCCAGCACGCGGGCCAGCGACTCGGGCACGGTGTGCCGCACGAACTGCCGGTCGATCGGGTCGTACTCCGCGATCTTGTGCAGCCGGTAGTCCTCGCGCCGCTCGGACACGACCGCGGCGATCTCCACGATCCGGCGGGTGCCGTCGGAGTGCCGGGTGAGCTGCACCACCAGGTCGATGGCGTCGTTGACCTGGTCCCGGATGGCCGCGAAGGGGATCTCCACGTCACTCATCGAGGCCAGCGTCTCCAGCCGGGACAAGGCGTCGTACGTGCTGTTGGCGTGCACGGTCGACAGCGACCCGTCGTGGCCGGTGTTCATGGCCTGCAGCATGTCCAGGGCCTCACCGCCGCGGACCTCGCCGACGATGATCCGGTCGGGCCGCATCCGAAGACAGTTGCGGACCAGGTCGCGGATCGTGATGGAGCCCTTGCCGTCGGCGTTCGGCGGGCGGGTCTCCAGCCGGACCACGTGCTCCTGGCCGAGGGAGAGCTCGGCGGCGTCCTCGACGGTGACGATCCGCTCGCGGGCCGGTACGAACTGGGACAGCGCGTTGAGCAGGGTGGTCTTCCCCGACGACGTGCCGCCGGACACCACGATGTTGACCCGGGCCCGGACGCAGGCGGCCAGCAGCTCCGCGGACGCCTTGTCGAGGGTGCCGCGCTGCAGCAGCTCGCTGAGACCGTAGGCCTTGGGGAACAGCCGGATGGTCACCGACGGCCCACTCAGCGACAGCGGCGGCAGCACCACGTTGACCCGGGCGCCCCGGGGGAGCCGGGCGTCGGCGGGCAGCCGGGCGTCGACCATCGGACTCGACTCGTCCACCCGGCGGTTGACCGCGGACACGATCCGGTCGATGGTCTGCAGCAGCTGGGCTTCGGAGGTGAAACCGGACGGGATCCGTTCGACCCGTCCGAAGCGCTCGATGTAGACGGTCTGGTGACCGTTGATCATGATCTCGGAGATGGACTCGTCGGCCAGCAGCGGCTCCAGCACGCCGAGGCCGACCGCCTCGTCGACGACCCGGCGGATCAGGGTCGAACGCTCCCGGGTGGACAGGATGACGCCCTCGCGGGAGACGAGGTGGGCCAGCACCCGTTCCAGTCGGGCGCGCCGGTCCTCGGGCGCCAGCTTGGTCAGCTCCTGGAGGTCGACCTCGTCCAGCAGCAGCTGCTTGAACCGGCTCACCTGGGCGTCGTCGGCGACGATCTCGCTCTTGTCGTCGGCCTGCAGCCGAGCGAACCCGCGGCTGAACTCGCGCCTCATGGCATCGTCACCGA
>DATDAP010000234.1:0-5623 GCA_036525335.1 Microlunatus sp. | reverse complement strand
GCCGCCACACCGGCAGACTAGACGCCAACCCAGAGAATGTTCAGTTAATTAATGCGCGAGTCCTAAGTACCGAGGTTTGCCGTACAAACAATCGGTACTAGTCACCGCGAATCCGTGGTGTCACGATGTTCGAGTGCGAGTCACCTCAGGGGTACTCCCGAGTCGTCAGCGAAGAGCAGGCGGGATCTTCATAGCGGTCGCCCTGGTCAGCTGCTGGGCGCAGCCGAACCTGGTGACCGCCGACGCTCACAGCGCACCGCCGCATGCCGCTGCCCCGTACGACATCAACGGTGACAGCTTCGGTGATGTTGTGGTCACCGATGGCTTCGCCACTGTGTCGGGAAAGGAGTGGGCAGGGGCAATCCGTGTCGCCTTTGGCTCAGCGTCCGGTCTCACCGGCCCGGTCCAGAAGGTCACGCAGGACTCGCCTGGAATCAAGGGCAAGGTCAGACCCGGGCGGCAGTTCGGCCAAAGCGCGATCTCTGCCGACTTCGATGCCGACGGATACGCCGACATCGCCGGCCAACAGTACGACAACATTCACGTCGTCTACGGCGGCCCGAAAGGCCTGACCGGCCGTGACCAACGGTTCGCCATGGCCGACCGCCTCCCAGAGTTCAGCCTCCTCGGACCCACACTCGCAACCGGCGACTTCGACCACGACGGGTTCGCCGACCTCGTGACCAGCAGCCCCGGCAGCGAAGACATCAAAGGAGCTCTCCTCGTACTGCGCGGGTCACCGCGCGGGCTCACCATCCGCGGTGCAGTGAGGCTCAGCCGAGACACCCCCGGTGTGGCAGGAGAAGGATTCATCGACGACTTCTTCGGTGCCGAGCTCGGCGTCGGTGACGTCAACGGCGACGGGATCGACGACCTCGCGCTCACCTCCCAAGAGCCGGAGACGAATGGCTCGGTGTACGTCTTCCACGGTTCCGCCCGAGGACTACGGAGCACAGGCCACACGTATCGCCTCGCTGATGACGTCTTCGGCCAATGGGCACTGCCTGTTAACAACCAAACGGTGCTGACCGTGGCCGACCTCGATCGGGACGGCTTCGGCGACCTGGTGCTGGGCTCGCCCGAAGCATGTCCCCTCGGCTCAGAAATGGACGGGTGTGGAGTCGTCGGAGTGCTCCCTGGCGCCGCAACCGGAGTGGCGAGCACGCGTGCCTACCTGTGGAACCAAGACACCCCCGGTGTCCCCGGCGACACGCGATCAGCCGACTGGTTCGGCAGAAGAATCGCCGCGGGAGACCTCGATCAGGACGGTTACATCGACCTTGCTGTCGCGGCAACCGGGATGGACGTCGGTCGCGTCCCCGACGCCGGCGCCGTGATCGTGGTGTACGGCGGACCCCACGGACTCAACTACGCCAGATCCCAGGTCTGGAGCCAAGGCACCCGGAAGATCAAAGGCAAACCCGTCCGCGATGACGGCTTCGGCAACGACGGCCTACGGATCGCCGACATCGGACGCGGAACAACACCCGACCTACTCATCAACACTCACGCCGACCGAGAACGGACAGGACGCAAAGCGCGCACCGTCCAAGCCACCAACGTTGTGTTCAGCAGCCCTCGCGGCCTCACCACCAGCGACCAACGCTGGACCTCCCCCCAATCCGACGGCACGTAACCCCCGACAAGCAGTCCGATATGCCGCCGCATGTCGGCACCTGTTGTACAGGTCGAGGCATTCGCCCCGCGTCTGCTCTCGCCAGCGACGTATCTCGATGGTGCGGCGCCGTCCTCCCCCACGTCTCCCTGCCGACGTCTCCGCATCACGTCCCCTCACCTGGCAATGTGTCGGGACAGCCATACGGCAACCACCCTGACCACACGCGGTTTGTGCACAACCATTGTGTCGACCCCCGGAACCCGGACGGCTACGGGCGTCCTCCTCGGTTTGTAGGACCAGGTCAGAGGGCCTTTTGGAAGTAGACCAACGTCCAGTGCCAGCTCGGGCGGGTCTCTCGACCAACTTCTTGATTGCCGAGGGCCCGGTAGAAGTCCATCGCCTCCGGTTGATCCGTCGATGTGTCTAGGAAGGCCTCGGTGAACCCAAGTTCGCGCGCCCGTGCTTCGACAGCATCCATCAGTCGCGACACCCAGTTGTTGCCGCCGAACTGCCCGGTGAACCCGCACCCGCAGCACCTGCGCTTGGTCCTGATCATTGGACCGGAAGCCGGCCATCCCGACAACACACTCGTCGAGGTCGGCGAAGAAGGTGCGGGTGATATCAGAAAGGTCTGGGAACTCAGCCGGGGGCTCGGTCAGCGGAGTGAGTCGTAGCGGGACCGACCGATCCTCACTGGAAGCCAGGTGCGGTAGAGCGTTGAGCGCCCAAACAGCAGACCCGAACGAGCGTCGATAAGTCTCTGACCGCCAAGCGCCGCAAAGCGCTGCGGACCTGACCAGCCACCTGATGCTGACCAAGATCTCTCAGCCGTAGACGCACGTGGTCTGGTGACGATCAGGCCCGACTAGTGGGCTGGGCCAGATCGATCGCGTTGCACTTCTGACACCTGCGGATCGAGCACCAGTCCGTATGTCGAGCACTCAACGATCGATTCTCGGCGAACTTGCTAGCGGCCCCGGCAAGGCGGTAGCCGAATGACCAGGTCCGGCGACTGCCCTTATCAGAGCCAGATTTCTCCTCGCGAAGCCAACAGACTGAGTCCAAGGCCTCAGAAGGGAGCGGATGATCATGGATTTCCTGCGGCCTCCACGCGCCCCTGGAGGCACCAACGAGGGGCCTCCGAGACGCCCGTAGCGGGACTCCCGGTGCGTTTTACCTAGTCAACCGCATGTTACTAACAAGTAGCCCCGACGGGATTCGAACCCGCGCTACCGCCTTGAGAGGGCGGCGTGCTAGGCCGCTACACAACGGGGCCCTAGCGTGACCCGGGCCGACCAGAGGTCGAAACCGGACCGCGGAAGCGTACCAACTCGAAGATCATCCGGCGAATCGGCGATCTCCAGCGAAGGTCTGCTTCGCTGGGGTACTAGGACTCGAACCTAGACTAACTGAACCAGAATCAGCCGGGCTGCCAATTACCCCATACCCCATCGTCGGACTACGCCGACGAGTCGTGCCCGTCCCCGGGCACGGGGAGCAATGTTAGTAGACCGGCAGTGTTCTGACCAAACGAGTGCCGCATCGGGCCGGCCTGCGCCGAGCGTGCTGGCTCGTTACCGACGACGGCGATGAGCCAGCACCCTGTCGCGGTCAGCGACCGAGCGACAGATCCACCTGGTTCCGCAGCTTCAGCTTCCGGGCGATCAACAGGGCGAACACGGCGAAGATGGCGAAGCCGCTGAGCTGGATCCCCGATTCGAGCCAGGTGATGGAGCTGATCCCTCGTACGGCCGCGATCGAGCTGGTGAGACCCGCGATCACGTACGCGCAGATGTTGTTGACCACGTGTGCGCCGATGCCGGCCTCCAGGCCGCCGGTGCGCCATACCAGCACCCCGGCCAGGAGCCCGAAGCCCAGCCGGTTGAGGAACAGGGCAGGATTCTGCACCCCGTGCATCAACGCGAAGATCACGGCCGACACGACCACCCCGAACCACGGCTGGGCGACCAGGCTGCCTAGGGCTTGCATCAGATAGCCGCGGAAGAAGATCTCCTCCGCCGCCGCCTGCAGTGGGGCGGTGAGGACGATGACGACCAGGAATGACCAGAACCCCGGCTGGGGCGCCACCGTGACGTCCGTGGACCCGAAAGCGAGCGGGATCAGTGTCACCGCGTTCAGCACGACCAGGGCGATTCCGGCGCTGATCAGCAGGTAGCGCCAGCGCAGCCGGGGCTGCACCGAGCTGAGCCAGCGCGGCCGGACCTGGTGGACGATCGCCATCAACACCCAGCAGATGGGGATCAGGGTCGCGATGCCGAGGTTGGCGGCGATCATCCCGGCCGGGATCTCGAAAGCAAGAGCGCGCCGGGCGAAGTCCGCGTACGCCTCCCCTGCTCCGACCGCGCCCCAGGAGACGCCGAGCACCACCTGGGTGACCACGGAGGTCATCAACAGGTAGAGCGACAACCCACACAGCACTCCGAGCAGCGACCGCCACCAGAGGTAGCTCTCACCGCGCAGGATCTGCGGGTACGGCGCCCCGTCCGGCGGCAGCGCTTCCGGCAGCTGCGGATCGTAGCGGCGAAGCGGCGCGGCGGGCGCGACCGACTCCGTCGGCTTCGTCGGGCTCGGACGCCCCCGAAGAGCCGGGTTGCCGGATCGTCGGCTCTTCTTCGCCACCATCAGCCCCGCGGCAGACCGGCCCGAGCCGCCTCGATCCGGGCCAGCGACGACTCCCGACCGAGCAGCGCCAGCGACTCGAACAGCGGCGGCGAGATCTTGCGACCGGTCGCTGCCACCCGAACCGGTCCGAACGCCAGCTTCGGCTTCAGCCCGAGACCCTCGATCAGGGCGGCGCGCAGGGCGGCCTCGATGGCCGCGTGGTCGTACGGCTCCACGGTGCGCACCGCCGCCGCCGCCGCGTCCAGCACGGCCCCGGCGGTGGCCGGCAGCTTCGCAGCCTCGTCGATCTCCACGTCGGCGTCGGCGGAGAACAGGAACCGGATCAGCTCCACCCCCTCCGACAGGGTGGTCATCCGCTCCTGGATCAGCGGGGTGGCGCCGACCAGCAGCGACCACTGCTCCGGCGTCGGCGGCTCGGCCACCAGTCCGGCGGTGACCAGGAAGGGCACCAGCTGGTCGGCCAGCTCGTCGGTGGACAGTCGCCGGATGTGGGCGGCGTTGATGGCCTCGCACTTCTTGGCGTCGAACTTCGCCGGGTTGGCGTTGACCCGCAGGATGTCGAACACCGCCACCATCTCCTCGATGGTGAACACGTCCCGGTCGTCGGCGATCGCCCAGCCGAGCAGGGCCAGATAATTCAGCAGCGCCTCGGGCAGATAGCCCTGCTCCCGGTACTCGGCCAGGCCGGATCCCTTGTCCCGCTTGGACAAACGGCGGTTTCCGTCGCCCAGCACGGTCGGCAGGTGGCCGAAGGTCGGCACCCGTCCGCCACCCACACCGATCTGCGCGAGCGCTTGGTACAGCACCACCTGGCGGGGCGTGGAGGGCAGCAGGTCCTCGCCCCGGAGGACGTGGGTGATCTCCATCAACGCGTCGTCGACGGGATTCACCAGCGTGTAGAGCGGCTCCCCCGTTCCCCGGACCAGCACGTAGTCGGGCACATTGACGGCCTCGAACGTGATCTCGCCGCGAACCAGGTCGTGGAAGGTGATCGGCGCGTCCGGCACCCGCATCCGGACCACGAACGTGCGGCCCTCCTCGGAGTAGGCAGCCACCTGGTCGGCGGTCAGATCGCGACAGTGACCGTCGTAGCCGGATCGAGAACCCTTGGGCCGCGCCTTCTCCCGCTCCTCGAGCTCCTCGCGGGTGCAGTAGCAGGGGTACGCCAGCTCGGATTCCAGCAGCTTGGCGGTGACCTCGGTGTAGATCTCCCCACGCTCGGACTGCACATACGGTCCGTAGGGTCCCCCGACCTGCGGGCCCTCGTCCCAGTCCAACCCGAGCCAGGTCAACGCGTCCATCAGTCCGCGGTAGGACTCGGCCAGGTTGCGGCCGGCGTCGGTGTCCTCGATCCGCAGCACG
>DATDAP010000233.1:0-4512 GCA_036525335.1 Microlunatus sp. | reverse complement strand
CAATCACCGCCGAGAACCAGCGGGTGGTGGCCCCCGGCGAGCACGTCACCGATCGCCACCCGGCTGTCAGCGATCACGCCTGTCGCGGCACGCCAGTTGTTCGGTCGGTCGTCGGTGCGGTCGGGCACCCAACGGGTCGCGGACAGGTCGCCGTGATCGACGACGTCGCATCCGGCGGCACGCAGCTGGTCGACCAGCCCCGCGCCGCGCAGCGCAGCGGGTCCCTTCTCCAGGCCCGCCCAGTGCGCGGCCGCACTCGTCGGAACCCCGAGCACACCCCACGTCCGTACGCTCTGGTCGCCGATGGGAGCCATCCCGCGAACCTAGCCAGGATCTCTGACAGTCCACCCCGCGTCCGGAGGTGGTGGTATGCCGGGCCGTTTCCCGCCGCGGAGTCCAGCCGGACATGCAGGATCCGTTTGCGGCCGCGGAGTCGCAGACGGTTAGCCGGACGCACCTGAGCCGGCACAGCCACGGTCCGTCAGGCGGCCACGTACCTGCGTCGGTCGGCCATGGAGGTGCGGACGGGCAGCCTGGCCAGGCCACGGATCAGGGTGCCGGAGCGACGCGCGCCGCGACCGTCGATGCGTAGATCGGGGAACCGGGCCATCAGCTCGCGGACGGCGATGGTGGCCTCCAGCTTGGCCAGCGGCTGACCGACGCAGTAGTGCGGTCCGGCCGAGAAGGCGAGGTGCTCGCGGCTCGGCCGGTCCAGGTCGAACTCGTTCGGCCGGTCCACCATCTGCGGATCGCGGCCGGCCCCTCCGATCAGGGTCACGACCACCTGTCCCTGCTCGACCAGCTGTCCGGCGATCTCCACGTCGGAGTGAGCTACTCGGGCGGTTCGCTGCACCGGTGGGTCGAAGCGCAGCGTCTCCTCGACGGCCGCATCGACCAGCGTCGGGTCCTCGACCACGCGCCGCCACACCTCGGGTCGTTGCAGCAGGGCCAGCACCGTGTTGCCGATCAGGTTCACCGTCGTCTCGAAACCGGCGATGAGCAGCAGGGTGCAGAGCGGCACCATGTCGCCGGCCCTGATCTGCTCGTCGGGTGCGGTCGCCAGTCGGCTGATCACGTCGTCGCCCGGATCGACCCGGCGCACCTCGATCAGGGTGCTGAAGATCCGCTGCAACCGGCGCTGCGCCTCGACCAGCTCGCGGGCATGCCGCAGCGACTGCAACCCGCCGAGCGCACCCCCGAACGCTTGGCCGTACCGCTCGAACTCCTCGCTGTCCGCGTCGGGGATGCCCAGCAGTCGAGTGATCACGGCGATCGGCATCGGGGCGGCGTAGCCACCGACGAGATCGAACGCGCCGTCCGCCGACACGGCATCCAGGAGCTCGCCGACCGTGGCGCTGATCTGCGGAGCGAACCCGGCCACGGCCTTGGGCGAGAAGGTCGGCATCACGAAGCGCCGGAGTCGGGTGTGGTCGGGCCCGTCGAGCTCCAGGAACGACAGCTGTGGCGATCCGGTCCGTTGATCCGCCGGACGCATCTCCACGCCGAAGCGCCGATCCCGCAGCACCTGCTCGCAGATCGGGTAGCTGGCCGAGGTCCACGCACCGGCCACCGAGCGGATCAGCGGACCACGTCGGCGTACCTCGTCGTAGATCGGGTACGGGTCCCGGCGACCGGATGACTCGAGGTGCAGGCGGCACAGTGGGTCCCGGCGCAGGTGCGCGCCGTAGCGCATGACGGCACGCTCCCGGTAGAACCCGGCCACGAATCGGACCTGCTCGCTCAGCGACATGCTCCGTCTCCCCTGGATGACGTGGTGATCTCGACGTCGTCCATTGTCACCTGGGATGACCGCGATCGGGCCCGACGAACGTCACCTCCTGCGGCGCGCGACTGCGGTCCTGGGCCTCGCTGAGGATCGCCTGATCCCTTTGAGGCAAGCCTTCACTGGCTATACCTGGGGGGGCGCCGCGAAGTTACGGTGACAGGGACTCAGCGCCACAGAGACGCTGTCGAGCTCGATGCCCGGAGGCCAGGATGACAAGTCTGATGGATCTGCCCGCAGTCAGCGAGTGCTCGGTGGATGGCTGTTCCTACAACCACGAGCACGCCTGCAACGCAGCCGCCGTGACCATCGGCGCCAGTGGCAGCGACGCCAACTGCGCCACCTTCATCCCACTCGACGTCAAGGGTGGGCTGGATCGGGTGGTCTCACACGTCGGCGCCTGTCAGCGCGCCGACTGCACGCACAACTCGTCCCTGGAGTGCACGGCCGACGCCGTCCGCATCGGCGCCGGCGCGGACCTGGCCGACTGCCTGACCTACGCGCCGTAGAGGATCTCGCCCGCGTTCGCCTGTCTCGCGAGCAGCTTCAGCTCCTCAGCCGGACCATGACCGACCAGGTTCACCACTGCACGAGCACGCGCCGGGACGATCGCCGAGGGCAGGTCACGTACGGGAGGTGACTCGCGCCCGGCCAACAGATCGGCCGCGTGTCGGGCGACCAGGATCGGCAGGTACTTGGTCACCCGCGCTCCCTGCTCGAGCCTGGCCCGCGTCTCGTCCACGACCTGCGAAACGGTGTCGCGGTCGTGCACCTCCGCGAACCGCTGCATCAGGGAGTCGACCACCCGAGCGAACTGCAGGTCAATCTCAGCGCCGTTCTGAACCATCATGTCCTCCCACCGACCCCGATCACGATCGCTCATTCAGGAGACGCCGGCGACTGCGGATCCAGCCGTCGGACCTCCAGCAGCTCGACGCCGGCAGCGCGCAGGGCGTCGATCAACCCCAACAGGGCTGCCGCGTCGGGAACATCGACCTCGAGCGTGGTGCCGGCCGGTACGACGGCCTGGATGTTACCGAACTGGTAGACGAGCCCCTCCGGTATCGCACCATGGACACGGACTTCGTAAGTGATCATGCTCGTGGTCGCAGCTGGTGCTAGACCAGCGCCTTCCGCTTGATCTGCTCGAACTCTTCGGATGTGATGGCGCCACTGTCCAACAGCGCTTTGGCCGAGGCGATCTGGTCAGCCGCCGATGAGGTCGAGGCGACGTCACGGATGTGAGCGTCCGTCTGGGCTCGCATCTCCCGGATGCTGCCCGCCTGGCGCTCGGCCATGCCCCGGCCCCGCACGACCAGGTAGATCAAGAGCGAGAGGAACGGGGCCAGGATCAAGGCGACGACCCACAGTGCCTTGAACCAACCGCTCATGTCGTCGCGGAAGAGGTCGCCCAGGACCTGGAAGAGGACCATCAGGTACGCGACGAAGAAGAAGCTCCAGACGAGGAGCCAGAAGAAGTCCCAGAAGCCCATGACAGATGACCTTCGAACGGCGTGCGGCGGTCCGCACGGTGCGAGACAGGAGTCTGTCGGCCGGCGCCTCGCCCTGCTTCACCCAGTGGGGGTGAGACCTGCCGGCGCCCGGAGCGTCACCCGCGCCGGGTGATTCCCCAGCGCCCACTGGCGTGGCAACATCACCCGGCAGCCGCTCGGCAGGCGACACTTGCTGGGTGGCGGCGGCAGAGGAGGCGAGGATGAACGACCCGGACGTCGGCCCGATCGACTACCTGGCGGTCGAGTTCCCCTTCGTCTCGGCCATGAGGCGTTCGGGTGCCGAGGTCATCTCCGGCGGACGCATACCGGCAGACGACGTCATCGCGGCGCTCGAGGCGGAGACGACCAGCGTCTAGACGACCGGGCGTCCAGCAGCGAGAAGCCCGCGATCCAGCACAGGAGAGGTAGCCATGGGACTGGCGGACGACGTGCCACCCGAGGACCACGGCAAGTCGCCCGAGGAGATCCCCGGCGGGTCCGCAGGCGAGGCCACGGCAGAGTTCGGCCCCAGGGACCGGCGCCTGGGCATCCTGCTGGCGATGGCGATGTTCGTCCTGGTCGTCGACACGTCGTTGATGAACGTGTCGATCTCCGCCGTGGTGAGAGATCTCGACACGACGGTGAGCGGTGTCCAGTCGGCGATCGCGCTCGAGGCGCTCGTCTCGGCCGCGTTCATTCTCATCGGCAGTCGCGTGGGCGACTTCATCGGGCGCAGGAAGGCCTACGCGATAGGCCTGATCGCGTACGGAGTCGGTGCCATGGCCATGACGCTGGCCCAGTCGCTCACGGCGGTGATCATCTTCTGGGCGATCATCGGTGGTCTCGGCGCCTCGATGCTGCTGCCCGCCATGCAGTCCCTGATCCACGGCAACTTCACCGGTACCGCACAGACGAAGGTCTACGCGCTGGTCGGCGCAGCCGCAGCGATCGCCGCTGCCGTAGGACCGCTGCTCGGTGGCTTCATCACGACCTTCCTGTCGTGGCGGGTCGGGTTCGCCCTGGAGGCCGGGATCATCGTCGTCGTGCTCGTGAACATCAGGCTCGTGCGGGACGCGGTGTACACGGGTCCTCGCGTCTTCGACGTCGGCGGCGCGGTGTTGTCGGTGCTCGGCATGGGTGGCGTCGTGCTCAGCATCTTGATCTGGCAGGAGGGTGGCGAGTCGGTCGGGGTGCTTCTGGTCATCGGACTGGCGGCCCTGGTGGCGCTGGGCTTCT
>DATDAP010000232.1:0-3116 GCA_036525335.1 Microlunatus sp. | reverse complement strand
ATGGAGGTCGGTGCGGCACACTCCACAACAACTCACCCGAAGGCGCACCTGTCGCGGACCGGGTGCCGGGTCGGGACGTTCCACCCGGACCAGCGAGTGATCATCGATCGGTCCAGGAGAGTCCACCACCCAGGCGTCCATGCTGACATTCTGCTCTCGGAGATTTCCGGCGCCCAGTTCGTCGGCTTCTCAGTCTGCCAGGGCCGCCCGGATCCGGTCCGCGTAGGTCTTCAGCTCGCCGTCGGCGTAGCGGGTCCGCGGCCAGAAGAAGCCCTTCAGTCCGTCGCCCTTCGTCCGGGGCACCACGTGCACGTGCAGGTGTGGTACGGACTGGCTGACGACGTTGTTCATCGCGATGAACGTGCCCTGACACGCCAGGGCGGACCCAAGCGCTCCCGCTATCCGCTGGGCAGCGCCCAGCAGCGGCGTCATCAGCTCGGCGGGCAGGTCGAGCAACGTGTCGACGTGCCACGTGGGGGAGAGCAGCACGTGACCCTTGAACACGGGTCGGTGGTCGAGGAACCCGACCACCTCGTCGGTCCGCAGCACCACGGCCGCGTCCAGCTCGCCGCGGACGATCTGACAGACGATGTCGTCGTGGTCGCTCACACTGGCGATCCTAAGCGTACCGAGGGTAGAATCGAACACATGAGCGGATCTGTGTACGTTCCGGCCGGCTGGCCACCTCAGGTGCGGCCACCCGGCACCCCGGGCTGGGAGCGGACGGCCACGGCCTTCCTGCTGGACTGCTGCCCACCGGAGTTCCGCAGCTATCCGGTGCTGCGCCGCCACCCGATCGTGCTGGCCAGCTTCGCCGCCCGCTTCGTGGCCGGTCAGTGCACCACGGCACAGGACGGGGTGGCCGAGATTCGCACGGGGCTGCCGCGCAGTGTGCCGCACCAGGTCGTGACGGCGGCGGTGGAGGCGTGGCTGGAGCAGGCGGCGCACCTGTTGCGGGTTCGACGCGCCGTCGGCCTTGTCGAGGACGCGTTGCGCGGAAAGGAGTTCATCGCCCGGCTGTGAGTCCGCTCACGGGGTGCGCGTGCAGGCGTGCTCCGAGACGTAAACTCCCGTTCATGCCCCCCGCGCCTGAGGCCGGCGTCTCCGAGCACGAGCCGTACGAACTGCTTCGCTCCGTCGCCGACCCGACCTACCTCCGTCGGCTGAGTCCCGACCAGCTCACCGACCTGGCCGCCGAGATCCGTGCCTTCCTGATCGATCAGGTCAGTCAGACCGGCGGGCACCTCGGACCGAACCTCGGCGTGGTCGAGCTGACCATCGCCCTGCATCGCGTCTTCGACTCCCCGGGTGACCCGATCATCTTCGACACCGGTCACCAGACCTATGTGCACAAGATGTTGACCGGTCGACAGGACGCCTTCGCCACCCTGCGACAGAAGGGCGGCCTGTCCGGCTATCCGAGTCGGGCGGAGTCCGAGCACGACTGGGTGGAGAGCTCCCACGCGTCGACCTCGCTGTCGTACGCCGCCGGCATCGCGCGCGGCCTGCAGCTGCAAGGAAGGTCCGGCACCGTCGTCGCTCTGGTGGGCGACGGTGCCCTGACCGGCGGCATGGCCTGGGAGGCGCTCAACAACATCGCGGCCGACGACGACCTGCCGCTGGTGATCTTGGTCAACGACAACGGTCGCTCCTACACCCCGACGGTCGGTGGTCTGGCCCGGCACCTGTCCGGGTTGCGCACCAACCCCCGGTACGAGCAGGTGCTGGAGCTGGTCCGCAAGCAGGTGAACCGGGCGCCGCTGTTCGGCCGGGCCGCCTACGACCTGCTGCACGGCATCAAGAGCGGTCTCAAGGACGTGATCGCACCACAGGGCATGTTCTCCGATCTCGGGTTGAAGTACGTCGGCCCGGTGGACGGCCACGACGAGGCAGCGGTCGAGCGCGCCCTCCGGCACGCCAAGCAGTTCGGTGGGCCCGTCCTGGTGCACTGTGTCACCCGCAAGGGCAACGGCTACTCCGCTGCGGAGAACCATGAGGAGGACCGCTTCCACGCGGTCGGCAAGATCGACGCCAAGACGGGCGTGGCGATCGGCGGACCCGGCGCGGTCAAGTGGACCGACGTGTTCGCCGAGGAGATCCTGAAGCTGGGGGCGGTGGATGAGCGGGTCGTCGCCATCAGCGCGGCGATGATCCACCCGACCGGTCTCAACCGGTTCGCCGCCGCTTTCCCGGAACGGGTGATGGACGTCGGCATCGCCGAGCAGCACGCCACCACCACGGCGGCCGGGCTCGCGATGGCCGGCCTGCACCCGGTGGTGGCCGTCTACGCGACCTTCCTGAACCGCGCCTTCGACCAGCTGCTGATGGATGTCGCGCTGCACCGCTGCGGGGTCACCTTCGTCCTCGACCGGGCCGGGGTCACGGGCCCGGACGGCGCCAGCCACCACGGCATGTGGGACATGTCGATCGTGCAGGTCGTGCCCGGTCTGCACCTGTCCGCACCCCGCGACGGCACCCGGCTCCGGCAGGCCCTGGCCACCGCGCTGACCATCGACGACGCTCCCAGCGTGGTCCGCTACTCCAACCAGCAGGTGCCCGCCGATCTCGACGCCGTGGCCAACGACCGGGGGATCGACATCCTGCTGCAGAGCGATCAGCAGCCCAAGGTCCTGGTCGTCGCGTACGGGCAGATGTGCGGCACCGGCGTCGCGGTGGGCCGACGGCTGGCCGACCAGGGGATCGGGGTGACCGTCGTCGACCCGGTGTGGGCGCTGCCGGTCAATCCCGCGCTGACGGTGCTCGCGGCTCAGCACCAGCTGGTGATCAGCATCGAGGACAACGACGTGGTGGGCGGCTGTGGATCACGTCTGGCCCAGGAGCTGCGGTTCGCCGGTGTGGACACGCCGATCCGCGAGTTCGGCATCGCCCCGGAGTTCCTCGAGCACGGCACCCGGGCCGAGCTGCTCGAGCAGCTGGGGCTGACGCCGCAGGAGATCGCCCGCTACGCGGTGGAGGCGGTCGTCCGGATGGGCGCCACACACGGACAGGGTGCTGACTCCGCGCGACTGTGAGGTCTAGGCTGCCGATCACGAGCTCGGCCTGGACCTTCCCCTCGTGATCGGAGCGGCACCGTGAGCGTCATGCGCACCAAGAGC
>DATDAP010000231.1:0-6139 GCA_036525335.1 Microlunatus sp. | reverse complement strand
GGAGGGCATCAACCTGCACCTCAAGTCCGTGCAGAGTCTGTGGGAGAACCGCCGCGTGGCGGGTCGTCGGCTCGAGCTGACCGTGCTGGTGCTGCGGTTGGCGATCTACCTGACCGCGGTGTTCTTGGTGCTCCCCCTGGGCATGGCCTTCGCCTTCGTCGGTCTGCAGCTGGCGGTGTTCGGGCTCTACATGGGCGCATCGTTCGCCCCCAACCACATCGGCATGCCGATCGTCGGGCGGGACGCGAAGCTGGACTTCTTCAGCAAACAGGTCCTGACCTCCCGCAACGTCTCCGGTGGCTGGTGGGCCACGGCGTTGATGGGCGGCCTCAACTACCAGATCGAGCACCACCTGTTCCCGAGCATGCCGCGACCGCATCTGGCGCTCGCTCGCACGATGGTCCTCGAGCACTGCCGCCGACACGACGTCGCCTACGCCGAGACCAACCTGCTTGCGGCCTGGGGCATCGTGATCAGCTACCTCAACCGCGTCGGTCTGGCGGCTCGGGACTCGTTCCGCTGCCCGATCGCCTCTGAGCTGCGCTGACCTTCGACCGTACGCGCGTGACCGGACTCGATGCCCACCGTCAAACCGGGCTTCTAGCATCTCAACCGTGCGAGAACCCGACGCCACCTTCGCTGACCCGAGACAAGCCGCTCTGTACGACGACTTCAACGGCGACCGGAGCGACCTCCCCGCCTATCTGGCAATCGCCGACGAGGTCGGCGCCCGTCACGTCGTCGACGTCGGCTGCGGGACCGGCGCACTCGCCGTCCGGCTCGCCGAACGGGGATTCGCGGTCACCGAGTCGACCCGGCGGGGGCCTCTCTCGAAGTGGCCAGGACCAAGCCGAACGCCGAGCGCGTGACCTGGGTCCACGGCGACGCCACCGTCCTCGTCGGCCTTGAGGTCGCCGCCGACCTGGCCGTGATGACGGGGAACGTGGCGCAGGTCTTCGTCTCCGACGAAGACTGGTACGCCACCCTGCGCGCCATCCGGGCCTGTCTGGGTCCCGGAGGTTGGTTCGTCTTCGAGACCCGACGACCCGAGGTTCGAGACTGGGAGAACTGGGACCTCGCGCCGTCCCCGGTCGTCATGCCGGACGGTCGGACGGCTGTCGTGTCGTGCACGGTCACCGAGGTCGAACTGCCCCTCGTCACCTTCGAGGGATCGACGACGATCGACGAGGAGGTCCTGCGCTCCACCTCCACGCTGCGTTTTCGTGAACGCCGCGAGCTCGAGCACGACCTCGGCCGGTGCGGTTTCGAGGTGCTCGAGGTGCGCGATGCCCCGGATCGTCCGGGCAAGGAGATGGTCTTCCTGACCCGCGTCAGGTGATGGAGCCGACTCCTCGGACTCGATCCTGCTCGATCGGGCACGCCGATCTGCCCGAAAGGTTGCGCGGTCGCCTCTGCCGTCGCAGCCTCTGGTGAGCAAAGTTGAGAGGTCGATGTCCTCGCACGGATGAAAGCGGAGTCCTCCGGTGTCGATGCCCACCGTGCTGTCTGAGAAGCCGGATTCGACGCGCCCGAACCCGCACCGGCCGGGCTCTGTTCCCGCCTCCGGGATCCGCCTCGTGTCGGCGTTCGGTCGGCCTGCCGGCTCCGCTTCCGTGCTTCGGCTGCAGCGTGCCGCAGGGAATGCCGCAGTCGCCGCGAAACTGCGGCAACACCGCCCCGGCAGTGATTCCGGCGCGCGTACGGTCCAACGGTGCGGCGGCGAGGTACACGCCGGCTGCCCCTGCGCGACCGAGGAGGCCGATGGCGAGGCGTTGGATCTCCATCCACCGGCCGTACAGCGGCAGGATGCCCCACCCGAGGCTGCCCGCGCCTCGAACCTCAACTCGCCGGTGGTCCAACGGGCCTGCCCGCCGAAGCGGCCGCCGGGGGAGGAGGCGTCCAGCAAGGCGGGATCCGGCCTGCTCGCCAACGACGTCACGTTCGACCGCAAGGCCAACAAGGTCGTCATCGCCGACTTCCCGGTCAGCGGCGCGTCGCCTCCCGGTGGCATCAGTACCGCGCCCGACTGGGAGCGCGCGATGTCGATCATCGCGGGTACTCCGTCCGTCGGTCCGATCGTCGGGATCCTCGGCTTCTCGGACTGCATCGGCTCGGAGCGCCGCAACTTCGCTCTGCGGCAGAAGCGCGCCGACGTGGTGCTCGGCATGCTGCCGGCGACCTCGAGGACCAAGGTGTTGCTGGCCCAGGCCGAGCTGACCGGAAACTTCCTGGCCGGCAACGACACCGCCGAGCAGCGGGCGCGCAACCGAGCGGTCGTCATCCGCATCCTCGAGCCCATCGGTCCCAAGCGCACCGACGCGTGCGACATGTTGGGAGCCGCCTCCGACCTGGACCAGTACTTCTTCCTGGTCCGCTGCCTGGAGAAGAGGCTGGGACTCACGACGACGGCGGACGCGCCGAAGGTGTTGTCTGTGCTCCGCCAGATCTACTACGGATCGGCGAGCTGGACGCTTCCTGCCGGGCGTAACTCGGTCTGGGACGACGTGGTCACCGTACGGCCGTGGTCGCCCGGCACAGATCCCGGCCCGATGATCGGTAAGAAGCTGTTCGGCGCTCTCCAGGCCAGCCAGACGATCAAGGACGGCAACGGCAAGGACATCGACCTCGGACACCTGCTGACGGGAATGGACGCGGCCCGCAAGCCAGATGACGTCAGCGCCTCCATCGGCCCGCTCAAGCTGGGGACCAGCGTGAAGAACCACGAGTGGGCCACCTGGGCCGGCGACGTCGGGTCGGCAGCCGCGATGTCTGCTGTGTGCACGTCGTACCTGACCTTCCCGCCGAATGATGCGGCCTACTTCACCGGCGGCGCCTCAGATCAGGACCTCGACGGGAACATCGACGCGTACGCCATGTGGGCGGCACTCAACGACGCCACCCCCGACAAGGGTCTTCGGCTGGACCTGAAGCTTTCTGACGCATTGCTCGACTACTACCGCACCACAAAGACCAAGGCCGGTCAGGGGCGGGCCAACCGGTACCAGATCTTCGTGGACTTCTACGGGGGCGCACCGAAGCCCGGCGTCATCGGCAAGCCCGCCGAGCTGCATGCCCAGCTGCTGCCGTCGGTCAGGGACTTCGCGTTGCTGTACTTCGGCAATGAGATGAAGAAGGTCATGGCCGGCAACGCTCCCAGCTACTGCTCCGGGGCTTTCGTACCGCCCGCTCCGGGCCGTACCGTCGACCTAGGGCGGCTGCTCGCCGACGTCGCCATCGCCGCCGACCAGATGACCGCGCTGTTCGTGGAGTGGCTGAAGAAGCGGGTGTAGACGACGCACCGTGGAAGCCATCGCGTCAGCGGCGGGGGCGTCCGAGGCCGTGGCGACCGACTTACGCGTGGGCCGCCGCCGGCCGGGGAAGCTGCCGTTGAGGGCGCGGTCAGGGCGCTCGGGCGCCGGCCGAGCTAGTGGTGATCTCCGTTGCTGTCACGGCTGCTGTCAGAACGTCGGCGTCGTGTACTTGACGGGTGCTCGAGCTTCGCCCCAGGAATCTCATGACCTGCGTGACAGGCCCACTCCGATCCACCCCACCGCGGCAGATCAGCGGAAGTGCTCAAGACCACGTGCTTTGGGCGGTGACTCGGGACCTAAGCGGACTATGCTTGGACTCCGATGAGAGTCCAAATCTTGTCCATGAGTAGGTATTGCTGTGACTTCGATCCACTGGCGCCTGATCTCGGAAGAAGCCGCGTCCGCCACGCATCTCATGATGCAGGTAGTTTCGTTTGCCGAAACTATTCGCTTGGTGCCTCGGGCTGCTGAGGCCGGTGCATCCGTAGAGACGCTGAATGAGGCGCTGCACCAGCTTGCGTTGCGGGGCATCGCACGTCACGTCCAGCCTGTGACGCTGCCGCCGACGCCCTCCGATGTCGCCCGAGTTTCGGACGGAGTGATTGCTGCGCTGCAGGATTCACCCCTCCCGCAGGCGGAATGGCCCGCGATAGCGGAGATTCTGGGCGACGACGAACTAGCAGTTTTGGTCAACGTGTCGGCCAGCTCGTTGAATCGGTATAGGTCCGGAGAACGAACGACGCCCGACCCTGTTGCGGCGCGTCTGCACTTTGCCGCGCTTGTGGTGTCCGACTTGGCGGGCTCTTACAACGACTTCGGCATCCGGCGATGGTTCCGGCGTCCCCGGTCGGCGCTCGGTGGCTCATCCCCTCGGGAGTTGCTCACTGGCGACTGGAGCCCGGACGGGAGAGAGGCAACTCAGGTGCGAGAGCTTGCACGTGCTCTGCTGGGTGCGTCGATCGGATGATCTGCTTTCGCAACTGTGATCGACGTTGGCCATTTCTATGGGAGATTCGCGATCAGCCGGCGGCTCGCTGGAATCATGAGGGCGACGGTCCAGCCCAGTACGTAGCTGACACGCCTGATGGGGCGTGGGCTGAGTTTCTTCGCCACGAAGAGATCACCGACGAGATCGATCTTGCCGGGGTATCGCGCGCACTATGGTCCGTGGATGTCGATGTGACATCGGCATCTGAGCCCGCCCTTCCCCGCGGCGTCATGACCGGCGGTTTGTCGTCCTATCCGCAATGTCAGGCTCAGGCCCGGTATCTGAGGGACCACGGCGTCACTGAACTATCGGCGCCGTCAGCGGCCCTTGAGCCCGGTGGAGCGAGTGGATACAGAGTGGAGATCGGCTTCTGTCCGGGCACACCTAGGGACGGAATCGTCTACGTCCTCTTCGGCGCTCGACCTGACGTGACAGGGTGGCTGATTGTCGACGATGGTCGTCCGCCGGTTGAGCTGCTGCCTCGGGTGCGTCACCTGTAGACGAGGCCAATCCGTAGTGATGCAGAGCACGGCGGTGCACAGGTTTCGGCGCTTGGCTTGTGTTGTGTCGTTGGTGTTCCTCGACGTGTGTGGTCCTGGCCGTCGAGAAGCGTCCACCCCTTGAGTAGTGGCGGCGGCCCCCTGTGACCGGGGTGCGCTGCGCGCGCCAGGACCGCGAATCACGACTCGCAGCACACCACCCCTTTCGGAGGTGATGGCACCCATGACCACACCCTTTCTGACGCGGCTTGCCGATGCTCGGCCGGTACATGCCGCGCCGGCTGAGTCCGACCGACGTTCGACGGTTGCTGGAAGCGAAGACGGCGTCGGGCCTGTCTGTGCGATCGGTGCAGACTCTCCATGCGACGCTGTCGGTGGCAGTGCGCGACGAGATGTTCGGTGTTCGGCCCTCCGGAGTCGGCCCGGTCACGCCGTCACGTTCCGCTGCCCGCGACGCGGTGCGTTTCTCCGGGAGCACCGGGTCAGGCAGGCCGAAGATCGGTTGGCCTTTGGGGGAGTCCCGGGAGGACTCGCTCTGGTGTTCACGTCGACGATCGGCACGGAGATCGAACCGTGAAACCTGGCTCGCACTCTCGACCGGCTGATCGTCGAGGCCGGTGTGCGACGCATCCGGTTCCGCGACGTGCGGCACACCTGTGCGTCGTTGCTCCTGGCCCAGCGGTGCCGCCGCGCGTGGTGATGGTCGTGCTGGGGGCCCTCGCCGTTTCGATCACGATGGACCTGTGCTCGCACGTCATGCCGTCGGCTCTGCGGGACACAGCGGACGCCATGGATCGGACCCCTGGTCATGCGGAGTGAGCGGGGGTTGCTGTCAGGGCGCGCTCATCGGCGGGAACCCCCTAGCGGCGAACCTTGCTCTGACCTGGTCAGATGGTGGAGCTGACGGTCGGACTCGAACCGACAACCGCCTGTTTACAAGACCTGTTGAAATGTATTTTGACTAGGAGCTTTAGTCATTAGGGGCGCTTTTGGGGCGCATCGAGCCTGGTAGCGTGTGCCCACTGTTACCCAGCATGGAAGGTCGACGCACACGTGAGCTTGCACGACCTGTGGCACGGAAAGCGCACAGGACCAGGGAAGCGCTGGCAAGTTCGCTACCGGGAGGCCGGCAGGCAGCGCAAACGCAGTTTCGATACGAAAGAAGCAGCACTTGCCTTCGACGCTCGGCGTCGCCTTGATCCGACTCAGCGGCTCGCGCGCGAGGGAGCAGCCCTCACCGTCGATCAGATGATGACTACCTGGCTGTCTACCAAAAGCGACAAGGCGCGCAGAACGATGGAGGTCTACAAGTACGACACTCAGCAGGTAACCTCAGCCTT
>DATDAP010000230.1:0-2076 GCA_036525335.1 Microlunatus sp. | reverse complement strand
GGCGGGTCGTTCGGCCCGAAGTCGCTGCAGTGGGCGGAGTTCAAGACCAGGGACACCGGGGCACACTTCGCTGTCATCAACAACCATCTGCTGCCCACCATCGAGACCCGGGGGCACCCCAACAAGCGTTTCCCGAAGCGGTTGGACGGTGCGGAGAAGCAGATGGCTGCGGCGATGGCGGCCGCTGACAAACTGCAGGCGGCAGGCCTGGCGACGTTCATCACCGGCGACCACAACATCGCTGCCAAACGCGACGGGCAGGTGCGGGACGAGCGCTTCCCGTATGTGAAGTACGCAAAGCACGGCCTGTACTCCAACTGGCGGACGCTTGGGTACCCGTCGAATGGCACCCATGGCAGACGCCACATTGACTACGTGTTCGCGTCCAACGCGAAGGCCGCCCCGATCAAGCAGACGATCCTGCCCCGCTACGGCAGCGACCACAACGCGCTCCTGGTGACAGAGTCCAACGACCCGACCGCCGTCAAGCAGGGCACCACCGTCGACACCACCACCTCCGGCGGCGGCACCCCCGGCAGCGCCAACAGCAACACGCCGTCTATGCGCAGGCTGACCTCCGGCACGGGTCCGTTCCACCTCGACCTTGGAAAGTTCAACGAGCTGGCGCAGGGATACCGGCTCGACGAGCTCACTCAGGAGCAAGCCGCGAACCGCGCAGATGCCGGCGCGGCGATCGGGAAGCTGTTCGAGGCCCTGCTGGCCGAGACGGACATGAGCCTGACCTCCAGCTCGCTGACCTCGGGTGCGAAGGCAATGGAAACCGCCAACGGCACTGTCCTCGAGCTCGGCACCGACGACGACTCAGTCGCCGCGCAGCTGCGCGTGAGGACCGCATTCGTGAAGGCGCTGGGCGAGCTGCCCATCGAAGACGCCAAGGAGCGGGCTGGGCCGTGGTACCAGCTCTCGCTCATGTACGCGCTCGGCAACCCACCGTCGGTGTGCAACACCGGCGAGACCACGGAGCCGTCTTCGTCGTCCACCAGCGGCGCGTCCCCGGCTACGTCGACGACCACCTCGACCAGCCCGCCGGCAAGGTCGGCGTCGGTTACAGGTGACGGATCCGACACCTCTGGCACCAACAGTCGCGACTCCGGCGACGAGTCGGAACAGGACCTGTCCGACGCCAACGGCAACCCGCCGGCCGGTGTACTGCCGTCAACGTTGACTGCGACCACCACCTCCGGTTCGGCCATCACCCTCGACGCGAAGCAGATCCAGCACGCCGCCGAGATCATCAGCTACGGCACGAAACTGAAGCTGGACTACAGGTACGTCCAGGTGGCGCTGATGGCGGCGCTGCAGGAGTCGAAGCTGAAGGTCTACGCCAACTCCCGCGTGCCGGAGTCGATGAGCTACCCGCACGAGGCCGTCGGACGAGACCACGACTCCGTGAACCTGTTCCAGCAGCGGCCCGGCGCCTGGGGGTCAGTGCGGCAGCTGATGGACGTCGGGTTCTCCATCGGCATGTTCTTCGGCGGCCAGAGCAAGCCGAAAGCGGACGGTCCGCGCGGCCTGCTCGACATCCCCGACTACCAGTCGAGAGGCCTCGGCGAGCTCGCCCAGCTCGTGCAGGTTTCAGCCTTTCCCAGCGTCTACGACCAGTGGGCCCCGGTGGCAGCAACAATCCTCGACAAGGTCGGCGGCATCGATATCCGCACCGTAGGAGCCACCGCCTCAACCTCCACATGCGCATCGAGCGGCGGGGACGCGTCGGCATTCCTGGGCCAGTGCCCGAATACGAACATGAAGGCTGAGTCACAAGGCGTCACCCCGGATGCGTTGCTGGTCACCCGGTGCGTCGCGGCGGCGTTCCCGACGATCACCGACATCTTCACCTACGCCGACCACGAGCCGACGGAGGCTCAGGCCGTCGACATCATGATCCCTGATTGGCAGACGCCGGCCGGTCAGGAGCTCGGCCACGACCTCAGCCGCTGGATCCAAGCGCACCAGGCCGAGCTGGGCGTGCAGTACGTCATCTGGTGGGGTCAGATCTGGAACGTCGAACGGAACTCTGAGGGTTGGCGCACCTACTTCGACGCCGACTCCTCCGAT
>DATDAP010000229.1:0-4217 GCA_036525335.1 Microlunatus sp. | reverse complement strand
CGGACGGCTCGGATCGACTCGTTGTCCTTCTTGCCGAGCCCACCGACCTGACCGAGCCGGCGCAGCGTGCCGTCCTGCTCCCGCAGGGTCGTGACCATGCCCTCGGTCACCTCACGGGTGTTCACCCATCCCCGACGTTCGGACACGGTGGACGCGACGCGGAGGACACCGTCGTACTCCGACATCGCGTACTGGTTGAGCAGGGTGCCCGGGACATCGCCCGATCCCCGGTAGGAGCTCGCGCCCGACGTCGCGGTGACGAACTTGTGCAGGCTCGTGGTGGCGGGCGTTCCGTCCCGGGTCCACTCCGTCGTCGAGACGTAGGTCGCGGTGCCGGTCGCGTAGATCTGCTCGCCGCCGGCGACCACGCCGACGGCCTGACGGGACTGCAGAGCCGAGGTCAGATCGAACGACGACAGTGCCACCGTGTCGAGCCCGGAGAACTTCTCCGGGCGAGCCAGGTCGCCGCAGGCCACGAGGTGTCCCCGGCCGACCTGGGCGCCCTTGCCGTCTTCGAGGACGTACGACGGGATCCAGTCGTCGATCGTCGAGCTCGCGACAGCGGCCCGGAGCTGGTCCTCGGACTTCCCGGTGAGGCGGCCGTCGGGGGTGAACACCGGCGCCGGCACGTCGATGTCCGGCGACGCCACCGTCGTCACGCGGACCTGGGTCCCGACCAGCCTCGCGTCGAGCACGGTGCCGTCGACGGTCAGGGTGGCCACGAGCTCCGGGGCGCTCAGACTCGAGATGTCGTACATGGTCAAGGCAGCCTGGGCACCGAACCACGGCGATCCGGATCGATCGGTCTGGGCGCCTTCGTCGCTGAAGACCAGCAGCCGGTCGCCGGCGAAGAACACGTTCCGGGCCGTCGTCCCGGGCAGCGTCTTCTGCAGGGTCAGCCGGCCACCCGTCGAGCTGATCAGGTGCACCCGACCCTGAGCGACGGCGACGATCCGCCGGCCGTCCGTCTTGACGATGTCGGGTTCGTCGACGCCGGTCTCCTGGATGTTCGTCTCCGAGTGCTCCGGCGCGCTTCCCGCCGACTCAGCACCCGCGGACGAGGCCGTGTCGGCCTGGGCCGGCATCGGAGCTCTCCAGAACGGCTCACGGCCGCCGCGGGTCGCGGCCATCCCACCACTCACCCGGTCGATCAGATCCTCGGGAGCCTGGTCCTTGAAGTACCGGAGGACGGTGTCACAGCTGGGGAACGGCTTCAGCGCCCCGGTCAACGCGAAGGCCGCGCCCTCCCCGCCCGATGCCGCGCCCGCTCCACCGGAGGTGATGCCGCCGCCTGACGCGGCGCTGTCGCCTCCGGTGACGATGCCGGCTCGCAGTACGGGTACGCCGATCGCCACGGCACCGACCAGGATCGATGCGGCCACCGCGAGGCGGAGCGGACCTCGGGACGGGGGCCGCTGCGCGCGCCGGATGCCCTCGTCGTGGTGCGTGGGCAGCTCGGCGATCTGACGCCGGACGGCGTCGGCGGCGTGTTGGGCTCGTGTCTCGAAGTCGCTCATCGGGGGTCCTCCAGCTGCAGTTGCCGAGCGACGGACGCGCGCGCCCGGCTCAAGTGGGTCTTGACGGTGCCTTCGCTGCAGTCGAGCACCGCGGCGATGTCACGCACGCTGTAGTCCTCGAAGTAGTAGAGCGCGACCGCTTGTGCTTGCCGTGGTGGAAGCCGACGTACCGCCTGCCAGAACGCTCCATCGCCTTCCTCCAGCTCGATGGAGGCAGAGGTCCGCTTGGCCAGGCGTACGAGCGCCTTGGCCTCGACGAGACGTCGCCGGAGGACCGAGGCAGCCCGATTGCAGGTGACGCGTCGGATCCAGGCACCCGGCGCATCGCAGACCGCGACGGAGCGCCACTGGCGGAAGGCGGCCGTGAAGGCGTCTTGGGCAACGTCCTCGGCCGCCGACTGGTTGCCGGTGAGCACGTACGCCAGGCCGAGCACCTGCCGGTGTTCCTTCCGGTAGAAGTCCTCGAACGACAACGGGTCACCGGACTCTTCGGCCGGACGAGGAACGGCGGCGAGCGAGGGCCGCGCCGGTACGGAAGGCGAGGCGTCGCTCACTGTCGCTGCTCCTTGGCTGTCCATCACAGAGTCACTCGCTCCAGGAGGCTCCTAGGTTGACATGACGCGACAGGCATTTTCTGGGAGCTGGTCGGCTGGAGGAATAGGACGGGGGAAGACAACCGTGCGGAAAAGTGGCCCCGACCGGGCTCACAGCCGTGCGACACGCCGCTCAGAGCCCGGGCGGAGCGACTTCTCCGCATCCGCTCGCCGCACTTGGGGGGCCACGCGCCTCGCACCCGGCCCGGCTGCGGGCGAGCTGGAGGTCAGACCTCGAGCACCCCGTCCACCCGGCGCGGGACGCCGAGCGGGTTGCTCTCGTGCAGCTCGACCGGCAGCACCGATTCCGGGGCGTCCTGGAAGGTCAGCGGGCGCAGGAACCGGCGGATGGCCGTGGCCCCGACGGAGGTGTGCACCGAGGTGGTGGCCGGCCAGGGGCCGCCGTGGTGCTGGGACCAGGTGACCGAGACCCCGGTCGGCCAGCCGCCGAACAGCAGCCGTCCGACCCGCGGCGCGAGCAGCGCCGCCAGCTCGCGGACGTCCTCGCCGTCGGCGGCGTGGATGGTGCCGGTCAGGCTGCCTTCGACCACGGCCAGTGCGGTCGCCAGCTCCGCCGCCGAGGAGTAGCGCACCAGCAGCGTCACCGGGCCGAAGCACTCGGCCAGCAGTGCCTTCGGGTCCTCGACGACGGACGAGGCCGACGTGGCGAGCACCACCGGCGCCGGTGCCTCCGCGTCGGACGCGGACCGGGTGCCGGCGACCAGGTCGACCGCCGGGTGCTCGGCCAGCTGACCGAGATCCTGCCCGAAGCCCTTCACGATGCGTTGGTTCAGCAGCGGCGCAGCACTCGCTCCGTCCATCGCCTCGGCGACCCGCGCCTCGAAGCCCGTGCCTTCCGGCACGAACACCACTCCCGGCTTGGTGCAGAACTGTCCGGCACCGAGAGTGAAGGAGCCGACCAGGCCTTTCGCCAGGCCAGCCCCGTCGGCGGCCACCGCGTCGGCCGTCACCACGACCGGGTTGATGCTGCCGAGCTCGGCGTAGAAGGGGATCGGCGCGGGCCGGCCGCTGGCCAGGTCGAACAGGGCGCGACCACCGGTCAGCGAGCCGGTGAAGGCACCGGCGGTGATGGCCGGCTCCTGGATGAGGACCCGGCCCGCCTCGGTCCCGTCGATCAGCCCGAAGATGCCGTCCGGGGCTCCGACCTCGGCGAGCGCGGCGGAGACCACCGCGGCCGTCCGTCGGGACAGCTCCGGGTGACCCGAGTGGGCCTTGACCACGACCGGGCAGCCGGCGGCCAGGGCGGAGGCGGTGTCGCCGCCGGCCACCGAGAACGCGAAGGGGAAGTTGCTCGCGGAGTAGACGGCGACCGGACCGGTGGGCACCAGGATCCGGCGCAGTTCCGGCTGCGGCGGTGTCGCATCCGGCTTGGCGTGGTCGACGATCGCCTCGAGGTACGCCCCGTCGCGCAGCACCGCGGCGAACAGCCGGAGCTGACCGGTGGTCCGGCCGACCTCCCCGTTCAGCCGCGCCTCGGGCAGGTGCGACTCGGCAACGGCGACCGGGACCAGATCGGCCTTCGCCGCGTCCAGCGCGTCGGCCACCGCCTCGAGCCAACGAGCCCGCTCCTCGCGGGAGGTCGCTGCCACCAGCGGGCCGGCGGTGCCGGCCGCAGCGGCGGCCTCGGGGGCCGTGAGCGTAGTGGGGGCGATGGTGTCCGTCATGGGCGCACGCTTCCTCTGTCGTCGACCACTGCGATCGTCAGCTCGCCCACTGGGCGAACGGCTGCAGGTGCTTGACGAAGTGCTCGGAGATGATCTCGTAGTGCTCTTCCTCATGGTCGTTCCAGATCGCGTACATGCGCGGTCCGAACTCCTCGAGAATGGCACCGTAGCCGACATGGAGGACCTGCCTCGAGTCGACGATGCCCATCAGCGCGGCGACCTCGTCATCGGTGGGGTCGGTCGGGATCCTGCTCGGGTCGCAGGAGAGGTGGTAGCTCTTGCGGTTCGCCTCGAAGCTCTCGAGCGCGAGCGTCAAGATCTGTCGCATCAGATCGGGGTCGTTGTTGGCGATCACCCGCAGCGCCTCGGCCCAGCTGGTGCCCGCCGTCTTGAGATGAACCATCCCCTTGGTCGCCTCGGCG
>DATDAP010000228.1:0-16418 GCA_036525335.1 Microlunatus sp. | reverse complement strand
CAGGTCCTGGACGGAGCTCGACGCCTGCGCCGCGGTGACATCGACGCCGAGCGGGTCAGCAACGTCGTGTTCATGGGCATGGGCGAGCCGATGGCCAACTACAAGGCGGTCATCGGAGCCGTACGCCAGCTGGTGGCCCCGACTCCGGACGGTCTCGGCATGAGTGCCCGCGGGATCACCGTGTCCACCGTCGGTCTGGTGCCGCGGATGCAGCAGCTGGCCACGGAGGGCATCCCGGTGACGCTGGCGCTGTCGCTGCATGCGCCGGACGACGAGCTGCGTGACGAGCTGGTGCCGATCAACACCCGCTGGAACGTGGACGAGGTGGTGAACGCAGCCTGGGAGTACGCCCGCCAGACCAAGCGGCGGGTCTCCATCGAGTACATCCTGATCCGCGACGTCAACGACCAGGCCTTCCGCGCCGAACTGCTGGCCAAGGTGCTGAAGCGGCGGGGCAACTGGGGCTGGGTGCACGTGAACCTGATCCCGCTGAACCCCACGCCGGGCTCGCGCTGGACCGCCTCCCGTCGCCGTGACGAGGACGAGTTCGTCCGCCGGCTGCGCGACCGGGGCGTGCCGGTGACGGTGCGGGACACCCGGGGTCGGGAGATCGACGGCGCCTGCGGTCAGCTGGCGGCGACGGACACGGACGCGTGAGTCCCCCGGCTCGTGAGTGACGTGTTCGAGGCGGCTCGCCCCGACCTGTACGAGGTCCGCAGTCAGGCCGAAGGACCCGGCGGTGCCCTGCCGCTGACCGACGACCTGCTGCGGCACGCGCCGAGCGGCACCATCTTCGGGATGACCCAGAACGTCGGGATGGGCGCCGATCCGGCCCGCTCCGGCGATCCGGGGGTCCTGCTGCTCTCCACCCAGGGCGGTCTGCGACGTCCCGACGGGAGCCCGGCCGCTCTCGGCTACCACACGGGGCACTACGAGCTGGGCACCATCGCCACGACCGTGGCCGAGGAGCTCAGCGATCGCGGCTTCCTGCCGTTCGCCGGGTTCGTGTCCGATCCGTGTGACGGACGGTCGCAGGGGACCACGGCGATGTTCGACTCGCTGCCGTACCGCAACGACGCCGCCATCGTGATGCGACGGCTGATCCGCTCCTTGCCGCACCGCGTCGGCGTGGTCGGGATCGCCACCTGCGACAAGGGCCTGCCGGCGATGATGATGGCGCTGGCCGGGTCGCCCGAGATCCCGTCGGTGCTGGTGCCGGGCGGTGTCACGCTGCCGCCGGCCCACGGCGAGGACGCCGGCACGATCCAGACCCTCGGCGCGCGGTACGCGCACGGGCTCATCTCGCTGGAGGACGCCGCGTCGCTCGGCTGCGCCGCGTGTGCCTCCTCGGGCGGGGGCTGTCAGTTCCTGGGCACTGCGGCGACCGCCCAGGTGGTGGGCGAGGCTCTCGGGCTGGCCGTCGGGCACACCGCGCTGGCCCCGTCCGGGGAGCCGGTGTGGTTGGAGGGCGGGCTGCGCGCCGTCGCTGCCCTCTCGGCCGCCGTCGGGCGCGGTCAGACCACCGCCGAGGTGCTCGACGACGACGCCATCCACAACGCGATGGTGGTGCACGCCGCCTTCGGTGGCTCCACCAACTTGCTGCTGCACGTGCCGGCGATCGCCCACGCCGCCGGACTGCGGCGGCCGACCGCGGCCGACTGGCTCGCGGTGGCCCGCTCGACCCCGCGGATCGTCTCGGTGCTGCCCAACGGACCCGTCCAGCACCCGACCGTACGGGTGTACCTGGCCGGCGGGGTACCCGAGGTGATGCTGCACCTGCGCGACCTCGGTCTGCTGCGGACGCAGGCGCGGGTCGTCGAGGGCACCACGCTGGACGAGCGGCTGGACGCCTGGCGAGACAGCGAGCGGCGGCAGCGGTTCCGGCAGATCCTGGCTCAGCGGGGCTTCGACCCCGACGAGGTGATCTTCGCGCCGCACCGGGCCCGCGAGGTCGGCATGGCGGGGACGGTCGCCTTCCCGGTCGGCAACCTGGCCCCGGAGGGATCGGTGGTCAAGGCGACCGCGATCGATCCCCGGTCGCTGGACACCGACGGGGTCTACCGGTTCACCGGACCGGCCCGCGTGTTCACCGACGAGCACGCGGCCATCGAGGCGATCAAGACCGGGGTGGTGCAGGCCGGTGAGGTGATCGCGCTGATCGGCTGCGGCCCGGCCGGTACCGGTATGGAGGAGACGTACCAGCTGACGTCGGCGCTCAAGCACGTCCCGTTCGGGCGTCAGGTCGCCCTGCTCACCGATGCCCGCTTCTCCGGGGTGTCGACGGGTGCCTGCATCGGCCACGTCGGCCCGGAGGCCCTGGTCGGCGGTCCGGTGGGGCGGTTGCGGACGGGCGACCTGGTCCGGATCGAGATCGACACCCGGCAGCTGACCGGCACCCTCGACTTCATCGGGCGACCCGGGGCGGAGCTGACTCCGACCCAGGGGGCCGTCGAGCTGTCCGGCCGGACGCCGGTCGAGGGTCTGGCGCCGCATCCCGAGCTGCCCGCCGACACCCGACTCTGGGCCGCACTCCAGCAGGTCAGCGGCGGCACCTGGGGCGGCTGCGTCTACGACGTGGACGCCATCGTCGGCCGGTTGGGCAGCGATCGGTAGCGGCCCGCACATGGTGGTGTGGTGGCCATCCGCCAGACCGGCTGCGCGAGAACCAGCGTGAGGTCGTCAGGCGCGGAGCCGCAGGTCTGCCAGCGCGTAGAGCGTGTAGATCAGGCCCAGCGGATTCCCCTTCGCCAGCAAGCTGAGTCTTGTTCGACGTAGTGCGGGTCCGGCGGCCATCCACGGCGGCCTGGCGAAGGCTTCGAGGAAGGTGGTCGCTACTTCGGTGGCGAGTTGCTCCCAGACGTCGATCTCGGTGCCGATCAGCCCACTCGCGGCCCGATCGGTGATCAGCGTGGTGACGAACGGGGAGAGTGTCTTGGGGCTGAAGCCGACGCTCTGGCAGCCGTTGACGAAGATCAGGGGGCGATGGTCGAATCGCTTGCCACCCAGGTTCGTGGCGGCCAGCAGTCCCTCCGGCTTGCCTGCCGATTGGACCTTGAGAACCTCGTCTCCGTCGACCGTGCCCGCGTGGCAGTACAGGTAGATCAGGTCGATGTCGAGCTGATCTTGAATGAGCCTGCGCAGCGCGTCCCGGCGGCCTTCCCGCCAACGCACCTCGCCGGAGGTGTTCAGCAGGGCACTCAGCGCGTCGAGGTGGCGGTCGGTGAAGGTCAAACCGTCGTGCAGCCCGATTCCGACCGAGACAGGCCCGTCTCCGGCCACCGTGGCGGCCGGTCGGCCGGGCTGGTTTGCGGGGGTTTCGATGACGTGCCGGAATCCCCAGAAGTGACGTGGGCAGGCAACCGTCTCCTGATCGACCAGCGGCTGGTCGGCATCGCTGCGACGACGCAGACCATCCGGGTGGAGCGGGCAGGCCGGGTGCGTTCCGCAGCGCTGGGGCAGCTCGCCATTCTCGAGCGCGCGGCAGGCGATGTGCTCGAGCGGGTGCTCGTCGGCGTCCTCGGTCTTGCCTGGGTCGTACGAGCGGTCGTAGACCAGCGCCCACGGCAGGACATGGTCGATCAGCAGGTGGGGAACGTTGATCACCGACCCTGGCACCGCAGCGGAGCGATCGGGGCCGAGCGTGGCGTCGATCTCCTCGCGGGCGTCCTGCCTGATCAGCTTCTCGTAGAGCACCGATCCGCGCCACGCCAGCGCGCTCATCACCTCGTCGAAGCGCCCCTGGGTGTCGGTGTTGTCAGGACCGAAGCCGTAGAAGGCGACGCCAGGCAGGATCACCCCGTCCACGACCGGCGTCGCCGCTCGGCGTAGCTCGTCGCGGACGAGTTGGACGGTCTTGTCGACGTCGCCGGGCAGCCGGTCGACGGCAACCCGATCATGCCCCTTGAACATCAGCGCCGGCACGTCGTCCAGCGTGTTGGCGGCGATGCTGAGCACCCGTCGCTCCAGTGGCGGGGGGTCACCAAGCTCGCCGGCGGTCAGGGTGTACTCGGTGCGCGCGTACCAGGTCAGGTCGTCGGTGATCTCCTCCGGCGCCAGCCCGAGATTGCGGGCCAGCAGGAGGCGGCGCCGACCGGGTCGCTCGTCGACCAGGTCGGGTGCGGCCGCCACCAAGACGGACTGCAGCAGGAGGTTGTCGCGATAGATACCGATCCGCACCCGCCAGGCGTCCTGCCGCGGCTGCCGGATGACGAACGTCACCGGCTCGGACGGCCCGGTCCGGGGGAGCCACAGCTGTTGTACTCGTTCCCCGAGGACCCGTGCGGTCAGGTCGAACACGGCGACCTCCAACCAGGCGCCCTGCTCGTCGGCGGTGCGGAAGATCGCCTCCTCCAGCAGGGAGACGGCTTGGGCGACCTCGATCAATTCGTCGCCGGGACCGATCTCCACGCTCAGCAGCACGGGTCGCCGGGCCCGGAGGTGGCCACCGCGCTGGTCGACGGCGGTGACGCCCGATGCGTCGGCCTGGAGCAGACGAGGAACGACTCGCCGATCCGGTGGCGACGGCCGGGGCACGACCACGGGCTGCTCGATGCCCAGCCGACGGCGCAGGGTGCGGAAGGCCCGCTGCATCGGAATCACGCCCTCGCGCTCATGCAGGTCGAAAGAGACCTGCGGCCATCGGCGCAGCAACTCGCGGCTACCTGATCCCCAAGCCCCTTGGAGGTCGGCCGCCGAGGTCCACTGGGTCGCGGCGGCCTGCCCGCGCCAGCGTTCCTCGTCGAGGGCCGTGGTCGATCCCGTCTCGACCCGGCTAGCCAAGTCGACCACCGGCCGCATGGCCGCAGAGACCCGGAGGCTGTCCTCGCGACCCCAGCCGGCCATCAGCGTCGCCATGGGCGGCGGGGGTGACTGGAGGCCGACACGGCCATGAGCCAGCGCCCAGTCGAGCGGTCGATCGTGGACGACCTCGACGTAGAAGTCGTGGAGCCAGGTCTCCGCGGGATCGGACACGACCAGCCCGGCGGGTCCGCCGCGGTCGGCCAGCCGTTGGATCATCGCGCGCGCCGGAGGCAGGTGCAGCTGGTCGGACGTCGTGACGATGACCAGTCGGGTCCGGTGCTCCTGGCAGAGCTGTTCGAGCCAGGCAAGGCTCCAGGTCGGGCCCGGCTGACCGGCGTCGGTCAGGTCGGTCGCACGCACCGTTGCCGGTATCCGCAGCTCCAGAACGTCCACCGACGGCCAGTTCGTGTCCCGCCACCACGACTCGACATCCTCGGCCGCGCACGAAGCGGCGCGGAGCACCAGCTGCTCGCTGCTACGTGACCAGCCGAACAAGCTGCTGGTCCTGGTCGCCAGCGGGGCAAGCCCGGAACCGATCTGCAGCAGCCGGATCGGCAGCACGAGCGGCCAGGCGGCGGCTCGCATCGGCGTCATCGAGGGGCGGACCAGACCGGTCGGTGCGCCGTAGGATCCAGTGTCGATCAGCGGTCGCAGCACGGCCTCCCACGGCAGACCGGCGAGGTTCGGCGCGACGAAGAGCTCCAGGACGGCCTGGACCTCGACGAGGTTGCCGAGGTGACGCTGCCAGCGGGCAGCGACATCCGGCCGAGCTTGCCACCAGGTCAGGAAGCCCTGCTCGACGAGCGCCGCCCGAGCCGGTTGGGCATCTCCCAGCGACAGCGCCGCCAGCTGGGTGGCGTCGAGTCGGCAGGACCGTCGCCCAATCCGCACCGAGGCTCCGGCATCGACTCGCTGATGGATCCGGAGCCGGGACACCACCCGGTCGTAGCTCAGCTCAGGCATTGGCCGGCTCCGTCAGCTTCTTGCGGACTCCCTCGATGCCGTCCGAGGCCGCGCCGCCGACCTGGAAGAGGCCCATGCCCCAGAGGAACGCGGTGAGGTAGTCCAGCGGAGCGCCCCAGATCTTCGACGGCAGGTACAGGCTGATCAGACCGATGAGCACCACCAGCACGGCGAGTCCCAGCAGCACGAGGTTGTCCACCACGACGAAGCGCACCTTCCGCTGCTTCGCCCAGCGGGCCGGCAGTATAGGTGCAAGCTCCGGCACGTCCGGCATCTTCTCCAGCTCAACGGCCTCCGCTGGTGCGGCGGAGCCCTGCAGTTGGCCAGCCGCCTTGAGCTCCTCCGTCAGCCGGGTATACGCGGAGGCGACGTCGTTGTAGGTCTGCTGGGCACGCACGACGTAGCCGACCGCGGCCTCCCGGATCGCCTGACTGGCCGGTGCATCCAAGGCAGCGAAGGCGTCGGCATGCTGTTCGAAGTTCTGGGCCCGCAGAGCCAGCGCTTGCTGGCGGGCCGCTTCCCTGATCCCCTCGCCCATCCCGGTCAGCAGGCGGCGGTACTGGTCGAGGGTCGCGCCAGGCTTTGCTTGTGCACCCACTCCGACCGCGAGCTGGCGGACCTCCCGCCGCAGCTTGTCCCAGTCGGCTTGGGTGGCGAAACCGGGCGGCGGGGTGTCGACACCGAGGATGCGTGTGACGTCGTTGGCGAGCTGCTCGGAGTCGGCGGCGTCCAACTGCTCTCTGGCCTTGCCGAGGGCTGCGTCGAACGCGGCTCGCCGATCAGCGGTGACAGCCCCGCTCGCCACGATCCCTCCACGCGCGAGCTCCAGCTGGTCTTCGGCCACGGCGGCCCTGCCGGCCGACCTGGCAGTCGCCACGACCTGCAGCCACTGGTCCAGCATCTCGATCCGGGCTGCGCCGTCCTCGACCATCGTCTGGCTCGCCGCCGCGGAGTCGCGCTCCCGCGTGCGCTCACTGGCACGGTTGAGCCGCTCGCGAACCCGCGCGATGGTGTCGGCGGTGCCGGGCAGCTCACCACGGGTCTGGACCACCTGCGTCAGTCGCTGGCTCAGCTCGTCCATCTTGATCTGCAGTTGCAGGTGCTGGCGGCCGTTGGTCAGCCAGCTTCGCAGCAGCCACGACAACAAGACACCGGCCAGGATGACGAGCGCCGCTCGCAGCCAGGAGTCCCGGACCAGGACGATCGCGGTGATGTCGAGCGGGGCGGCACCGGGCGTGGTGCCACGCAGTTGGACCTCATGCTTGCCGGCGCCGGTCAGGCCGCCGATCTCGGCGGTGACGACAATCGAATCGCGGGGCCCCACTACGATCGCGGCATCGGGTTGTCCACCGCGGGCCTGGACCTTGCTGGTGTAGGGGGTCTGGACGTTGGTGCCGCCGTCGTCGACCACCACGCTGCGCACCTGTAGCTTGTCGAACGAGGCCGGCTCGCCCTTGGTCTCACGCAGCGTCACCTCGACGGCGCCGCTCGCTGTGCAGGGCGGCAACGACCGGCACAGCGGGCGAACGGCACGTGCCGCCGCGACCGGGTCGGCGACCACGGTCTGCTCGGTCTCGGTGCGGGTCACCGTGACGACGACATCGAGGTTGCTCGCCTGGTTCTTGCCGTACGTCAGCGACAGGTCGCCGGTGTAGCTGCCTGCCCGAGTCAGGGCCGAGGAAATGGTCAGCGTACGACGTTCGCGGGCCGGGATCTCGATCTCCGCACCGTTGGTCACCGCCTCCCCGTCGAGCTCGACGGTCAGCGGGGCCTGGGCGGAGGAGCCGTGCTGCAGCGGGCTGAAGGAGATCCTCGCGTGCACGTCGGCACCGCTGTCGGAGCGGACGACGATGTCCCGGCGGAACGACTCGCGGTCCTGCTCGAACGACAACGATCCGTTCTGCGCCCCGACGATCGTGAGGGCAGGGGCATCGGCGCGGACGACCCGCAGCGTGGCAAGTGGCTGGGTGGAGCCGTCGGCGCGAATAGCTACCAGCGGCACCCTGACATCGAGCGGCTCGTTCAGACCCGTAGCCGTGGCGGTGACCAGGACGACGCCGCCGGCCGACGGGATGGTCATCGGGTTTCCGGCACGCGGCGCGACCGTGATCGGCACCGCCGCACCGATGGCCTCGATCGATACGTTCGAGATCGGCTCGCTGCCGTCCTGACGGACGAAGAAGTCGAGCCGGCCCTCCGCGCTGCCGGCCGGGACCGACATCTCGAGCTGGCCGGTCGAAGGATCCATCGGACCGGGCGCGGCCTCGATCGCAGACGGGTCGTCGGCGGCGGCGACGCCGGCTCCCGTGCCGGCGAGGATCCCGACGCCCAAGAGCCAGAGCATGGCCACCAGCCGACGGCGCAACACGCGGGCGGCAGGATTGGGACCGGTACGGGGAGCGGTCGGCGTTGACGCGTGTCGACGGTGCGAGTGCCAAGGGTTCCAACCACGCTCGCACCGGCGCCCGAGGTGGTGTTCCCGAACCGCAGCCAGGCACGGCCCATCTGTGCTCACCGGGCTTCCTCCTAGCCAACCTGGACGACGCCGTCTCACCTCGGACCGGCAACTGGCACGTTCCACGATCGGCCAGACATGTCACGCCGCCGCCACGCCTGCAGACAGCGACGGGCGCGTAGGCGAAGTCAATCAGACTCGCGCGGCGCTACCGTGGGTCCCGCATCGGAGGTGGCGGTTGATCCGGCGTCGGACTGGCGACCTGCGTCGGCGGAGCCGAAGCCTGCGTCCGCCTTTCCCGCCTTCGCAGCGTTGCCGCAGCGTGCGTCAGTCTTGAATGCGGCGTCGCTCTCGTCGCCGTAGATCGCCCCTTTGAAAGTGGCGTATGGCGACACAGCCAGGCTGTCCTGCACGCCGTGGCCCACCTCCCATGCCTCTCGCTCGCTCCGATCGCGCACCGCTGCGTGCGTGAAGCGGCCGCCCGCGCAGATCACGAGGTCCTGCCGACACTTGCCGAACGCGAAGCGCGAGTGGGGGATGGCCATCCAATGTGCGGAGTCGCTGCAGCCCTCGGCCCTCTTATCACAGTTGATATCGCAGGTGAACAACGGCGAGAACTTCTCCTTCTTGTCCTTGAAGGCGTTGCGAGTTCCCGCGGGGCACTCCATGCCGCTGGCGTCCGCGCACGCCCACTTGGAGTTGCAGGCGAGGTGCTCACAGCTTCCCTCGTCCAGGATGTTCCCGGAGTGGATCGCGGCGCGTTGAAGAACCGCACCAGGCACCTTCCTGACCGTCGCATGGCCGTCGCGTAGCGACGCGCGACGCGCCGATTCGACCGTGGGACCTGCTCGTACATCTCGCGGACCAGCGGCATTCCGCATCGCCGACTGCGCGAGGTTCTCCGCCTCTGTTTCGCCGGCGTCGGCCGGGTCGCTCAGTGTCAAGGGGCCGGGAGCGAGCGGTGGTGTGCTTCGCTGCTGAACGGTGTGCACCAGCTCGTGAGCAAGAACCCTCTGACTCTGGGCGCCGGTGGTGACGGCACTGCCGAGCACCACGTGATCGCCGACTGTGTAGGCCAAGGAGTTGACCGCCGCCGCCGAATGGGCGGCTCGGACATCGGTGTGGATGCGGACCGTCGAGAAATCGTGACCGAGGCGATGCTCCATGTCGGAGCGCAGGCTCGGCTCCAACGGTGATCCCGGCGTGCTGAGGACATCGCGGACGCACTCGGAAACCGCCGAGGGTCCGCGGCCGCTCGCAGCGCGGCTCATCGAGCAGCCGTCTCGGTCGTCGACGCCTGGCGGGCGAGCGATCTGGGCTGATCGCCGCAGCTCCGTTCCTGGATGCCGCCGTACGTCGGAGTCGCACACTGGGTGCGCATGCTCCACGGGTTGGCCTCCCTCGAACTCGGCAGCCTGCTACGGGTCAGTACACCTTGTCGTCGTCACCGCAGCGTCTCCGAGTGTTTCGACGTCGAACATGGTCGAGTGCAGACCCCCACCGAGTTGCGCTCGGGCGGGGCCTCCACGGCCTGCTCGGTGCGCCAGCCGCCGTGACGGGCGGGTGACTCTGGTCGACTAGCGTCCACATCGACGAAAGGACCGCACATGATCGGCTCAGCCCAACCACCAGCCCAGTCGCCTGATCTCGGATGGGTCGGCGCGGCGGCAGCCCCGACGACCGGCCGCCACATCGTGGTGTTTGCCGACACTGACATCGACGCCGCGAGCATGATGCGCACCGAGGCGGGGATGACCTCGATCGCGACATCGCGTGATTTCGAGGGCGCCGCCATAGACGTCAGCCAGACCGAGGCCGCCGACGCCACAGTGTTCAGCGAGCTCGGCATCGCGGTGATGAGCGCCGATCCGTCGCAGTTCAGCGCCCTCCAGAAGGTGGCCGCCTCCGGGGAGCGCATCGTCTCCATCTCGCCGGAGCTGATCAACCATGTCATGCCCGGACAGTCCGCCGACTACGCCGGCGGCTATGCCGATGGTGTGGCCGATCTGGTCGCGAGATTGGGTTCGGGCCAGTCGATACCGGATGCATCCGAGCCGCCCCTTACGCCAGGCCGTGAGCAGCCGCCATTCGCCGACACGGCGCAGGCGACCTGGGGTCTCCAGGCGACGGGAGTGATCTCCAGCCCGTACTCGGGCCGAGGGGTCAGGGTTGCCGTGCTGGACACCGGCTTCGACGCGACGCATCCAGACTTCCTCGGCCGGCAGGTCACCCTCCAGTCGTTCGTGGCCGGTGAGGCGCCGCAGGATGGGCACGGGCACGGAACTCACTGTGTCGGCACCTCCTGCGGCCCGCGGATGCCGGAAACGGGACGGCGTTACGGAGTCGCGTACGAGGCCGATATCTTCGTCGGCAAGGTGCTGTCCGACGGGGGATCAGGCGGTGATGCCGGGGTCCTCGCCGGGATCAACTGGGCCGTCGCCAACGGCTGTCAGGTGATCTCGATGTCCCTCGGCTCCGACTTCCCGCAGGTGCACCCGCCCTACGTCGCAGCCGGGCGAAGAGCACTCAATCGGGGCTCGCTCATCGTCGCCGCAGCCGGGAACAACGCCGACCGGCGAGTCGGCAACTTCGGATTCGTGGGCCCGCCGGCCAACAGCCCGGCGGTGGTGGCCGTCGGTGCCCTGGAGCAGCAGCTTGCGGTCGCGTACTTCTCGGCTCGCTCACTGGCGGCGACCCGCGGCGGGCAGGTCGACCTCGCCGCACCCGGCTGGCAGGTGTACTCGTCTTGGCCGATGCCCACCCGGTACCGGTCGATCAGCGGCACGAGCATGGCCACGCCGCACGTTGCGGGGCTGGCGGCGCTCTGGGCTCAGCAGACCGGGCTTCGGGGGCGCGAGCTGTGGGCGACCCTGACCCAGGAGGACACTCGGTTGCTGGCACCGTCAGCCGACGTTGGCGGCGGACTGCCGCTTGCCCCTCAGTGAGCGTGCGACGATAGTGGACGGGTGGCTCGATGGATCGTGACGGTTGCAGATGCACAGCTGGAGGAGTTGGCCTCGGTCGAGAAGGCTCTGCAGTCCTGCGGGATGTCTGTCGAGCAGACCCTTGCGCCTACTGGTCAGATCATCGGGACGGGGACCAATGCCGCTGCGGATGCATGCCGACACTTGCGTGGGGTGGATTCCATCGTCATGGAAGGTCAGATGCGGACAGCCTGACCAGACGCCTGCTGTTGGACATGCCCGAGGAATCGCCCGATGCGGCTATCGTGACTTGAGCCGTCGGCGCTCCGTTTCGCGTTCTCAAGAGAGCGCACCTTGGGCGAAGGGAGTTCACCGTGCACACTTTCGCGCAGAAGCCAAAGGCAACTCAGCACGGTACGCCTGCCACGGTTGAGCAGAAATTGGTGCAGACGAGCCACGGTGGACTGAAGACCGGTCCACGCTTCCTGGGCAACCAGCCGGCAGGCACTCGCTGGAATTTCGCCAGGATTCCACTGCAGCCGTCGTCTGCTCCTGCGAAGCGCCTTCCTGGTCCCCTGCAAAGGACGTTGGAAGTAGGCGCCATCGATGACCCGCTGGAGCATGAAGCTGATCGGGTCGCCGACCAGGTGATGCGCATGCCAGCGCCGGATGCCGTGACTCGGCCGCAGTCCAGTCGCACCTGCGACGAGTGCGAGGAGGCGGGAAAACTTCAGAAGAAGGGGACGGTGCCACAAACCGTGGCGAGCGAAGCGCCAACCAGCGTTCATGAGACCCTGAGTTCGGTGGGTCAGCCACTCGATCTGGAGAGTCGCGCCTTCTTTGAACCGCGTTTCGGTGCAGACCTGAGCCAAGTGCGCGTACACGCTGATCCGCGTGCCGCTGAGTCGGCGCAGTCGGTGAGCGCCCGCGCCTACACGGTTGGCCACCATGTCGTGTTCGGGCGCGACAGATATGCATCCCAAACCGCCGAGGGTCGGCACCTCCTGGCGCATGAACTGGCCCACACGTTGCAGCAGCGGGCGCCGGGCGTGCGGCGCCTGCGACGGGCGCCGTCGGGGTCATCGCTCAGCGAGGCCGTCGATCCGATCGAGGAAGAGAGCTTCCCGGACTACGCGTGGCAGAAGCTCATCACGGTCGAGACGCAGGGAGCCCCCACCGGGCCGCACATTCTGGGCATTGTCAGGGAGAACACCGAGATTCCGCGGGCGCTGTTGGCCGGCGCGGGCTCCAAGTTCACGTACCGCAAGTTCGTCCGCGCGGGCACGATCCGTCCCTCCTATTCCTCGTTCACGCAGCCCGGCAAGGGCGTCGTGGCCCGGGCCTTCGCCGAGCTGGAGGGGTACACCGCCGCGAACAAGCCGTCGGCGACGGAGCTCCTCAAGGCGGCGCACGCTTACGGCGTCTACGCGTTCCTGCCGGTGGCCGGGAGCAGCCGCGTGCGCTACAGCTACCCCATGCCGCTGTCCGCGGCCACGGCGCTGCCGAAGGACACTGAGTACCAACCCGCGTCCGCGGCGCTGGCTCGGCCGGCGCGGCGGCCAGGGGATCCCCAGAACAGCCTCCCGAACCTGCTCGTGCGCTGGAGGTACGCAGGCCTGCTCGATCCACCCGCGCTGCCGGCGGGGGTGGCGGCGATCCCGCCGTATCCGGTCACCCAGGAGGAGGCCGAGGAACTCAGGAAGGACCTGTCGCAGCCGGTGGCGCCGTACCTGGTCGCCGGCTCCGTAGTGCCCTTCACCACGACTACGACGGCGACGACGGCAACGTCGACGGCGGCCGCGGCATTGGGCGAGACGGCGCCGCGATTCGCGGCGGGCACAGGGAGCTGGACGGCCGCCGAGGCCACGGCGGCCGAGGGCGTCGGTGCCAGGGTCGCCGGCACCGCGCTGCGAACGGGCTTGAGAGTGGTCGGGACCGCGGCGGCCTTCGTGACCGTCCTGACCTGGGAGGGTCCGTCGGCCCCGGCGTGGTCGGACACCATGAACAAGGTCACCGGCGAGCCGTACGGCGGTCCTGGCGAGGCCGCGTGGGATGGCCAGCTCACGGGACCCCAGCGGGACTATCTCAGGGATCTCTGGCGGTCGCGCACGCAGCCCGTGCCGGAGGAGTCGACCGACCTGCAACCGCGCACCGAGCCCGACAAGGACAAACCCCGGCAACGGTGCTCGCCCACCGGCCTCTCCGAGGACGACCCGATCCCGATGATCTGGTACAAGCCGGAGGTCGACAATTTCTACCCGGCCGAGATCGAGATCCAGGGCCACCGCTACCGGCGCGACAACCCCCGCAGCCTGCCCCGCGGCGAGCCGATCGGCGTGCCCCGCGAGTTCTGGCCGCGGATCGGCAAGAGTTTCCAGCTCCTGCCAGTGGAGCGCGGCGCGGGCGCCGACGACTTCCGGCACACCCTGACCGACTACGGCTTCGTCTGGGTCGGCCTGCAGGCCGACCACGTGCAGGACCTGCAGTGGGACGGGCCGGACTCGTTCCGAAACCTGTGGCCCTTGGACAGCCGCCAGAACCCCAGCGCGGGCACACGTCAGAACAACTCGCAGGTCGTCGGCGTCTGCGTCTCGCGACGCGGCCCGTACGTGACGCGCAGCATCCTCGATCTCAAACGCTCGGGCTTCTTCTACGGCCGCTGGTTCTCGATCTCGCGCGTCGACTATTGACCCGGCCACTTTGGCGGCAGAGATAAGGACTGATCGTCAACCTGTGGCACGCCAGCAGCGACTTGGAGATGCAGTAGCGCAATGAAGGAGCAGCACTTGGCTAAGGGTTGGCGGTCGGGGGTGCATCGAGCAGCGCCCGAGCAACTTCTTCGGGTGGGCGCCGGTAGCTGAGGAGTCCGAGCACCCGAAGCGCTTCTACGGCCTGTGGAAGCGACATCGCGCCAAGTTCGGCCGCCGTCACGCGCCGCCCGCCAGGATCCCGAGCATCGAGAGCCTGATTAGCGTCTGCGGTTATCTCGTCAAGAAGACCTCGGATCGAGAAGCTATCAAGCCTCCGGGTCAGATTCTGCAGGAGAGACTGCGCACTTCCGGCGGCTGCGGACGAGCCCAGAACCGCTCCCATCACATTCAGGTGTCTGACCGAGCGGGGTGGCAGGCCGTGAAACTCCCAATTGCCAGGATCCGCCGTGGCGACGCCGGTCAGCAGCCCCACCGCGACGAGCCGACCGAATGCGTCCCCGAGGGAGCGAACGACGTCACCAGCCGTCGTCATGATGACGAGCGCCTGAGTAATCGCCTGGCTGATGTCATGCACCCGCGAGGTGACGAAGGCCGGGCCTCCGGCCGCCAGGATCCCGCCAGTGTCGCGCAACGTGTGGGATATCGGATTACGGTCGGAGTCGTACTGGTTCGGCGTGCCACGACAACCCGCAAATGGATGACTCTCATCCACGAACGCGCCCGAATGGTCGTAGAAGCACTCGTTCTGCGGGTCAGCGGGAGAGGGAATCCGAGTTTCGAGAATTCCACGGAATCCGCAATGGAATACCGTGGGATTCCCGTGATAGGCGGTGAATCCAACCGGAGTGGGTTCGGAGTCGTTCAGGCGCACGGGACAGGCCAGCATCCTCTGGACGATGTCCCTGCCTGGCCCGGCGATCAGGGAGACCCGTGAGTTCTGCTGGGCGACGTGAGTCAACTCGTGCGCCATTACGCGGGGATCTTGTGCCACAGCGTCGGCACTGACGTAGATGTCGCTGCGATGGGTGAACGCGATCGCACCCAGTTCATGGTTCAGCTGAGCCGCCTGGGAGCCGGCGTGGACCCGGACAGCGCTGAGGTCCAGGCCGAACCGGGGTTCCATGAAGGTCCGCAGATCTGGCGACAGCGGGCGGCCGCCCGGGCCGCCGGGGGGCCGGGAGACCCTTACGGGCGTGCTGGCTCGAGCCGGCTCGGGCATGTGCAGAACCCGGTGGGCCATCTGCTCGGCATCTACCTCGAAGCTGTCTCCGACCGGCCCGACCGGCACCGACGCCATAACTCTTGCCGCCGACCTCGACACGATCGGGGTGGACCCGAAGTCATGACCAGCGGCAGCGAGACGGTGGAGGTTGAGGTCGGACTGGTCTGGCCCAGGCGCTTGGATTCCGACCGCCGCTCTCCGACCTGCGTGAATCGGCTCCCGGACCCGGCTGCCCATCGTCAGGTCACCGGTCCGATCACCGCGGCGAGCCCGGCGTCGGCCTCCTGAATGCGTAGCCGACGTCCGAACTGCCGCTGGGCAAACGCGCGGATCTTGAACGGCCCGTGTGGCGCCTGCCAGGAGAGCACCTGACCGTCCGCCGACGCATGGAGCGAGCTGGGTCTTGCTGTGACCGTGAAGCCGCTGGCGGGAGACGCCTCCTCGGCCTGGGTCCCGGCGAACACCACCGGCTTGCCTGCGACAATCGCGTACCAGTGCGCCTCCCGGAACATGCCAGCCGGACTGCTCCCGGCGATCCCCGCTCTGGTCGAGCCGTCGTGCAGATCCATGACGGCGAGCAGACGCTCGGATGTCTCGAACGCCACCGAATCCGGACCGATCCATGCCAGGCCGCTTGAAATGTCCGGCACAGCCTCGCTGGCGATCGCCGCCCAGCCGTCGCCGCCGTTGAGCAAGATGCGAGGCAGGTCGGCCTGCGAACCGGGCAACTCCAGCACTACGACCCGCTTCGCCTCAGCGTCGCAGGCGACGGCGCCGATGCGCCCGCGCGCCCAACTGACCTCTTCGGTGTCGAGCGTTGTCAGGTCGATCCGGATCAGGACCGAAGCCGACTGAGGGGTAGGTTGGTAGCACCCGAACCCGACCGGTCCCGCCGAGCTGGCGAACCCGGCCAAGGGCGCGCTCACGATGCGCCGGGCCGCGACGCCGTCGCCGGTGCCGATGCCGCGATAGCACGACCAGCGATCGACGTTCGAGACGAACGTGAGGTAATCCGTGTCTGCAGAGGTCGACATGGCTTGAGCTAGGTGCAGGAGGGTCCGGGCGGGCATGGACTTGCCCCCGCCCGGGGCGGTGCCGCTGGGTCCCACCAGCCCGGGCAGTTGCCGAGTGGCGTCCCGATGCCGGCCCGCACCCCCGTGCAGCAGGTGCGGGCCAGGGTGCCCGCGAAGGTGTTGCTGTTCGGGCCGAGACCGCGGTAGAGGCTTGGATTGTTGTAGGTCGCGAATGCTGAGCGCAGGCAGGCGTTCATGTCGGTCACCCCAGGGGCGGGCAGGCAGTCCACACACGTCGGTGACTTGCCGCATGGGTCCGGCGAGTTGTCC
>DATDAP010000227.1:0-4727 GCA_036525335.1 Microlunatus sp. | reverse complement strand
AGCGTGTCGTCCCTCATCGTTCCTCCATCGACCGCGCCGGAGAGTTCTTGGGACACTCCGATCTGGAGGATCGCAGTGAGCCCAGAGCTCAGCCGCTGAAGTCGTCGGCCGCCTTGCGCGCCTGCGCCAGCCACTCGCGGTAGGTCGCCGCCGACGCCGTCGCGTCCCGGGCGGCCTTGGCGTCGCCACGGGCCTCGGCCTTGGCGGCCTTCTCCTCCAGGGTCGCGATCTGGGCCTCGAGCTTGCCCGCCGTCTCCTCGGCCCTGGCTCGGGCCTCCGGGTTGGTCCGCTTCCACTGATCGTCCTCGTAGCCCTTGATGGCGGACTCGACGGCGCGGAGCCGGCTGTCCAGGGGGCGGATCATCTCCCGTGGCACCTTGCCGATGTCGGCCCAACGCTCCAGCACCGAGCGGTACGCGGCGCGGGCCTCGGCCAGATCGCGGACCGGGAGGATCGCCTCGGCCTCCTCGACCAGGGCCTGCTTGGCGACCCCGTTGATCTTGAACTCGCTGTCCTGCTCGGACATGGCGGCTGACTTGGCACCGAAGAACACGTCCTGCGCGCCACGGAACCGCTTCCAGAGCTCGTCATCGACCCCGCGTGGGGCTGAGCCGGCCGCCTTCCAGCGCGTCATCAGGTCGCGGTACTCGCTGGTCGTCGGACCCCAGTCGGTCGAGTTCTGCAGCACCTCGGCTTCGGCGACCAGCTTCTCCTTGGCCTTGCGGGCCGACTCCCGCTGCTCCGACTCCTTCGCGAACTGCGACTTGCGGCGGCGCGTGTAGGTGGTGCGGGCGCTCGAGAACCGGTGCCAGAGCTCGTCGTCGGTCGCCCGGTCGAGCCGCGGCAGCGCCTTCCACTCGTCCAGCAGCTCGCGGAACCGGTTGACCCCGCCGCGCCAGTCGTTGCCCGCCGCCAGCTTCTCGGCCTCCAGGACGTACTGCTCCTTGGCCTGCTTCGCCTCCGCGCTCACCTTGGCCTTCTCGGCCTTCCGGGCGGCGCGCTGGTCGGCCACCTTCGGTACCAGCGCCTCCAACCGGGTCGCCAGACCGTCCAGATCACCGACGGCGTGCGCGTCGGTCACCGCGGTGCGCACGGTCCGGATCGAGGACACCGCATCGTCGGGGGAGAGCGCCCCGGACGCGATCCGGGTCTCCAGCAGCGAGACCTCCAGCTCCAGCGCTTCGTACCGTCGGGTGAAGAAGGTCAAGGCTTCCTCGGGCGGCACGTCGGGCACCTGCCCGACGGCTCGATCGCCCGACGATGTGGTGACGTACACCGTCCCGTCTGGGTCGACCCGGCCGAAGGAGGCAGGCCCCGCGCCGTCGCTCATAGGGCCCTATCCTGCCTGATTCGCTCGCCAGGGTCATATCAGGTTCTCAGCCTGCGGCGTCCGGTCGCTAGTCTCGCCTCCGTGTTCATCGCCTCGTTCCCAGCCGGTCCCTGGCAGACGAACTGCTACGTGGTCGCGACCGAGCCCGGTGCGGAGTGCCTGATCATCGATCCCGGCCTGGGTGCGGCGGACGGCGTACGGGACCTGGTGGCCGAGCACCGGCTGAAGCCGGTGGCGGTGGTGCTGACCCACGGGCACCTCGACCACATGTTCTCGGTCGCCCCGTTGTGCGGCGGCTATGACGCCACCTGCTGGATCCATCCCGACGATCGGTACCTGCTGGCCGACCCGCTGCGCGCCATGGGGCCCGAGACCGGTCAGCTGCTGGCTCAGCTGACCGGCGGCACCGGCACCTTCACCGAGCCCGACGACGTCCGCGAGCTGACCGACGGGTCGGTGCTGGAGATCGCCGGCATCAGCCTCGACGCCCTGCACGCTCCCGGACACACCCAGGGCTCAGTGATGTACCGCGCCGACTACACGTCGGCCGGGCCTGGCGGGTCGCCCGGACCCGGCGAGGCCGGCGAGATCGATCAGGTCGTCTTCTCCGGCGACGTGCTCTTCGCCGGGTCGATCGGCCGTACCGACCTGCCGGGTGGTGATCACGTGGCGATGCTGCGGAGCCTGCGGACCAAGGTGCTGCCGCTGCCCGACACCGCCGCCGTACTGCCCGGTCACGGACCGCAGACGACGATGGCCCGGGAGCGCGCCACCAACCCGTACCTGCGGGCCGATCAGCTGTAAGAGCTCGGCACGCCGCGACCAGGCCTGGGCTTACGCGGCCTCGCTCGGATCGCAGCTATGCCACAGCTTCGTGGCCCACCGGTTGTGTCCGAGTGTGAGGGTGCCTTGGTTGGTGGTGATGGCGATCCAGCCTTCGGGTGATCGCCACAGGTAGGTGCCGGGTTCGGGTTGTCGAGCTCGCCAGCGGCCGACGGTCTTGGCGCGGTGCTCGGATCGGGTCAGGGGGCCGAGGTTGCCCATCCCGGTCTGCCCGGGTGGCCCGTTGGGTTGCCAGGGTCGGGTGTGGTCCAGGTCCAGCCGGCCGGTGGACGGGGAGTGCGGGAACACCGACCGGGGGTGGCGGATCGTCATCGCCCGCCGCAGCCGCAGCGGGATCTCGTAGGCGTCCGCCGACGCGGTCGCGGCCGGGTCGAGCACCGGCTGGATGGTGATGTTCGCGTCGGACTGGACCAGGAACCGACGCAGCTGCTCCATGGTGATCGGACCATCAGCGGAGCGGACGACACCGTGACCGGCACGCAGGGTCTGGTCGGTGAGATGGACGTGCAGCACCACGGACGGGCGGCACGCCGCGAGCTCTGCCGGGGTCAACGCCCGCCACCGCGGCCGCACGTAGGCGGCCGGCCACCCGGCGCGGACCCACAGACCGTGTTCGGGCTCGGCCGGAACGGCTGAGTCACCGACGACCGACGCGGCCGCAGTATCGGCAGGCCCGGGGTCGGGTTCGTGGGGCTCAGCACCTTGCTGACGGGCGTACCAGCCGAGGTCTGTGTCATCGACACCTTGCTGACGGGCGTACCAGTCGAGGTCTGTGTCATCGACAGGCGGCTCCTCCGACCAGCCCGACACATGATCATCATCCGGGGACGTCTGCGCACCCCAACAGTCCTCGTCGTCGAAGCCGGGTTGGTGATGGTTGCCGTGCCGGGCGGTCTGCCACCCCGCCACCGGCAGATCATCGGCCCACGGATCGGTCGGATCGGCTTGGTGGGCGGCGACCTGTTCCCACGGCTGCCGGTGCGGATCGGGATCGTCGCGGTGGCGGGCCAACAGATCGATCAGACGGGCCGGGTTCGCGATCACCCCGATCGCCTTCGACATCCGCACCGGCAACGGGTCCTCATCACCCTCATCGGCCAACGCTTCGGCGACCTGCCCGTACAAGGCCAGCATCAACGCGACATCCCCAGCCTCACCCCGGGCGATCAACGTCCGCAGCCCGTGTTCGGACTGTGTCGCCTTCACCTCCCGCCTGGCCGCCGCGAGCTGCTCCCGTTCCCGGTAGGTGGCCTCGTCGACCTGCAGCATGATCGCGTCCAACGCCCGCAGCAGACTCGCCCAGGGCAGCTGCTCCACCCAACCGGTGATCTGCCGGTCGACCTCGGCCGCTGCGAGCAAGGACAGGTGCGCGGTCAACTGGGCGATCTCTCGAGCCTTCCAGTGATGCACCTCCCCGGCCACCACCCGTGCCCACACCTGAGGGAGCCGGTGCCGCAGGTTCAACGCATCCCCGATCCAGCCCCGCACACCCTGGACTGAGGTCTGGAACGGCAACACCAACCCGGCCGCCGCCGTCTCCGCCACCAGCGGACAGCCGACCGGACCGACCGCGACCAGCCGCTCCACCAACAGACCACCATCGGGATGGTCGACGGAGGAGTGCGCATCCGCCCACGCCGCCGCCAGCACCAGCTTGCGACAGCCCGCGACCTTGTGGTCCAGCTGCACCACCGCGGACAGGTCAGCCAACGCACGCCGATCACCCAGCGCCGCCTCCAACCCATCCTCGAACATGTGATCGATTATACCCGACAGCTCGCTCCTGCGCCAGCCTTCGGCTGAAGGAATTCCCTTACGCTGTTGGAAAGTAGGGACGTGCCCACCACGCCATGAGACGTTCTCCGACCACGTCAGGACAGGTGCTTGGTGGCCTCGCGGCGCGAGAGTCCAGACATCCGGTCCGCGTGCTCGGCGACGAAACCACGGACCCAGTCCGGGTCGACGCGCGCGTACTGTCGGAGCGCCCAGCCGATCGCCTTGCGGATGAAGAACTCCCGATCGTCCAGGTTGGGCAGGATGCAGTCGACCAGCAGCCGACGGTCGGTCGCCTCGCCGGATCCGATCTGGTGAATGAGCGACGTACGGCGGCGCCACAGATTCGGGTCGGTCGACCAGGCGCGCATGGTGGGGTCGAGGGTCGGCCGGCTCGAGCGCTGGATCGGTCCGATCAGGTGGATGGCGATCAGATCGACGTGATCCCACCAGGCGCCGGTCACGACCAGGTGGTCGTACAGGTCGAGACAGTCCGGATCCTGATGGACCCAGTAGCGGCGATCGCCGGCGATCGACTCGGCGGCGTAGCGCTCCTCCCGGTACGCGGCCTCGTCCCACAACGTCCGCACCGTCGCCTCCCACTGCGCACGGTCGGGGAGGGGGTGCTCGGCGATGAGCAGGCGGACGACAGATCGCTGCAACGGAGCCTTGAGACCCCGGTACGGCATCGCGGACTTCATGTAGCGCTGTTGCTGGTCGGCTGTCTCCGGATCGGCGTGTGCGGCCAGCCCCTCTCGGACCGCCGCGATCAGCTGCCGTG
>DATDAP010000226.1:0-3488 GCA_036525335.1 Microlunatus sp. | reverse complement strand
GGACGCGCAACGCCGGCACGGTCAGGGGCATCGTCGCGGGCTTGTTGCCGTTGCCCACCAGGTGCAGGTCCCGGCTTCGACAGCGGCACCGGCGGCTACTACGACAGATGCGTCGACTGGATCAGTCGGTCGATCGCCACGACACCTGCAACAGCCGCTCCTCAACCGAGTTGCGACATCCGACGCCTTGCGTCGAGTTTCTGCTCAAGGACACGGTTCGTGCAGCAGACCCGTTCTTGGGTCAGCGGGGAAGGTGGCGTCACTGACTCGGTCTTAGGTGGTCAACAGCCACCGGAGTCATATGGCTGCGACGACGCGACGACGCACGCCTGGACGGCGATCGGCGGCCATGACGCGGGCTGCACGCCCGACCCCGTCGGGCCGTGGGTGGCGTCGCCACGACGCATTGGCGTTCGGCAGGTGCTGGCCAGTTCCGGCCGCGACCCGCAGCGGAGGCTTCCCGGCGGACTAGTCCAGTCCGTCCCTAGGGGTGGCGTCCTGGTTCGGATCGGGCGCCGGTGTCAGGATCCGCGCAGGATCCGCGCACTCGGAGGTCGCCATGTCCCGCACCCGGACAACCCCTACCCGCCAACTCGTGCCGATGTGGGCCGCCGTCCTCGTAGTGCTCGCGCCACTGCTGGTGGCCGGCCCCGGCGTTGCCGCCCCCGCCGCCTCGCGTGCGCTGACGAGCAGTGAGGCCCGCACCGGCACGCTCAAGGTGAGGGTGGCCGCACTTCCCGGCAACCGCAAGGTGGTCGTCCGCGGCCCTGAGCGGTTCAAGCGCGTCCTCACCAGCACGACGGTCCTGCGCGGCCTCGCTCCGGGCCGCTACCGCGTGAAGGCAGCCAAGGTGCGCACCGACGAGTGGCGCGCCTACCCCGAGGTCCGCAAGTCACGTCCGAAGGTACGGGCCGGTCGCAGCACGGTCACCCGCGTCACCTATCCCACGGTCATCTCGTCGGCGGCCAAGGTGCTGACCGCCCGTGACATCAAGGACTTCGTGGCGCCCAGCTCAACGGACGCGACCGGTGAGATCACGCTGTCCCGTCGTGCCGCGGAGGGCACGGTCCTCGCCGCCGGCCTGACACCGGAGACACCGCAGGGCGCCCTTCTCGCGGTCCTTTCCTCGAAGAAGGCCGCCACAGGTTGGGTCCACCGGGTGCGGATCGCCGGCATCCAGGAGGCCGTGCTGCGCGGCGAGTACGACGTCCCGATCGACACGGCCGTCCCGATCCAGGCGCGTCTGGGCGTTGCGTCCCCGATGAGGGGCACCGGGTCCACGTCGGGCTGCAGCGGATCGATGGAGGCCGGCGCGGAGCTGACCGGTGACGCCAACCTCAACGGGTCCTTCAGCGGCGGGGTGGCCGACTGGAAGTGGTACAAGCCCTGGAAGGCCAACCCCTACGTGCAGATGGGGGTCTCGATCGACGCGACCGTCAACGCCCGCGCATGGGCGAAAGCGAAGGGGACCTGCACCACCGGAGAGAAGTCGGTCTACAGCCAGAACCTCACGGTGATCGCGTTCGCGATCGGGCCGATCCCTGTGGTGCTGGTGCCGCACCTCGGCATCGACGCGGGCGCGAGCATCACCGCCAGCGGTCGCCTCGAACTCGCAGGCGGCGTGCGGGCCGATGCCGGTGTGTCCCTGCGGGTCAGCCTGAGGAAGGCCCCCGAGCTCAGCGGACACGGCCCCACGTTCGACGGCTGGAGCACCTTCGATATGAAGGCGAGCGCGGCCGCCGAGGCCCACGTGACCGGCCGGCTGACGATCCTGGCCTACGGCGTGGCCGGCCCCTACGCCCAGGCACGCGTCGCCGTCATCGGAAATGCCGACTCAGCAGCGAACCCTTGGTGGCACATCGACGCGGAGGGGTCCGCGGCGGCCGGCATACGGGTGGGCAACCTTTGCTTCTCCTTCCTGGGCTGTCTCAAGCTCGAGGCGGGCAAGGAACTCGTCAAGCAGACGTGGCGCCTGGCCCAGGCCGACGGACCGCGACCCAAGGCCGTGGAGCAGGCCCACGTGCTCGAGGGCCTCAACGCCACCGTGAACCCCAACGTCCGGACGTCATTCCCCGACGCCGTCGCAACCGACTGGTTCGTCCCGGGCTACACCATGACGACCGGCCTGGGCACCAACCTGCCCGGATCGCCGGGCGACGTGGCGAGCTTCGTCCGCTCGGACCCGCCTGACAGCTACGGCAACTACGTCCACGACATCGTCCGGACCGACCTCGAGGTCACCCCGCAGCTCAACCGGCTGCGCATCCCGTGGATCTTCGGCACCGAGGAGGCGCCCGACGGCTACCGCGACACCGCTGCCATCCTCGTTAACGGGGTGAACTGCGCGCTGATCGCCGGCCACGAGGTCACCTCCAACGACGCGACGGTCGTCAACACCGGCCAGCTCGCCACCCGCTACAACCGGGTGACGCCGCAGCAGTACTGCGACCTGCCCGTCACGCCAGGGGTGCCGGTTGAGATCCAGCTGGTCGTCGCCGAGAGCCCGACCGGCGAGCTCGACAGCGCCATCATGGTCGGCGAGGGCGGGATCACCAGCTACGCAGGGTAGCCGCCTTGCCGACTAGAAACGGGCGTCCTGGCTCGAGCTCGAGCAGCTGCCGTTTGCGCCACAGCCCGCCGGCGTACCCGGTCAGCGTGCCGTTGGCCCCGATGACCCAGTGGCACGGGAGGCTGGACCCGCCCCGCCAACGCCTGAAACGGACTCAGTGGCAGACGGCTTGGTAAGCGAGTGTGAGCGGACGGACAGCCAGCACCTGCGCTGGGCAGCGCTCGCGAGTCTTCTGGCCTTTGCAACAGGGGCGTACTGCTTCTCGGGCGACAACAGGTCTGCAAACAAGACAGTGGTGCTGGCCGAGGCTCGCGTCTGATCCGCACACGCCCTGTCATCGGCTTGTTGCGCGGTTGAATCGCCGCTGGACGGTCGGTCGCGCGAGGCCGAGGCGCGGCGCGGCGCGTGCTCGACACGCCCGGAGCCGTACTTAGCTTCATAGCGGTCAAGATCGGCAAGTTCGTACACCTGACCGCGGGCTACTGCATCCGATGCGCGGCCGCCTACCTGGATGCCCCGGCGGGAAACGCGGCCTCGGGCTGCAGGTTGTGGAAACTCGAGTGCTTCTCCACAACTGCTCGCCGGATGCTCGAAAGATGCCGGTGATCTAGCCACTCTGGCGTGATGACGACCGTTGCAGCGTCCGAGGTGTCTCTTCCCGGATCCGTGCCGGGCGGCCGGCGTGCTGATCTCCCCGTGCCAGCGCCACGCCAGCTTCAGCAGGCCCGGCTTGGTGAGCGTGGGCGGTGTCCTCTACCGGGTCCTCGAGGCAGACCGAGATCGAACAATGTCGCGGGGAACCCGGATGCGAGGACCGTCGAGGTGTGGCCTCTCCCTCTATGACCACGCTCAGGGGCACCGCGGAGGAAGCGGTGCCCAGCAGGTTCGAGGCCCTGTGGACCATCGACGAGACGGCCAA
>DATDAP010000225.1:0-2456 GCA_036525335.1 Microlunatus sp. | reverse complement strand
TGTTCCTCGAGCAGGTCATGCAGACCCGCCGACTCGCCCAGCAACAGCGCCGGGACCAGACCAGCGGAACCCACCAGATTCGGATCATCGAAAACCGGCTGAACCCTATGAGATGCTTTCACCTACGAGGTGTCCCCTCTGGTCGGCACGAATGATGCCTTCGCAATCACCATTCTCCCTGGTCAGAGGGACACTCTCGTCCGACAACACGCCCACCGGAACCATGATCATCGGTGGATCAGGGCTCAGTCGAGGACGTGCCAGACCCGTGGCGACCGCCACGATGATCAGTAGGCGCTATGACTCCCCCCGCCAGTCAAAGGCCGTCATTATCCGCTGCAGGCAGATCCCCAACCGCGCGCACGGGGATCTCCACGTTGGCGCGGCGCGACACCACTCCTGATTATGATCTTGTCCGATAGGCCATATGACATCGGCTTCCCCGATCTTCGGAGTGTGAGGCGCATTCGATTCAGGTATGAGTCAGCTGCGTCGCCAGGAGTTTGGTCTCTGCTCTGGACCGCTCGACCACCCGCGGGAAAGCGGGTGTCGCTGACCTGGTGCCCCGGCAGCGGGTGAACCAAGACCGAGCGAATCACTCGAGTTTCGCATCGCCGGCCTAGGGGTCAGGTCACCGTATCGGCCGCCGGGCCTCGGCGATCCGTAGACGCCCTGGGGTGTCGATGACTCGTGTGAGCCGTAGACCAGCTGCATCGAGGAGTGTGCCCAGCTCGGCGTCGGTTCGCTCCCGGCCGCCGGTGACGGCCAGCATGATGACGTCGATCGTCAGGCTGCCAGGGTCGAGGGTTTCGGGCAGGATCCCCTCGATGATGAGCACGGTGGCGCCGTCCATCGCTGCTCGCCGGATAGCGGTCAAGATGGCCAGCGCCTCGGCATCGGCCCAGTCGTGGATCACGTCCATGACCAGGTAGGTGTCGCCGGCCGGTAGCGGGTCGATGAGGAAGTCGCCGGCGTGCCGGACGAGCCGGGGATGCGCGGGTCCTCCTGCCTCGACGACGCCGGGCAGGTCGACCAGGATGCCCCGTGCCTGGGGCGTCGCCTCGAGAACCGCGTGCAGCAGGTGACCGCGGCCGCCGCCGACGTCGACGATCGTGCCTGAGGACGCGAAGTCGTACGCTGCCAGGACTCCCGCGGTCTCCCCTGCCGCTTTCGCGGTCATGGCTTGGCTGAAGACTGCGCGTTCCCTGGGCGCCTCCCGCAGGTATCCCCACAAGCCGTCGGGATCGCTCAGTTCGATCGACGGGCGACCTGCGCGGACCGAGTGGGCCAGGTCGTCGAACGACCGCAGCACCACCGGCAGGCCCATCATCTGGGGAAAGGCCCGCATCGACATCGGGCTGTCGCTGCGCAGCAGTCGAGATGCGGGGCTGTGCTGGTACCCGCCTTGGGCGGGCGTGAACACACCGTGCGCGGCCAGCAGGCGAAGCACCCTGTTCAGCCCGTCCGGATCGACCTCGCATCTTTGTGCCAGTTCCTTCGCGGAGACCGGATGGTCGTCGATGTGGTCGGCGACGCCAAGCTCTGCCACCACGTGCAGGCATCGGGCGGCCACACCTGCGTTGGTGACCGCGAAGATCAGCTCGTGCGGTTCCATGACGGCACTACCCGGTCCGGACCGGTACCCGGGTCCGAGCGACCCAGGCGTCGAACCCGAGCAGCGACGGATTGAGCAGCCTGGCCAGCCGTACGTCCCGGGGCCGGCAGTACTCGTCGTTGGCCTCGGCCACATATTGGATCATGTTGGCCGCCACATCGATGCCGGGGAACGGCAGCGAGCGGAACACTTCGAGCGGCAGCGACTGGTACCGCACCGGCTCGCCGTACACCTGCGACAGGCCAAGCGCGAGCCGCTCACCGGTGATGTGCTCACCGGCGATCCCGACAGTGATCCCCTGGAACTCCTCCCCGCCGCGGAACACGCCGTACGCGCACCGCCCGATGTCCTCCGCGGCAATCCCCGGCACCAGGGCGTCGCCCAGCGGCAGCGCCACGGTCAGCACACCGTCCGGTCCGGGCTGCGGAGCACCGAGACCGGACACCCACGCCTCCCAGTGGAACGGGGTGAGCAGATACGTGGTGGGGACGCCGGCCTCCTCGAAGGGCACGTTGCCTTCCGACTTCGCGTCCCACTGCGGCACCTTGAACCGGCCCTGCAGCGTCGGCATCCGATCGTCCTCGAGCGGGTAGCGCCGCCGGGTGTCCTCCGCTGTCGACCAGATCGCGTGGCGGACACCGGCGGTTGCGGCGGCCCGAGCCTGATGGGCGGCCTGGGTGGCCTCCCGCTCGGCGTCGAGGTGCTCGAAGAACGACGTCATGCAGAACACCCCGTACGCCCCGTCGAAGGCAGCGACCAGGCTGTCGACGTCGTCGAGGTCGGCGCGCACCACGGTGGCGCCTTCGTAGGCCAGCGCCCGAGCGGCGGCCGAATCAGGGGT
>DATDAP010000224.1:0-3249 GCA_036525335.1 Microlunatus sp. | reverse complement strand
GCGACGATCTGCGGCAGGGCGGCGGAGTAGCCGAAGGAGTCGGGCAGCCAGACCTCCTCGGTCTCCACCCCGAACTCGTCCAGGAAGAACTGCTTGCCGGCCACGAACTGGCGGGCCATCGCCTCCCCGCCGGGCATGTTGGTGTCCGACTCGACCCACATGCCGCCGACGGGAGCGAACTGGCCACGGGCCACCAGACCGCGGATCCGCTCGAACAGGGCGGGGTAGTACTGCTTCATCCACGCATACTGCTGGGCCGAGGAGCAGGCGAACACGAAGTCGGGGTCGCGGTCGGCGAGATCGGCGACGTTGCTCCAGGTCCGGGCCACTTTGCGGACCGTCTCGCGCAGCGGCCAGAGCCAGGCCGAGTCGATGTGCGCGTGCCCGACGGCCACCATCTTGTGGGCCGACGCCGCGGCCGGGGCGGCCAGCACGGCGGCCAGCTGCCGGCGGCCTTCGGACGCCGTGCCGGCGACGTCGGCGGGGTCCACCACGTCGACCATGCGGCTGAGCGCGTGCAGGATCTCGTACCGGCGCGCGTCGTCCCCGCTCAGCTCGGGCATCAGGCCGCGCAGCGTCCAGATGTCGCGGATCAGCTCCCAGACCTCGAGGTCGAGCAGCACCACGTCGAAGGCGCGCAGCTCGTAGATCGGGTCCTCGCCCGCGGTCGCCTTGTCGCCCAGGGGGGTTGGGCGGAAGCTGCCGCCGGACATGGCCGCGCCCACGTCGGGGTTGGCGGCGGCCTCCAGGTAGAAGTCGATCGACGCCGAGTCCACCGGCAGCCAGGTGTTGTCGGGGGAGATCGCCTTGATGATCGTGCCGTCCGGGCGCCAGGCCAGGCCCTCGGCGTTGAAGCCGGGTCCACCGGTGAAGCCCAGGTCGATGGCGATCTCCACCCGGGTGCCGGGGATCTCGTCCCAACCGGCGGGGACGGTGCCCTGCACGTGCAGCCACAGCGTCGACCAGGCGCGGCCCCAGCGGGTGCCGGCCGCGATCGGCTCGTACGCCCCGGCGAAGGCCTCGGCGAAGGGCACCGGTTCGTCGGGCACCGGCCAGGCCTGCAGACTCAGCGGCTGTCGCTCCCGGTAGAGGCTGGGCGTGAGCTGGTCACGGACGAAACGGTCGAGACGCTGGGTCAGCAGGTCGGAGTTGGAGTGCACTCGTCCGAGATTAACGCAATCAATTTGATTTAACCAGTGGGCAGAGCCGGTCCGGGACTGAGGAAGTGATGCAGAACCAGGGCGGCAGCGCCGTACGCCGAGCCGTGGTCGGCCAGACGGCTGCCGTTGACGGCCACCGAGGGCCGGGCGGCGAGTCGACCGTCCAACCGGCGTGGCAGTCGCTCGAGCCAGCGGTCGGCGACCAGCGGCCAGGACGGTCCGCCGAGCACCACTCGACCGACATCGAGCACGTTGACCAGCGTGGCGACACCGCGGGCCAGGGGATCGACGGCGTCATCGAGCAGACCCGCGGCGCGCGGGTCCTGATCGGCCAGAGCACACAGTGCCTCGAAGGCCGGCCGCACCTCGGAGTAGGTCTGCGGCGCGCTCGGTAGCAGACCGGCCTCGGCCGCCCGGGCGACCAGGGTGATCGGCAGCGGGGCCCGGTCGAACAGCCCCAGGATCTCCCCGGCGTTGTTGGTGGTGCCACGGTGCACCCGGCCGCCGAGCACGGCGCCGACCGCCATCCCGGACCCCAGGTAGACATAGACGAAGTCGTCCCGTGGTCCGTCCGGCGCCCAGTGCTCGCCGGTGACTGCGGCGATCACGTCCTTGTCCAGCAGCACCGGCCAGCCGAGCGCGTCGTGCAGGGTGTCACGGAACGGCACGTCGGCCCAGCCGTGCAGCTGCGGCGGGCGTCGCAGGCTGCCGTGCTCCAGGTCGATCGGACCCGGGGCGGCGACTCCGATGCCGAGCACGGCGTCCTCACCGGCCGCGCCGGACCAGTCCTCGAGCACCTCGCGAGTCAGCTGCTGCACCATCGCCACGGCCGTGGCCGGCGTGACCTCGGGCGGCGTGGGCGCTGACGCGACCCGGTGCACGACGCCGGCCAGGTCCATGCTCAGCGCGGACACCTGTGCCGGGTCGATGTGGATGCCCACCGCCACGTGCCGGGTCGGCTCGATGTGCAGCAGGGTGGGTGGCTTGCCCCGCGGCGTCCGTACCCGCTCGCCCTCGGCCACCAGACCGGCCTCGCCGAGACGCCGGACGATGTTGGAGACGGTCTGGGGGGTGAGACCCGTGGCCGCGCCGACCGCAACCCGGCCGATGCCTTCGGGATGCCGCCGGATCACGTCCAGCACCAGCCGCTGGTTGAAGTCGCCCAGGGTCGGCAGGTTGGCCCCTCGCAGCACGCCACCACCTCCGGCGGTGAGCGTACAAGAGCCGCCCGGCCGTACCCACCCAGCGCGTCGCTCGGGTTCGTGCTTCCTGCTCGGGTGGCAACCCGAGCACGAGGCAGCATCCCGAGCGAACGGGCGTCGGAGGGAGGGCGTGGGGCCGAGGGGTCGGGTCAGCCCTCGCGACGGGCGTCCAGCTCGAAGACGGTCCAGGACAGGGCCGGCAGGGTGGCGGTCAGCCGACCATCCCGTACGACGTGGGCGTCGAACGGGGTCGGGACCACGGCCCGGTGCTCGGTCGTGTTGCTGGCGTGGCGGTTCTGCCCGTCGCGGGCGTGCAGGGTGGTGGCCCCGCGCACGGCGCTGCCGCCGATGCCGCGCAGGTCGACCTCCAGCGTCGCCGACTCGGTCAGGCTGCGGTTGGCCACGAAGACGGCTGCCCGGCCGGTCTCGGCGTCGTACGTCGCGGTGGCGTCGACCACCGGCACGTCGGTGTAGGCGTCGGAGTCGAACAGATCCGAGCTGGCGACCACCTGCAGGATCTGACCGCGGGCGAGCCGCGCCATCTGCTCGAACGGGTACGCGATCGTCTGCTTCCAGGCCTCACCGCCGGGCTCGGACCGCAGCAGCCCGATGACGTTGACCAGCTGCGCCTGGCAGGCCACGGTGACCCGGTCGCCGTGCCGGAGCAGCGAGTTGAGGAAGGTGCCGACCACCACCGCGTCGGTCACGGTGTACTCGTCCTCGATCAACCGAGGCTGAGCCTTCCACTCGACGGTCGACGGCTTCGGCCCGTCGCCACCGAAACGCCGGATGTACCAGACGTTCCACTCGTCGAACGACAGGTTGATCTTCTTGCTGTGCCGACCGCGGGCCCGGACCGCGTCCGCGGTCGCCACCACGGACTCGAT
>DATDAP010000223.1:0-10675 GCA_036525335.1 Microlunatus sp. | reverse complement strand
CCCGCCTCACCTACCTGTCGGCCCCGGACTCCCTGCAGGGCGCCCTCGCCGCCGGTCTGCTCGGTGGCGGGTCCCGCTTCCTCGGGGTCACCGAGGACTGCGGCGCCTACCTGCATGACGTGATCACTGCGGCCGACGGCGTGCTGCCGAGTGACGACTCCGGCTGGGACGCCCTGGCTCTGGCCGCGGTGCGACAGACCAAGCTGGCCGGCCGTTTCGTTCCCGGGTTGGGTCATCCGGTGCACAAGCAGGGCGATCCCCGGACGCCGACCTTGATCAGGATCGCGACCGAGGAAGGCACGTACGGTCCGCACCTGGCCCTGTTCGAGGCCATCGGCCGTGTCCATGATCAGGTCCTCGGTCGCCGACTGCCGCTGAACGGTGCCGGGGTCTGCGGAGCGGCACTCGCCGATCTGGGACTTCCGGTCGAGCTGTTGCGCGGTTTCGCTCTGTTGGCCCGCACCGCCGGTCTGCTGGGCCAGCTCGCCGAGGAGCGACGGCACCCGATCGGGATGCAGGTCTATCGCGAGGTCGACGGCCACGCCGTCTACGAACGGCCCGACGAACAGGAGGACTGATGGCGACCGTCTGCACGGTGATCGCCTCCACCCATCACCCGTTCTACCTACGGGCGAGCACGGCGACCGGATCCGACCGCCCGCCCTTCGCCGACGAGTGGGTGGAGAAGATCCTCCGCTTCCGCGAGACGTTGACCCGGGCCCGACCCGACGTGCTGGTGATGGTCGGCAGCGATCACTTCCACCAGCTGTGGTTGGACAACATGCCGCAGTTCCTGGTCGGCAAGGCGCCGACCTTCGACGCCAACTGGTACAACGAGGAACGCGAGTTCGGGTTGCCGCGGATGACCTTGGCCGGGCAGGAGGATCTGGCCTCCCACATCCTGCGGACCGGGTTGGACGCCGACTTCGATCTGGCTTTCAGCAACGAGCTCCGGATCGACCACTCGATCACCTGCCCGATCATCACGCTGCGACCCGAGGCCGATCTGCCGATCGTGCCGATCTACACCAACATCTTCGCCCCGCCCCTGCCGCAGCCGCGTCGGTTCGTGGCGCTCGGTCGGGCGATCCGGCAGATGGTGGAGAGCTGGCCGTCGCACCTGCGGGTGGCGATCATCGGTACCGGGCACCTGTCCCTGGAGCTCGGCGGACCGCGCCAGTTCGGGCCGCACGGTCCCGATCCGGACTTCGATCGCCGGGCCGTGGAGTGGATCGCCACCGGGGACCTGAACGGGTGCCTGCGGGAGGTGACGCTCGACAGCCTGCACGCGCCCGGCAACGCCACGCACGGGTTCATGGACTTCATGCTGATGATGGGGGCCGCCGGAGAGAACGTCACCGCCGATCATGTCGACACCCTCGACCTGTTCCACACCATGGAGGCCTACTTCACCTGGTACCCGAAGGGATCGGGCCTATGACGAAGATCAACTCCGTGACGGGAGGATGGAGACCGTGAGCAAGTACCTGCTGGACAAGTTCCTGTTCACCATCGACCGCGACCCGGAGCTGGTCGAGCGCTACCGCACCGATCCGGTCGGCACCGTCACCTGGTGGGAGACCGAGATGGCCAACCGGCTCCTCAACTGCCACAGCGGTGAGCGCAGCACCTGGCTGGCCTTCGACGACGAAGAGCGTCGGGCGCTGCGCGAACATGATCATGTCGCGCTGTTCGGGTTGGGCGCGCACCCGTTCCTGACCCTGACCCTGTTCATCGCGATGTTCGAGCGTGATCATGGTCCGCTCGAGTACCAGCGGGCGTACGGCGCGGCGCTGCAGCACCTCTCGTTGCCGTACCCGGACATCGCGACGTGAGGGCGGCGCTCCTGCACACGTACGGGTCCGCGCCCGTGCCGGGTGATCGACCCGAGCCTGTCGATGCGGTCAACCTCGTCGAGGTGACCGCGGCCCCCATCGTGCCGCTCGACCTGCTCTGCGCCGGCGGCACCTCCTACTTCGGGCAGCAGCCACTGCCGTACGTGCCCGGTGTGCAAGGGATCGGGGTCGTCCGACATTCGCCGGAGCTCACCACCGGCAGCCGCGTCTGGTTCGCCACCACCGCGGGAATGCGTCCCGGCGACGGGAGTCTCGCGGAGTTGTGCGCCGTCGCCGCCGCCGATCTGGTGCCGATCGACGGCGGCCTGTCGGACGCCGCCGCGGCGGCCATCGGCACGTCGGGGATCGCGGCCTGGATGGCCCTCACCTGGCGCGCACGGCTGCAGCCCGGCGAGCGGGTCGTGGTGCTGGGGGCGAGCGGCATCGTCGGTCAGGTGGCGCTGGCCGCGGCCCGGCACCTGGGCGCCGGCCACGTGGTCGCGGTCGTCCGGTCGGAAGCGGCGGCGGCCCCGGCCCTGGCCGCCGGCGCGACGCGGGTCGTCACGCTGGGCGACCAGCCGGACCGGGCAGCCCTCACCGAGCGGCTGATCGAGGCGGCCGACGGGCCGGTCGACGTGGTGATCGACCCCGTCTTCGGCGAACCCGCCGCGGCCGCCGTCGACGCTCTCGGACCGGGTGGCCGTCTGGTCAATCTCGGCGGCGCGGCGGGTGACCGTACGGACTTCTCCTCGGCCGCGCTGCGCGGGCGGTCGATCGCCATCCTGGGCTACACCAACAACGCGATCACCTCGGCTCAGCGGGCGGCCGCCCTTGGCTCCGTGCTGGACCTGGCCTCCGCCGGCAGGCTGGAGGTCAGCCACGTGGTGCGGCCACTCCGCGAGTGCGCCGAGGCGTGGGCGGAGGCCGGCCGGTCGGGTAGGCGGGTGGTGATCGACCCGCGCGAGTGAATCAGCGCGGGTGAAGTCAGCGCGTAGCGATGTCGTGCAGGGTGTCTCTGGCCAGGTCGATCACGTCGCGCGTACTCAGCCGCGTCGCTTCGGCGCGGAGCGACGCGGCGGCATCATCACCGACCACGTCGGTCCACGCCACGTAGTTGCGACCGCTGTACCGGGCGATGTCGGCGTCGACAGCCGCCGCGTCGGGACTGGCGTCAGCGCGCAACAGGAGCAGGGCCGCAACCCGGGTGTGACCCTCCGCCATCAACAGCGCCGCCGCGTTGCGTGCGGTGGTCCAGAGCTGGGGTCCGTGCCCGGTGGTCCGCCAGTGGTCCAGCAGGTCCCGGTAGGCCGCCGCCGCCGTGCCCCGGTCACCGGTCCTGGCACGGACAGACGCCAGCGCCACACCGGCAACGCCGGCGACGAACGTGGCGCCCACGCTGTTCGCCTCCTCCACCGAGGCGAGGTGGTGGCGGAGGGCAGTCGAGGGGTCGTCGGGGGCCGCCAGCTCACCCATCACGTAGGTGCGGAAGGCGTCGTTGCCCGGGCTGAGAGGTTCGAGTGCGCCCACCGCGTCCAGCAGGTTCGCCGCCCGCCCACGGTTGCCACCGTAGGCGGCTGCGAGAGCCGCGCTGGCGAGGAATCCCGCGGAAACGGGCCCCGCGTGTCCGGCCGACCGCTCCCAGTGCGCGGACGCGGCCGCGAAGTCCCCGCGATAGTGCGCGACGCCGGCCATCGCCGACCAGCACCGTGCCGTCCCCGCACCATCGAGCCCGGCAACAGTGAGACCCCGCTGCGCGAGCTCGACGGCCCGGTCGAAGTCACCCGCTTGCCGTGCGGCGTCGGCCGCGGCACCCAGGATCTCGACCTCCCGTGGATGCCCCGCGAACTCGTCGCCCTGAGTCAGCTCGAGGCACCAGGACCACACCTCACGGAGGTCACGCCAGATCGAGCCCTGGTCGAGCGCCAGAGTGATCTGGACGAGCGTGTCGAACTGCCGCCGGGCCCGTGCCAGGTCGCGTGCCGCCCGCAGGTTGTCGAGCTCGGCCCGCAGGCGTCGATCGGCGAGTGCCTCGTCGGCCGAGAACAGTCCGGCTCCGATCTCGTCGGCGGCCCGCACCGCCCAGGCCAGGAACCTCTCCTCGGTCTCCGACAGCTCGCCGAGAGTCGTCACCTCGTCGAGCAGGAAGCTCCGGACCGTGAACAAGAGCCGATAGCGGCTGCGCGAGCGGTCGACGTCCAGCAGCGAGGCGTCCACCAGGCCGACCAGCAGCTGCACCGGATCTCGCCTGGCGCCCACCTCTGCGGCCAGCTCCTCGACGGTGCCCAGGTCCACCCCACCGGGGAAGGCGCACACGGCTCGGAGCAACGCCTGCTGGGCCGGGCTCAGCCGGTCGTACGACCACCGGATCGTCATCCGCAGAGTCCGTTGCCGGCCCTCGTCCCCGTCCGGGCTCGAGAGCAGGTCGAGGGCTCGACCCAGCCGGTCTCGGATAGCGGCAAGGGGCAGCACGGCCACCTGTCGGGCGACCAGCTCGATGGCCAGCGGAAGACCGTCGAGGTGCTTCAGGACCTCCACCAGCGGTTCGGCGTCCGCAGCAGTCAGCTCATAGTGATGGTCGTGGCGTCGCGCGTGCTCCAGGAACGCCCGGACGCTCGGCTGCCGCACCAGGTCTGCCAGGTCGCCGACGACGCGCGGCGTCGGGAGCGGTTGGAGGCGCAGGACGTACTCGCTGCGGGCGTGCAGCGTCAGTCGCGAGGTGACCAGAACGCGAACCCCCGGCGCGTGCCGGTCCACGGCATCGACGAACTCCCGGCAGATGTCGGCCACGTGCTCGGCGTTGTCGAGGACCAACAACAGATGCGCATCGGCCAGAGCGACAGCGATGTCCACCGCCGAGGGCGACGGCGCGGCGACAACCCGGAGCCCGATCGTCGACGCGACCGCCTGCAGGACGCGCGCGGCGTCCTCGACGGCGGCAAGGTCCACGACCACGGCTTCGATCTGATCGCGCTCGGCCAGTGCGGCAGCGGCTTCCAGGGCAAGCCGGGTCTTCCCCACGCCCCCCGGGCCGGTCACGGTGACCAGCCGGTGCTTCGCGTGCAGGCGCAGCATCTCGTCGTAGTCCTGCTGGCGTCCGACCAGCGGTCCTGAGGGCCGAGCAACCACGCTGCGAGCCGGCCACGCTCGGCGCCGGGCGCCCGCCCCGATCGTTCCCGTGGCGATGTCCTGCTCCAGCCGGGCCAGCTCCGGACCCGGGTCGAGGCCGGTCTCGTCGACGAGGCGACGTCGGTACGTCGTCCCCACCGTCATCGCCTCGGCCGCACGGCCTTCCCCGGCGAGCGCACGCATCAGCAGCAGGACACCGGTCTCGTGCAGCGGGTCGGCGGCGAGCGCAGAGCGGGCCTCCGCCACGGCCCGGTCATCCCCGACGTCGATCATGGCCCGCAGCAGCGCGTCGTGGATCCGTAGCTTCACCTGGTCGAGGGCCACCGCTTCCACGTACAGCTCGGGGAGTCCGCGGAACTCCTCGAGCGCCGAGCCGCGCCACAGCGCTAGCGCCTCGGGTGCTCGCTCGAGCACGGTCTCCGGCGGGAGCTCGGGGAGCTCGGCCGCCACCCGTCGGACCACGGCCGCGTCGAGCTCGTCGTCGCCGAGCTCGAGCACGTAGCCGGCGCCCCGGTGCGACAGGCGTCCACCCGCGGGACCCAGCTGGCCACGGATCCGCGACACGTGGCTGTGCAGCGCCTGAGCCGCGTTAGCGGGCGGGTCGTCCGGCCAGAGGGTGTCGACGAGGCGATCGATGCCGACGACCCGACCCCGCGCTCGGGCCAACGCCGCGAGCAGTGCCCGCCGACGGGAGCCGGGGACGCTCACGTCCGCCCCCTCCACCCGCAGGGACAACGGACCGAGGATCTGGATCCACACCCCCGCGGACGAAGGTTCCGGCGGCATGCCCCCTCCTCGCCCTGTACGACGTCCGTGCGCGCGTCAGTGTGGCACAGCAGGTGCGGGGTCGTCAGCGGCGTCGCGGACGGGACGGGCGAACACCTCGATCGAGACCCAGGCGGTGAAACGCTCGAGGCCCACCGCCTGGATCAGACCCGCGGTCTGGGACTCCTGCGCCTGCAGGGCGGCCACCTTGCGGCGCAGCGCTTCCGGATCGAGAGGGAGTCTGAGTGTCACGTCCTCGGGATCGCAGATGCGGGGTTGGCCGAGGGAGAAGACCCCGAAGTCGTTGTCGAGCGCAGGGTCGACGCGGTCCTGCTCGGTGGCCACGGCGTGCAGCAGCCGGGGCGACACGTGGCACCGGTCGAGCGCACGGTCAACCCACAAGCTCACAGTCCTGTGATCGGGGTGGCCGGTGAACCCGTCCGGGCCGAAGGTCAGCACCGTATCGGGGCGCACCTCGTCGATCAGATCGGCCAGCCGGCGCACGGCCGGTTCTGGGTCCGCCTCGGAGCACCCACCGTCCTCGTAGCCCAGCCAGTAGTGCTCGACGACACCCAACAGCGCCAGCGCTCGGTCGAGCTCCGCCGTTCGGAGCTGCGCCGTCTGCGCACGCGCCGCGGGTGTCGTGTCGGCCCCACCCAGCTCGCCGCGGGTGGCTGTCACGGTGACCACGCGGTGGCCGCGCTTCACCAGGCTCGCGGCGAGGCCTCCGCTCAGGTAGGTCTCGTCATCGGGATGGGCCCAAACGAGCAAGGTGGTTCCCATCGAGGTCAGGTCGTCATCGCTCATTGGTCGATCCTCGGCCCGTCACTGTCATGCGGCTGTCACGGGCCTCCCGGATCGGAGGATCTCGGTGACATCACTGTGCCAGCACCTCTCGTCACGGTGGTTCTCGTCCGTGGACCGCAGGGGTCCGTCGCGAACGAGAGGAAACATCATGACCACCATCGAGGGTGTCGACCAGGTCGATCAGCAGGCGACCGCCGTGGCCGCCGTCGACGAGCGGGCGGTCGCCGTGACTGCCATCGACGAGGCGAAGGTCGAGGCGTTCGCGGGCAAGATCGTCCACGACCTCGGCATCGGCCACAACACCTTGCTCGCCTACCTGGGTGACCGGCTCGGGCTGTGGCGCGCCCTGGCCTCCCACCCCGGCAGCACGAGCACCGAGCTGGCTCGGCGTTGTGGCTACACCGAGCGCTACGTCCGGGAGTGGCTGGCGGCGCAGGCCGCGGCCGGCTACGTCACGTACGACCCCGCGACCCAGTCGTTCACGCTGCCGGCCGAGCACGCCCTGGTCCTCGCCCAGGAGGACAGCCCGGCGTTCATGGCCTCGGGTTTCGAGGTGCTCGCCTCGGTCTGGGAGACCGCGGACGAGCTGGCCAACGGGTACGTCAGCGGCGACGGGCTGGGCTGGCACGCCCATGACTCGCGCTTGTTCGTCGGCTTCGAGCGCTTCTTCCGCCCGGCGTTCCGCCACCTGCTCGTCCCCCAGTGGCTGCCGAGTGTGCCCGGCCTGGTCGAGCGTCTACGGGCGGGCGCCCGGGTGCTCGACGTCGGCTCCGGCCTGGGCACCGCCACCATCGCCATGGCCGAGGCGTTCCCCGCCTCGACCTTCACCGGCGTCGACTACCACCGGGAGTCGGTGCGCCGAGCCCGCAGCGCGGCCGAGGATGCCGGCGTGCAGGACCGGGTCACCTTCCGGGTGCGCGATGCGCAGTCCTACGAGGGTTCGTACGACCTCATCTGCATGTTCGACACCCTGCACGACCTCGGCGACCCGGTCGGGTCCCTGCGGCACGCGAAGCGGCACCTGACCGACGGCGGCTGGTTCTTCGCCGTCGAGCCCAACGCCGGCGACCACCTCGAGCAGAACCTCCACCCGCTCGGTCTGATCTGGTACGCGTCCAGTCACAACCTGTGCGTCCCGCACGCCGTGTCGCAGGGGGGAGCCGCCTTGGGCAACCAGGCGGGACTGGCGCGCACCCTGCACGTCCTCTCCGACGGCGGGTTCGCGCAGGCCCAGAAGGTCGCCGAGACGCCGTTCTCGCTGGTGATCGCGGCTCGGACCTGAGTGGTTCCCCACCGTCTTCACCGCACACACCAACACCCACACCCCATCAAGGAAGGACGACAACGATGAACGACATCCAGATCCACGCCATCGGCCTGTACGCAGCCGTCAACGGGCTCTCGCTCAGCCACCGCGCCGCGCGGTACCACGAGCTGCGGGAGGCCGTCCGCGAGCGGAAGCGCGAACGGAAGGCCCAACGCCGGCTGACTCGAGCTTCCCGGAGGGGCCGCGACGCCTTCACCACCGCCGTCTGACCGCATGGCCGCTGCACGGCGGGACGCGACCCGTCGCCGGAGCCCGGGCACACCGGCACCGGCGACGTGTCCGGGGCCCGCAGTACGGTGCTCTGACGCGGGATCGAGATCGGCCAGGCGGGTGGGAGTGAGTCAGCGGTGAGTGATGGGGTCAGCCCGACCTCCGGTGGAGGGAGCCGGGACCACGCCGAGCCACCGGACCACGCCGTGGGCCTGATCGCCGGCACCGAGGACTCCACCCCGTTGCTGTTCCGGGTGGCGGTCGCGGAGGACTCCTACCTGCAGCTCGACGACGTCGTGCTGACCCTCCGAAACGTCCCGGGGGTCGGCCCGGTGAGCACGGCCGGGGTGGTGACGCAGGTCCGGGCCCGGCACGAGGGGGCCTCCTTCGGATCGGACACCTTCCTGATCGCCGACGGGGTGCTGCCCGCCCACCTGCAGGAGATCGCCGAGGTGACCACCACCCGGGTGGAGCCGGAGTGCTACATCCCGCCCCGGCCGGGGACCCTGGCCGTCCGCGGGTCAGGGCTGGAGCGTGACCGGGCGCTCTACTTCGACCAGATGGCCACCAAGCTGCCGATCGGGATGGGCCGTGACGGGGAGCCGATCTATCTCAACCTGGAGTTCCTGGACGGCACCCGCGGCGCCCACGTGTCGATCTCGGGGATCTCCGGGGTGGCCACCAAGACCAGCTTCGCCCTGTTCCTGTTGCACGCCCTGTTCACCTCCGCCGTGCTGGGCAAGCGCCAGCTGAGCACCCGTGCCCTGATCTTCTCGGTCAAGGGCGAGGACCTGCTGTTCCTCGACCAGCCCAACGTCCGGCTGGACGACGACCTGCGCGCCGACTACGCCGCCCTCGGGCTGCCGGCCACCCCGTTCGCCTCGGTCGGGTTCTTCGCCCCACCGGTCCCGTACGACCAGACCGGCCGCCCCAACGTCACCGGACGGACCTCGGGGGTGAGCGCGTTCTGGTGGACGCTGGCGGAGTTCTGCCGCGACGAGCTGCTGCCGTACGTGTTCGCCGACGTCGAGGACGAACGCAACCAGTACACGATGGTGGTCCACCAGGTCGCCACCCGACTGGCCCGCGATGCGCAGGCCGCCGGTCGCGACGGCGCGGTGTCGATCGACGGCCGGATCGCCCGGACCTGGCCGGAGCTGGTCGACCTCATCGCCGACAAGGTGAGCGACGACGCGACCCGCACCGCCTGGGCCGGCCCGGTCACCGGGATCGGCACCGTCAACGCCTTCATCCGACGACTGCGATCCTCGGTCCGGCCGCTGTCCCCCATCCTGCGCGGCGACCTCACCGAGACCTCGGGCCGCACCATCAACACCGGCAACCACCAGGTCACCGTGATCGACCTCAACACCCTGCCGGAGCGGGCTCAGCGGTTCGTGGTCGGTGTCACCGTCTCCGCGGAGACAGCCCGCAAGGAGAAGGCCGGTCCCGGCGGGTTGCTGTTCACGATGATCGACGAGCTCAACAAGTACGCCCCGCGCGAGGGGAGCTCGCCGATCAAGGACCTGCTGCTGGACATCGCCGAGCGCGGGCGATCGCTCGGCATCATCTTGATCGGGGCGCAACAGACCGCCAGCGAGGTGGAGCGGCGGATCGTGTCCAACTCCTCGATCAAGATCGTCGGCCGTCTCGACCCGGCCGAGGCCGGTCGCCCCGAGTACGGGTTCCTGCCGCCGTCGCAACGGCAGCGCGCGACGCTGGCCAAGCCCGGCACCATGTTCGTCTCCCAGCCGGAGATCCCGGTGCCGCTGGCCATCGAATTCCCCTTCCCCGCCTGGGCGACCCGGCTGAGTGAGTGCGCGTCGCCGCCCACCACACCGACTCCGACCGCCGGAGGCGCGGCCCGGAACGTCTTCGATCGACTACCCGGCCTGGCCACCGACGACGACTTCGACGACGCCGGCATCGATCCCCCGCCGCCGTTCTGATCCGCACCCAGGAACTGTTGATCATGAAGCTGCTGCACACCTCCGACTGGCACGTCGGCAAGACCCTGAAGGGTCGCTCCCGGCTGGACGAGCAGAAGGCCGTGCTGGCCGAGATCGTCGAGCTGGCGATCGACCACGAGGTCGATGCCGTGCTGATCGCCGGCGACGTGTACGAGAACGTGTCCCCCACCGCCGACGCGCAGAAGCTGGTCGTCGGCACCCTGTTGACGCTCGCGCGGGCCGGCATCGAGGTGATCGCGATCGCCGGCAACCATGATCATGGTCCGACCTTCGAGGCCTACCGGCCGTTGATGCGTCAGGTCGGCATCCGGTTGATCGGCAGCCCACGGCCCGCCGATCAGGGCGGGGTGCACCGGTTCCGCGCCCGCTCGACCGGCGAGGAGGCGGTGGTGGCGACGTTGCCCTTCCTGTCCCAGCGGTACGCGGTCCGCGCCGCGCAGGTGATCACCCAGACGCCCGCCGAGAACGTCGGCGCGTACGACCAGATGATCCGTGACGTGCTGGCCAACCTGACCGGGCCGTTCAGCGACCAGACCGTCAACCTGGCCATGGCCCATCTCACCGTGCTCGGTGGGCGACTCGGCGGTGGGGAGCGGGAGGCGCAGTCGATCATGGAGTACAGCGTCCCGGCCGCG
>DATDAP010000222.1:0-7920 GCA_036525335.1 Microlunatus sp. | reverse complement strand
AAGGATCACTGCCATGGGTTTCCTTCTCCGTCTGCTGGCCAACATGGCCGCCCTCGCCGTGGCCACCTGGATCTTCAGCGGCATCAGCCTGAGCGGGTCGGACACGACCTCGAAGGTCCTCACCATGCTGGTGGTGGCCCTGATCTTCGGTGTCTTCAACGCGATCCTGAAGCCGATCTTCCAGATCGTCACCATCCCGATCGTGTTGCTGACGCTGGGACTGTTCCTGATCGTCATCAACGCCTTGATGCTGCTGCTCACCTCGTGGGTCGCGGGTCTGCTCGGCGTCGGCTGGCAGGTGGATGGATTCTGGACTGCGGTCGGCGGCGCCATCGCGGTGTCGATCGTCAGCTTCATCGTCAACGCGATCCTCGGCACCAAGAAGCACGAGAGTGCCTGACCCCGAGACCCGGAGCATCGTCTTCGTCTGCTGGGGCAACATCTGCCGCTCCCCGATGGCTGAGCGCGTCGCCGAGAAGCTGGCCGCCGATCGCGGCCTCGACGACCTGGTGTTCACCAGCGCAGCCACCAGTCGCGAGGAGATCGGCGGCCCGATCGACGACAGGGCCGTCGAGGTGCTGGGCCGTCACGGGTATCGGACCGGCGGGCACGCGGCCCACCAGATCACCCGAGGGGAGATCGAGTCCGCGGATCTCGTCCTGGCCATGGAGAACATCCACCTGACCAAGATGCGGGCGATCGCACCCGCGGCAGCCAACGTACGCCTGCTGACCGACTTCGACCCCGATGCCTCGCCCGGCTACGGGATCGACGACCCCTGGTACGGAGCCGACGTGGGGTTCGAGCGCACCCTGGCCTCGATCGAGGCCGCCGTGCCGGGCCTGCTCGACTACCTCGAGGCCTGACCCTCCCGTCACCAGGCCGTTCTCGCTCGGGATCGTGCCTCTCGCTCGTGTTGTAACCGGTGCAGGAAGCTGGATCCCGAGCGAGAACGAGTTCGGCTCAATAGGCCACGGCGTCGCGGATCAGCGGGCAGGTCATGCAGTGACCGCCGCCACGGCCCCGGCCGAGCTCCGCTCCGTCGATGGTGATCACCTCGACGCCCGCGTTCCGCAACAGCGTGTTGGTGTAGGTGTTCCGGTCGTACGCGTAGACGACCCCCGGTTCGATGGCGACCAGGTTGTTGCCGCTGTCCCACTGCTGGCGCTGGGTGTCGTAGCGGCTGCCGCCCGTCTCCACCACCCGCAGCTTCGGCAGGCTCAGCGCGTGGGCGACGACCTCGGTGAACGGCTTCGGCTCCTCGACCACCTCGACACCGGGATCGGTGTCGGACGGATAGAGCGTGAACGTGTGGATGCCGTCCACGATGTCGGGATAGCTGGTCACGCAATCCACGTCGGCGAAGGTGAAGACGGTGTCCAGGTGCATGGCCGCGCGCAGCTTGGGCATTCCCGCCACGATCACCTTCTCCGCCGCACCCTGCTCGAACAGCCGTACGGCGACCTGGGTGATCGCCTGCCGTGAGGTGCGCTCGCTCATCCCGATCAGCACCACACCGTTGCCGGGCACGAGTACGTCGCCGCCCTCCATGGTGGCCAGACCCCAGTCGACCTCCGGGTCGCCCCACCAGATCGTCGAGCCGACGAAGTCCGGGTGGAACCCGTAGATCGCCTTCATCAGCAGGGTCTCGTTCTGCCGGGCCGGCCAGAAGAGGGGATTCAGCGTGACGCCTCCGTAGATCCAGCAGGTGGTGTCTCGGGTGTACAGGGTGTTCGGCAGCGGCGGCAGCAGGTACTCGGTGACGCCGCCCGACTCCCGGGCCAGCGCGAGATAGCCCGGGCGCAGGTCGGCCGGCAGATCATGGGTGGACATCCCGCCGATCAGATAACGCGCCAGGTCCAGTGGGCTCAAGGCGTCGAGGAAGGCGCGGGTGTCGGTGACCAAGCCGATGCCGACCTGGTTGGCCGTGATGCGCCGGTCCAGCAGCCAGGCGCGTCCGTCCGGCAGCGCCAGGGTCTCCGCCAGCACCTCGTGCAGCTCGACGACCTCGACCCCGCGATCGCGCATCGAGGTCATGAAGGCAGCATGATCGGTCTTGGCCTTGTCCACCCACAGCACGTCGTCGAAGAGCAGGTCGTCGCAGTTGGTCGGCGTCAGTCGCTCATGGGCGAGACCAGGGGCACAGACCAGCACCTTGCGGAGCCGCCCGACCTCGGAGTCGACACGGTAGGCGGACGAGGGCTGGAGCGTCTCGGTCATGCTGCCGATCTTGCCTCAGTCTCCGTCGGCGCCGGCCACCGACCTGATCTCGGCCCGGTGCCGCGAGACCGGCTCACGCGTCGAGCAGGGACGCCGTGAACTTGTAGCCGTTGGTCCCGTTGACCTCGATGATCCGGATCTTGACGTGCTGCCCGGCCGTCAGCTTGCCCGCACCGCTGCCGTAGATGACTCCCAGCTGATCTCGAGCGACCACCTGAGCGTGCAGCTGCCAAGCCCTCACCACCCGGGCCGGCATCAGGTCGCCGGGCTTCAGCGGGCCATCCGCCATCTGATCCACCACCTTCCAGTGCGCCAGCCGAGCCGGCGCCTCACGCGCGACGCCGCCGCACCGCGGGATCAGTCTGCCGCCCGCCCGCCATGTCGGTCACCCCGGATCACCCCGGATCGCGCCGGCCACCCCATTCCGAGGGCTCCCGCCGGTACGTCGAGGGTGTCTCAGCCCGCGACGGACATCCGCACCGTCACGACGTCACCCTCGTCGATGCCCTCGGTCCGCCGGGTGGCCACCTTGACGGGTAGCAGGTAGCCGCCGTCCTTGGGGAAGAGTGCGGTGCCGAACGCGGTGTCGCCGATCGTGGCCCGGACCGGGATGCAGCCCCATCCGTACGTGAGCTGGTTCGCCACCGGTGCGAGGTCGGCCACCACGTCCTCGCTCAGCGGGACGAAGTAGTACGGCGCGGGACCCCGCCAGTAGATGATCGAGCCCTCGAACGTCCACTCCATCGAAGTTCCTGGTCTCCCCGGGCGAGTTCGTGTCAGTCGACCTGCATCTCGCCCATGGCGTCCCAGCCGGAACCGTCGACCTGCCGGCTGACGATCTTGGGCGTGGCCGCCAGGGCCGGCGGCAGGTCCACCAGCGCCTGCTTGAAGTGGTCGCTGTTCACGTGCGGCCCGGCGCCGTCGTCGGTGAACGCCTCCACCAGCACGAACTCGTGCGGGTCGTCCACGCTGCGGGACCACTCGAACCACAGATTGCCGGGCTCGTTGCGGGTGGCTTGCGTGAACGGGGTGACCCGCTCGACCCAGCTGTCCACGAATTCCGGCTTGACCGGAAACTTCACCACGATGAAGTACATCGACCAATGATCCTTTCTGCTGGTCCGCAGCGGTGGACCCGCGTGCCCCGTGATCGTACTGGGTGTGACCCGCACCACACGTCTCACCGTGACACACGCATCGGGCGTGAGCGGTCGTCGCGACCTGCGCATATCCGTTCGCCCGGGATGGCGGCCCACTGCCAGGCTCGGGCCATGAGCTACGCCGACGAGGTCCGTACCTACTACGAACGGAGCGAGGAGCGGGACCGGCTGACCTCGGCCAAAGGTGCCCTTGAGCTGGAACGCACCCAGGAGATCCTGCTCCGGCACCTGCCGACTGCTCCGGCGGTGGTCGCCGACATCGGCGGTGGTCCCGGCCGGTACGCGGTCTGGCTCGCCGACCTGGGCTACCGGGTCGAGCACCGCGACCTGATGGCGTTGCACGTCCAGCAGCTGGCCTCATCGGGCCGTGTCGAGATCCGTACAGCGGTCGCGGACGCCCTTGATCTCGACCTCGACGAGGCCGCTGTCGATGCCGCCCTGCTGCTGGGCCCGCTCTACCACCTGCGTGAGTGCGCGGATCGGGTGCGTGCGCTTGCGGAAGCCGCACGGGTCGTCCGACCGGGTGGGGTCGTCTTCGCGGCCGTCATCTCCCGGTGGGCGCCGCGCCTCGACGGCGTGGTCACCGATCGTCTGTACGCGAAGCTGCCCAACTTGCTGGACCTGGTGCCCGGCGTCGAACGCACCGGCGACCTACCACCGGCGCACCCGGGCGCCTTCGCCGCGTACACCCACCGGCCGGACGAGCTGCTGGCCGAGGTGCGGGAGGCCGGCCTGCTGGTCGAGGACCTCGTCGGGGTGGAGGGAATGCCTCTCTCAGTCGCTGAGACGACCGCCCGTCGGGCCGATCCGATCGACTGGCAGGTGCTCCTCGACGCCGCTCGGGCGATCGAACGGGTGCCGGAGCTCCTCGGCCTCAGCCCGCACCTGATCTGTACCGCCCGTAGACCGGGCTGACGTTTCCTGGTGCTGGCTCGTCCTCGTCGACGGAGACCAGCCAGCACCCAGGGCGGACCAACCATCAGCCGGGGACGACGACCGCCCGGGTGCCGTCGACAAGGCCCAGGCTTCGGCGACCTGCGACAGCGGGTACGCGCTGTCGCGGACGTGCACCCGGCCGGCGGCGATCTGGCCCAGGAACTCCGGCAGCCGGCCGACGATCTCGGCGACCGGGGTGCCGCCCCGGCCGCACCCAGACAGCGTCAGGTTCCGGCTGCGCAGCAGCGCGCCCGGCAGGCTCGCGTCGGCGCCGGCCATGGTGCCGATCTGCACATACGTCACGTCGTAGTCGTCGGCGTCGAGATCGGCCCGGCCGAGGGCGTGGAGGGTCGCCTTGGCGACCGGTCCCCAGCAGAAGTCGATCACGGTGCTCGGCGGGCGGCCGGCCAACGCATCGGCGATGGCCGCGCTGTCGGTCTCCCGGTGCGCTGAGCACGCGGACCGGGCCGAGGCCGGTGGCGGCCAGCGGGGCCGCGGCGGTCCGGCTCCAAGATCCGCGCGGCACGAGTCGAGCACGCCCCTGCGAGCTCGCCGACTTCGAAAGCCAGTTCCACAATGCTCTGAAAGTGGCCGCTGCCAGCTACGACACCGTCCCGATCGAGGAGGTACTCGACCAGTGGTGGCGTATCGCCGTGCTGCGGAGCATCACCCTGTCCGACGAGGAACAAGACCAGCTGCGCCGCGCCGAAGCAGGCGACTTCACCGGCGGGCCAGCGCCGGGACCTTCCGACGCATTGAATGACTGCCAGATCCTGTGGGTCGACTACGCACGCGATCAGTACCTCACTCTCGGCGAACACGCCCGCGGCGAACTCGACACTCACCTCGCCCTACTCGCACACGACCCAACCGGCAACGCCCGCTACGACCTCAGCACCGACCGGTGGAGCAGCGACTACGACGGCGGCCTAGGTCTGCTGCTGTGCCTGATCAGCGTTGACAACCGCCGGATCGTGATCCTCAGAGTCAGCGGCCGGCCGCTACGACCTGGCGCCGCGGGATTCCCTGGTCGGCGAGGACTTTCCCCTCACCGTCGCGCCGGGTCACCGCACGTTGTGGGCCCGCCGACGAGAAGCTCGCCGAGCAGCTGGACGTGCTCGTCCCGGCCCTGGCCGGGACGACTGAGGCTCGAGAGACCTGAGTCAGGCGCCGGCCACGGTCGGCGCCGTCGGGTCCGCGCTCTCGTTCGCCGTCTCCCGCTGGACGTAGTCCTCGATGGCCTCGACGTCGTTCCGGGCCCGGTTCACCACGGTCAGCAGGTCGCTCATCGTGGCGACCTCCTCGACCTGCTCCTTGATGAACCACTGCATGAACTGATCGGACGCGAAGTCGTACTCCTCACGAGCGATCCGGGTCAGCTGGTTGATCTGGTCGGTGACCCGACGCTCCTGCTCGAGAGCCAGCGCGACCGGCGCGACGATGTCGGCGAACGTCGTCTCGGGCGCCGCGACGCCGGGGATGGTCACCTCGGCGTCCTGGTCGACCAGGTAGTTGACCATCATCATCGCGTGGTTGCGCTCCTCGACCGCCTGAGCGTAGAAGAACCCCGCCATCTGCGGCATGGTCAAGGCATCGTAGTAGACCGCGCAGGCCACGTACTGCTGGTGGGCGGCGAACTCGTTCCCGATCTGGGTGTTGAGCTGCTGAACGAACCGGTCCGCTGGCATGGTCTCTCCTGGTCGTGCTCCGGGGTGAGAGACATCCTGGCAGAGCCGTGCGCGTACGAGCTCCGACGTCCGAGGCAGGCCACCCGAACCGCTGACGCACTCCTCCGGATCGTCACGCAACCGATGCACGACGTGCGTGAGCGCAGCAAAGCGTGCGTCAGCGGGATTGGGGGCGGACGTCAGGCCCGTACGGGAGCGAGCTCCGGCACCTTCGCCATCCGCTGCCCGGCCACCGCGAGCACCCCGGCGGCGAGACCGGCCAGCAACCAGGCCAGCAGCAGACCGGCCGATCCGCCGGCGCCGCCGCTGTCGGTCACGATCGCCCGTGCGCCTTCCAGGGCGGGGGTGAGCGGCAGGAACGGCACGATCTGGCCGAGGAACGGAGGCACGGCCTGGGTGATCGCCGAGGCCGTGGCCAGCACCACCGCTCCGATCGAGACGAAGCGACCGACGCCACCCAGCCAGGCCACCAGCGCATGATTCACCGCCACGAACGACAACCCCGCCAGCAGGGTGAACGGCAGCAGCGCCAGCACCTGACCGGCGGACAGCCCCAACAGGATCTGCAGCACCGCGGTCAGCGCGATGGCCTGGACCGCCGCGATGCCGGCGGCCGGCAGCAGCGCTTCGCCGGCCAGCCGCCAGGACGGCTTCATCGAGGTGAGCACCCGCGCCGGGATGGCCCGCAGCACGACGAAGCTGGCCAGTCCGCCCAGCCAGAGTGCGAGGATGGCCAGGAAGGTGGTGTTGGCGATGTCGGCGAACAGCGACGACGGTCGTTCGGCGGTCACCGGGGTGGCGACCACGGACGACAGCGCGGTCCGCGTCTGCTCGTCGTAGGTGGGGATCTGCTTGGCGCCCTTCTCCAGACCGGTGGCGAGCTCGTCGGCTCCGTCGGCCAGCTGGCTGCCACCGTCGGCGAGCGCGGCCAGACCGTCGCTGAGCTGCCGGCCGCCGGTGGCCGACTGGGCGGTGCCGTCGGCCAGCTCGGAGGTTCCGGTGGCGGTCTGCTGGATGCCGTTGTTCAGGGTCTTCAGCCCGGTGGCCAGCCGGTCGGTGCCGTCGGCCAGCTGATCGAGACCCTTGGCCAGGCTCTTGGTGCCCTTGGCCAGCTTCGGTCCACTCGTGGCGAGCTTGTCGATGCCGCCGGCGAAGCCAGTGAGACCTTTGGCGATCAGGGGACCGTTGGTGGCCAGACTCGACCCGTTGGACTCGAGCTGATCGGCCAGATCGACGAGGCTGTAGGACGTGCCGTCCGGCGCCTTCTGCTTGGTGGTGAGGGCCGTGTGTGCTGCTTGCGTTCCACCGATGAAGCCGGCGTAGAAGCCCTGGCACTGCTCGGTCGTCGGGTCATCCCCGAACGGACACGGCACCTGCGCCACGAGCTGTGCGGGGGTCAGGTCCTTGAACGAGTCCATCGCGGTGTCGACCTGCTGCACGCCGCCACCGACGCCGGCCCCCAGCGTCCCGTACTGCCCGGCTCCCTTGGCGAACTTCGCCGCGCCGTCCGCGAACTCACCGAACCCGGGCTGCTTCTTGGTGCCGTCGTTCAGCTGGGTCAGTCCGCCGGTGAACTTCTTCACCCCGTCGGCCAGATCGCTGGCCCCGCCGGCGGACTTCTGTGCCCCGTCGGCGAGCTGCCGGGTCTGGCCGGGCAGCTCCTTCGTGCCGGCCGCGAGCTTCGTCATGCCGGCCGCCAGCTGCAGGGTCCCATCGTCCAGCTGCTCGAGGCCGTCGGCCAGCAACTTGGCGCCCGTGGAGGTCTGGTCCAGGCCGTCGCTGAGGTCACCGCTGCCGTCGGCCAGCTTCCGCGCGCCCTTGGCCACGCTCTGGAACTGCTCCTTGGTGGAGTTGAAGCCCAGGTAGATGTTGTCCAGGTACTGCTCGGTCAGCTCCGTGTTGAGCGTGTCCCGGGC
>DATDAP010000221.1:0-2219 GCA_036525335.1 Microlunatus sp. | reverse complement strand
GCGACGATGAAGAAGCCGCCGATCAGGATCACCTTGACGGTGATCAGCCGCTCCAGCGCCACGTAGATGCGGGGAGCCAGCGTCAGGATGAGCGCCACCACGACCAGGATGGCGATGGCGATCCAGCGGATGGAACCGCCGAAGATGTAGGACAGCATCGCCGCCGAGCTGGTGGCCCAGCCCGGCCACAGGTTGGCGAAGTAGGCCATGATCGCGAAGACCAGGCCCCAGTGGCGTCCGAGCCGGTTGAATCCGGTGAGGGCGGTCTCCCCCGTGGCCAGCGTGTAGCGCTCGATCTCCATGTTGAGGAACCACTGCGTCATCACACCGACGACGGCGCCCCAGAGGAAGACCAGCCCGACCTGACTGGCGATGTAGGGCCACAGGATGAACTCGCCGGACGCGAGCCCGACCCCGGCCCCGACGATGCCGGGTCCGATGATCTTCAGCCAACCGGACGGTGGCTCCGGCAGGTCGGCGACCTTGGGCGGCCCGAGGTGCTTGGTGCGGAGACTGAACCCGGTCTCCGCCGGGTCGACGTCGAGGGTCTTGCCGATCGAGGTGTCACTGGACATGCGCACGCCTCTCTGCGTGTGGCCGTCAGATTGACACCGTAAAGGCAGAGCGGCCTGGCTGTGAACCCTTCAACGTGTTCCTCACCCCGACCTGCGCGAGTGTTGCCGCGCCCGCCATGTCGGCTCAGTTGCGGGGGCGCAGCGCTCAGGATCGCACCGCGGAGTCATCAACGGTCACGACCACGCCGACCGGGGCGAGCGGATGCCACCACCGCCAGCAACGGTCACCCACGGTTCGGTAGCGGGACCTCGGCTCCCGACTCCGCAGGTGTTGCAGCACCCGCGGAGTGGGTCAGCTGCGGTGGCGTACCCGGGTCAGGGCTTCCTGGGCCACCCAGTGGCGGCTGGAGTCGGGGGCGGTGATCTGGCAGACCAGGGTGTCGTCGATCACCGAGGTGGCCCGGATCACCGAGACGTGCGAGGGCGGGATCTTCCGGCCGTCGTCCAGCGCGATCGGCGCGGCGGGCCGTACGGGTGTGCCGACGGCCAGCGGCTTCGGTTTGAGCAGCCACATGATGATCAACAGGATCGGCCCGAGGATGATGCCCAGCACCAGGAACAGCCGGTCGTCGTAGCCCTTCCGCCGAGCGTCCCAGGCCGCCGCGATCCCTGCCGCGACGTAGAGCGCGACCAGGAGAGCATCGGTCACGACGCAGGGCCGATGATCAGACAGCTGCCGCTGGCGGTCGCCACGATCGCCCCCGACGCGTCGCGGACATCGCCGTCCGCGTACGCCACCCGCCGACCGGGTTTGGTCACCCGGGCGTGAGCGGTCAGGGTTCCGCCGGCCGGCGTCACGGCGCGCAGATAGCTCACCTTGATCTCGATCGACGTGTAGCCGACCCCGGCTGGCAGCTGGGTGTGCACCGCGCAGCCGACCGCGGAGTCCAGCAGCGTGCAGACCAGCCCGCCGTGCACCATCCCGATCGGGTTGTAGTGCGACTCGTGCGGCTCGCAGGTGAACCACACCTCCCCGTCGGCGATCCGGGCGAGCGTGAAGCCCAGGGACTGGGCGATGGGCGGCGGCGGAAGCGCGCCCTCGATCATCGCGGTCAGGTAGTCCCGACCCGCCAGCTCGCGGCCGGCCAGCGCGCCGACGGCCGGGTCGTGCCAGGTGATCTCCCGACGGCGCTTCTCGCCCCACGCGTGGGCAATCGGGCCGGACGGGGGTTCGACGGACATGGAGGCGAGCCTACTGAGGGTCCGTTCGAGACAAGCGGCGCACATTCGTGGCGTACTCACCACACGATCGCGCCGGCTGTTCTCGGTCAGCCCCGGCTCAGACGCCTGACCACGATCAACAGGGTGCCTTCGGAGCCTCGGGTGAGGACGACCGTGGCCGATGCCCTCCCCCGCAGCTTCAGCCGCTTCCGCAGCACCGCCGGGTCGAGATCGAGACCCCGCTTCTTGATCTCCAGCGTGCCGATCCCCCGGTCCCGCGCCCAGTGCCGCAGCGCCTGCTCCGTGTACGGATGCACCTCCAGCACCTCGAACGCGGTCGCGTACGGGGTCGGGTGCACCACGTCGCCGGTCAGGTACACGACGTCGGTGTGCAACAGCCTGGCGTCCAGGTCGGCACCCAGCTGGGCGATGCCGCCGGCGCGGGTCACGGCCCCGGCGGGCTCGTAGAGCACCGCGCCGACC
>DATDAP010000220.1:0-7405 GCA_036525335.1 Microlunatus sp. | reverse complement strand
CGCGGCCAGCTCGTCGACCGCCGCGGCGACCGCGGGGTGGTCGGGGGCCTTGAGCAGGATCCCGTGGCTGCCCCGGCGCCGGATCCGCTCCAGCGTGGCCACCACGTCGGCGGGGTCGCCCTCCTCCCTGAGGTGGAAGCGGGCCCGTAGCACCGCCGGCCGCAGCTGCGGCAGCTCGGCCTCCAGGGCCGCCCGGACGGCGTCGCTGAATCGGCGTGGGGCGAGCATCACCAGGTCGACCAGGAAGGTCTGCCCGGCCAGCCGTACCTGGTCGGCCTGCCGATCCAGGTCGGCGATGGCCTGCCGCACCTCGGCCCGCGTGCTCTCCCGTACGCCGGCCCGGTCGTGCAGCACCCGATCCACCGTCGCCTCACTCAACCCGGCCTGCTGAGCGATCTCCCGGACCCGGTACGGGTGCCGCTGGTTCTGCCTGCCCAATGCTCGACCTCCTCCGGCCTTTTGTGCCGCCGTCGTCAGCTATTCGTGCTGCTGCTCCAGAACTCTCGCACGTCCGTCCGATGCTGAGGGGTTTTTGACGGGTTTCCGGTCGGTTCGAGATGGCCGTTGACGACTAGCGTCAGCCTCACCTTCTCCCCCACGAGACTCCGAGGAGACCACGATGACCGTGACCGCCCGCCCCACCACCACCCGTACGCCGGGCCGCTTCACCGAGGCCGACTGCTCGCTGCCCGATTTCGCGGCGCTCGTCGACCAGAAGACCGAGCTGGCCGACTTCCCGTATGCGACCACGGTCGAGAAGAACGTGCTGGTGTACGACGCCGCGGCGCTGCGCCGGGTCACCGCCTCCGACGACGGCCGGCTCGAGGTCGAGGCCGAGCTGGTCCGGGCGCTGACCGCCGGCCCGGGGGTCGTCGCCTTCCAGGGCGCCTTCGCCGACCACGACGTGATCGACCGGGCCACGTCGGCGTTCGACGAGATCATCGCCGCCGAGCGTGCCGCCGGTGGGGGGCACAACGACCACTTCGCCAAGGCCGGCGCCAACGACCGGATCTGGAACGCCCTGGAGAAGCTGGCCGTGCGCGACCCGGGCACCTTCGTCGACTACTACGGCAACGACATCCTCGCGCTGATCAGCACCGCCTGGCTCGGCCCGGCCTACCAGATGACGTCGCAGGTCAACGTGGTCCGGCCCGGCGGCCAGGCGCAGGACCCCCACCGTGACTACCACCTGGGCTTCCTGTCCAACGAGACCGCGGCCCGCTACCCCGCCCACGTCCACCTGCTCTCTCCCGTGCTGACCCTGCAGGGTGCGGTCGCCCACTCCGACATGCCGATCGAGTCCGGTCCGACCATGTACCTGCCCTACTCGCACGCGTACGAGCCCGGCTACCTGGCCTGGCGGGTGCCGGAGTTCCGGGAGTTCTTCGCCGGCCGCTACGTCCAGCTGCCGCTGGCCAAGGGTGACGCCGCCTTCTTCAACCCCGCCCTGTTCCACTGCGCCGGCACCAACGTGTCCGCGGACGTGCAGCGGATGGCCAACCTGTTGCAGGTGTCCTCGGCCTTCGGTCGGGCCATGGAGACCGTCGACCGGGCCAAGGTGTCCCGGGCGATCTACCCGGTGCTGAAGGCCCGTCGGGACGCCGGCGTCGAGGCGGAGTCGCTGAGTCGGGCCCTGGCCTGCGCCGCCGAGGGCTACCCGTTCCCCAGCAACCTGGATCTCGACGCCAACGTCGACGGGCTCACCCCGCTCTCCCAGGCTCAGGTGGTCCAGCAGGGTCTGGACGAGGGCTGGAGCGACGAGCGCCTCGGCCGGGAGCTGACCGCGTACGACGTCCGACACCGCACGGATGAGATCTGATGGCCGCACTGGCCGACAAGATCATCCTGGTCAGCGGCGGCACCCAAGGCGTCGGTGCGGGCATCGCCCGGGCCGCCGCCCGCGAGGGGGCGACCGTGGTCGTCACCGGCCGGCGCCCGGACGTGGGTGAAGCGTTCGTCGCCGAGCTGACCGCCGACGGCGCAACAGCATCGTTCGTCCAGGCCGACGTCGCCGACATCCCGTCCGCCAAGGCGAGTGTGGCCGCGGCGATCGAGCGGTACGGCCGGATCGACGGACTGGTGAATGCCGCCGGGTTGACCACCCGCGGCACCCTGCTGGACACGTCCCCGGAGCTGTTCGACCAGCACGTGGCGATCAACCTGAAGGGTCCGTTCTTCCTCATGCAGGCCGCGGTGTCCGACATGATCACGCGCGGCACTCCGGGCTCGATCGTCAATGTGATCACCATGTCGGCGCACGGCGGCCAGCCCTACCTGGCGCCGTACGTGGCCTCCAAGGCAGGACTGATCGGGTTGACCAAGAACGTCGCCCACGCCCACCGCTGGAACAAGATCAGGATCAACGGGATCAACATCGGCTGGACCGAGACCGTCGGCGAGGACGACATCCAGCGCCGGTTTCACGGCGCGGGTGACGATTGGCTCGAGAAGGCCGGTGCGTCGCTGCCGATGGGCAAGCTCGGTCAGGTGGACGACGTGGCACGACTCGCGGTACTCCTGTTGTCCGACGCCAGCGGGGTGGTCACCGGTTCGATCATCGACTGGGACCAGAATGTGCCCGGCGCCCACGACTGATGATCACCGAAGGAGAACGATGAAGATCGGACTGATCGGCCTCGGCCGGATCGGCACCTACCACGCCGGGAACCTGATCGCTCTCGATGAGGTCGAGCAGTTGGTGGTTTCCGACGCCGTGCCCGCGGCGGTTGCGTCGGCGGTCGAGCGCTTCGGTGCTACCGCAGTCGATTCGGTGGAGGACCTGCTCGGCGCCGCCGACGCCGTCATGATCACTGCGCCGACCTCGTTGCACCTCGGTCTGATCCAGCAGTCGGTGGCCGCCGGACTGCCCACGTTCTGTGAGAAGCCCGTAGCCGAGGACCCCTACGCGGCCAGGGATCTGATCTCCTGGGTCGGGGACTCAGGAGTTCCGGTGCAGATCGGGTTCCCACGTCGCTTCGACCCGGCGTTCGTCGCGGCGAAGGCGGCCCTGGCGTCCGGCGAGCTCGGCTTCCTGACCACCGTGCGGTCCACCACGATGGACCCGGCACCGCCACCGATGTCCTACATCGCCGGCTCGGGCGGGATCTTCCGCGACTGCGCGATCCACGATCTCGACGCGGTGCGCTGGGTGACCGGCCGCGAGGTCGTCGAGGTGTACGCGACCGGCGCCAACAAGGGCGACCCCGAGTTCACCACGGTCGGCGACGTCGACACCGCGTCCGCCCTGCTCACCTTCGACGACGGCACCATCGGCGTGGTCAGCAACACCCGCTACAACGGCGCCGGGTACGACGTCCGGCTCGAACTGCACGGGTCGGCCGGATCGATCGCCGCAGGTCTCGACGATGGTCTGCCGCTGGTCTCCGCCGAGCCCTCGGTCACCTTCCCGGCCGGGCCGGCCCACACGTTCTTCATGGATCGGCTGGCCGCCGCGTTCCGGATCGAGATCGCGGCCTTCATCGACGTCGCGGCCGGACGTGCGCCCTCGCCGTGCACCATGGCCGACGGCCTGGAGTCGAGCTGGATCGCCGAGGCTTGTGCCCGCTCGCTGACCGAGCACCGTCCGGTGCGCGTGAGCGAGGTCCGCTAGCCGGCAGCCGGGCGGTAGCGCCGCAGGACGTCCTCGGGCAGGGCCGCCCGGAGACTGAGCAACAGGTCGGCGGCGGCCTCGATCGACGCCGCGTCCACAGCGGTGAGAGCGAACAGCCGGTGGTCGACGATGCCGAGCCGGGAGAACACGGCGGGCGCGTCGACGAGGATGTCGGCCGCCGGGCCGAACAGCTCGCGCAACCTCGCGTCGTACGCCCGTTCGCGCGCGCTGTCCCCTTTGTCCGTCCACCCCCCGGACCGCCCCGGCGGGTCGAAGGCGAACCGCTCGTCGAGAACCCCGTGATCGATCCCGCTGACGTGACGGCTGATCAGCGACCGGCGGGCGATCACGACCGGCGGAGGCTTGACCGGCAGCTCCAGCCACACGTAGCCCGCAATGAGCTCCGGGCCCGGCTGCTGGCGGAAGCCGAGCCGGCTCCCCGGTGGCGACGGGATGGCCACGTGGACACGCCCCCAGCACGATCGAGGTCGGCGTTGACCTGCAGGTCCTCGGGGAAGTCGCCGACCTCGCCGACGGCCCGGGACAGCAGCGTGGCCCCGCACTACACCGCCCAGAAGTCACGCTCCAGGGCCGGTTCGGCCGTCCACCCCGGCCGCTCCACGAACTGCCTGATCCGCCGCCGGCGATGCGGCTCGTACGCCAGCAGGACCGCCGCCGCGGCGACGAAGCCGACCCGGGGCAGCCACACCAGGACCTGATAGAGCGGCGAGGCGACGAGCGTGGTGCTGATGGCCGTCGCCACCGCGAACCCGGCGCCGACCAGCAGACTGAGCAACAGGACGATGCCCGCGATCCGAGGGACCCGTGAAGCGGCGCCCGGGTCCCGCCGTAGTTTCACAGGCCGAAGATATCCCGCCGAAGGGGCCATCGACGAGGCCGGCGGTGGTTCTCGAACCGTGATCAGAGACCGTCGAGGATCAATCCGCCTAGGTGCCGGAACGTCACCGTGCGTGCGCCACCGGACCACACGTAGCTCAGCAGCTGGTGCTCACACCCTCGGCAGATCAGCACGAGCCCATCGCCGTCCAGCTCGACGGTCGCCTCCGCCAGGGTCCCGCGATGGCGGCAGTGCCGGCAGTCGATGGACGCATCGGTGAGATCCATCCCGAAGATCTCACTCAACGGGCCCCCGGCCGCGTTGCCGTCCAAGCGCGCGATGCGCGAGCCGACGGTCGGTGGGTGGGTTGGCGTCATGATCACAGACCTCCGAAGCGTTCGGTACGGATCCGGTCCGCCCGGTGACCGCGCTGCACCAGGATGCTGGCCACCGCCTCCACGAAGCCGGTCGGTCCGCAGACGTAGACCAGCGGGTCCACGTCCGGCGGCAGGGCGAGCTCGGTGATGGTCGCGGCGTCGATGCGCCCGGCCCGACGCGCCGCACCGGCCGGCGCCCGACGGGTGTGGACCCAGTCGAGGGTGAAGGTGCTGTCGACCAGATCGACCAGCTCGACGGCGTAGAGCGCGTCCGCCGGGGTTCGGACGGAGTAGAGCAGCCGCATCGGCTCGGGGTGGGCAGCTCCGTGGTGCGCGCGCACGATCGACATCAGCGGAACGATCCCCGAGCCACCCGCGATCAGCTGCACGGCGTCCCGTTGGGTGTCGGACCAGACGAAGTAGCGCCCGATCGGACCGCGCACCTCGACCAGGTCACCGGCCCGGAGCTCGCGGACGAGGTAAGGCGAGACCTCTCCCTCGACGTACTCGTCCACGCCGAGCTCGACCACGGGATCCGGACCGAACGAGGCGATCGAGTACGACCGGACCGCCTGGTAGCCGTCTTCGGCCGTCAGCCGCAGATCCAGGTGCTGACCCGGCTGGTTTCCGGGCCAGCCGGGCACGTCGAGGACGATGATCCGGGCGTGCTCGGTGGCTGCGGTCACGGAGACGACCTTGCCGACCAGCCAGCCGGAGACCTGGGATCGTGACCCCGTCGCCATCAGGAGTACCGATCCTCGGTCCAGGGGTCGCCATACAGGCTGTAGCCGTTGCGCTCCCAGAAGCCCGGCTCGTCGGTCACCTGCAGGTGCAGACCGTTCACCCACTTGGCCGACTTCCAGAAGTAGAGGTGCGGAATGAGCAGCCGCGCCGGTCCCCCGTGCTCGGCCCGCAGCGGACGGCCACCGAACTCGTACGCGATCCAGGCCTTGCCACCTCGCAGATCCGCCAGCGGCACGTTGGTCGTGTAGCCGCCGTACGAGTGCACCATCGCGTACAGGGCGCTCGTGTCGACGCCGGTGAGGAGGTGGTCCAGCGACACACCGCGCCAGCGGGTCGCCAGCTTGGACCACCGCGTCACGCAGTGGATGTCGACGGTGATGGTGTCGATCGGCAGCGCCATCAGCTCGCGCCAGGACCAGGACACGCGGTCGCCGTGCTCGGAGACGAGCTCGAAGGACCAGCGGTCGGTGTCGATCCGGGGAGTCGGCCCGGCCGAGAGGACCGGGAAGTCGTCGGTCACGTACTGACCCGGTGGCACCAGTTTGTCAGGCTCTCGACGGCGGGATCGGAAACCGCGGGTGACGATCGCCATCCGATACCTCCTGGCCTGGGTGTGCTCGCCGACCTGGGGCGGTGGCACCTGGGCCCAGCCTAGTGAGCCGCCGCGTCGAGGGGTCGGCGCGGCTCCCGCCGCGGTCGCGAACCTGCTCTACTTCGTGCTGTACGCCATCGCAGTCCGGGCCGAGGAGCGAACCGATGCCATCCGAACCCCACCGTCCCGACGCCTTCGAGGTCTACACGGTGGTGATCCTCCGTCGGCCGCCGAATGCGCGGGCGATGCCGGACGAAGAGCTCGACGCGCTCCAGGCTAGCCATCTCGCGTACCGCGCCGAGCTGCGACAGCAGGGCGTGCTGGTGGTCAACGGCCCGTTCGACGAGCAGGACGACCCGTCGTACCGCGGGATGTCGATCTTCGCGTGCGACCCCAGGGAGGCCGCCCGGCTGTCTGGGCGCGACCCCTCGGTGATTGCGGGGCGGCTCATTTACGACGTCATGGAATGGTGGGTCCGCGCCGGATCGCTCGGCTTCCCCCAGACCGATGGCTGGGTCGGTGACCGACGCGCAATGCCCGGCGACTGATCGTCGAGCGTGTCACTCAGTCGACCTTGCAGCCGCAGAGTCCGCGCTCGTCGTGCACGTTCGGGAAGCGGCAGGCGAGCGGGATCCCGGGGCGCCACCTCGTGGAGCGGGCGCGGGGATGCTTGTAGTTGCCCTTGTCGTCGCGGGTCAGCACCTTCACGATGCACGACGGGCACCACGCGGTCTCGGCGCTGAGCGGCCACTCGGTCGCAAGCGAGTCGGTCGCGGTGTCCTCCTCGACCGCGCGGATCCAGGCCGCGTCGACCTCGTCCTCGGTCAGGGCGACCAGCTCGGGACCTTCCGGCGAGTACTTCTTGATCCGCCGGCACGTCGCGAGGTGCAGCTCGCGCGCGGCGTCGGAGTTGGTCGCGCTGTTGGCGACGACCGGCTCCCCGGTCACCCGGTAGACACGGCCTCGGAACAGGGCTTCGCGATCAGTGGTCACGCTGATGTTCACTTCTTCCCGCTGGATACCGCTGCGCCCGCAAGCGGGCGCCGAGGTGTCGAGCGACTATGCCGCCGGGCTTTCGACGGGTTGGCTCGCGGGCACATGCGGCCCCTTCGGAGGTGCTAGAGGGTGGGCGATACTGGGTTCGAACCAGTGACCTCTTCGGTGTGAACGAAGCGCGCTACCACTGCGCCAATCGCCCTAGCCCCGGAGGGCTCGCCCACCTTATCCCATGGGAGGCGTCGGTT
>DATDAP010000219.1:0-9665 GCA_036525335.1 Microlunatus sp. | reverse complement strand
GTCGGACTCGACCAGGTGCGCCCCGGTCAGGTCGGCGCCGGTCAGGGTCGCGCCGGCGAAGGTGCACTCGGAGAAGGTGGAGTGCCGCAGGTCGCGGTCGGTCAGATCGACCTGGCCGTACCGCTCGGCGGCATAGCTGTCACCGTCCAGCAGCGCCTCGCCGTCGCCCTCCCGCCGAACGGCGGGCCGGCGGGTCGGGATCCTCGGTGGTCGCGGAACGGTGGGGGTCGGCACCTGCCCGAGAGTAGACGTACGGTGAAGTGAGTCGTCGTCGACGGAGGAGCCAGTCGTGAGCAAGCGTGACCGCCGGGCCATCGAGTCCGATGCCGATCTGCAGGTGCGTCCCCAGGACGACCACGCCGCCGGGGTGAAGGCGGTCGCCATCTCGATGAAGCGCTCCCTGGCGGAGATGGGACCGCGACGGACGGCCAGGACCCTGCTGCGGCTCAACCAGGCCGAGGGATTCGACTGTCCGAGCTGCGCCTGGCCCGACCCCGAGGTAGGTCATCGGCACACGGCCGAGTTCTGCGAGAACGGGGCGAAGGCCGTCTCGGAGGAGGCGACCCGGACCCGCGCCACGCCCGAGTTCTTCGCCCGGCACAGCATCGCCGAGCTCGACGCCCGGTCCGAGCACTGGCTCGGTCAACAGGGCCGGATCACCGAGCCGATGATCAAGCGCCCGGGGGCCGAGCACTACGCGCCGGTCTCCTGGGAAGCCGCGTTCGGCATCATCGCCGACCACCTGAACGGGCTGGCCAGTCCGGACGAGGCCGTCTTCTACACGTCCGGGCGGACGTCGAACGAGGCCGCGTTCGCCTACCAGCTGTTCATCCGGGCGTACGGGACCAACAACCTGCCCGACTGCTCCAACATGTGCCACGAGTCGACGTCGGTCGCGCTGGCCGAGACCATCGGCATCGGCAAGGCGAGTGTGAGTCTGGAGGACGTGCACGCGGCGTCCCTGGTGGTGCTGGCCGGTCAGAACCCGGGCACCAACCACCCACGGATGCTGTCCGCGCTGGAGCAGGCCAAGGACCGCGGCGCCACGATCATCGCCATCAACCCGCTGCGGGAGGCGGGCTTGGTCAACTTCCGCAACCCGCAACGGCCCCGGGGGATCGTCGGCAAGGGCACGGCGCTGGCCGACCTGCACCTACCGGTCAAGATCAACGGCGACCTCGCCCTGTTCCAGGCGATCGGCTCGCTGCTGGTCCAGTGGGACGCGATCGACCACGACTTCGTGAACACCTACGCGCACGGGTTCGAGGGGTGGCGTGATCATGTCCTCGGTGTCGACTGGGCCCAGGTCGAACGGTCCACCGGGCTGTCGCGGGAGCTGATCACCGAGGCGGCCCGGATGATCGCCGACTCCCCGGCGACCGTCTACTGCTGGGCGATGGGGTTGACCCAGCACCGCAACTCGGTGGCCACCATCAAGGAGATCGCCAATCTCGCCTTCGCTCGCGGTGACATCGGCAAGCCGGGTGCGGGGCTGCTGCCGGTGCGTGGGCACTCCAACGTGCAGGGTGATCGGACGATGGGCATCTGGGAGCGGCCGCCGCAGCACTTCCTCGATCGGCTGCAGGCCGAGTTCGGCTTCGACCCACCACGCGAGCACGGCTACGACACCGTCGACGCGATCCGGGCGCTGCGGGACGGCAAGGCGCACGTGTTCATCGGCCTGGGTGGCAACTTCGTCCAGGCGGCACCCGACACCCAGGTGACCGCCGACGCGCTGCGGAGCGCCCGGCTGACGGTGCACGTCTCGACCAAGATCAACCGCTCACACCTGGTCTGCGGGGAGACCGCCCTGATCCTGCCCACCCTGGGCCGGACCGAGAAGGACGTCCAGGCCAGCGGCGAGCAATTCGTCTCGGTGGAGGACTCGACCTGCTCGGTGCACGCCTCCCGGGGTCCGCTGGCACCGGCGAGTGCACAGCTGCGCTCCGAGGTCGCCATCGTCACCGGCATCGCCGAGGCGACGCTGGGCGATCGCTACGGTCTCGACTGGGCCGGCATGCGGGACGACTACCGCAGGATCCGCACCCACATCTCCCGGGTGGTGCCGGGTTGCGAGAGCTATGAGGTGTCGGTCGATCGACCCGGCGGGTTCGTGATGCCGCACCCGCCGCGGGACAGTCGGACCTTTCCCACGGCGTCGGGACGGGCCGAGTTCACCGTCTCCCCGATCGAGCTGCTGCAGGTCGGCGAGGGTCAGCTGGTGCTGCAGACCCTGCGCAGCCACGACCAGTTCAACACCACCATCTACGGACTGGACGACCGCTACCGCGGCATCCTGGGCGGCCGTCGGGTGGTCTTCGTGAATGCCGACGACCTCACCGTACTGGGCCTGGCGAACAACCAGCAGGTCGACCTGATCGGTCACTGGCCCGACGACGACGTGCAGCGCCGGGCGAACGGCTTCCGGATCGTCGCGTTCGACACTCCCCGCGGCTGCGCGGCGGCGTACTACCCGGAGACGAATCCGCTGGTGCCGTTGGACTCCACGGCCGAGGGGAGCAACACCCCGACGTCGAAGTCGGTGATCATCTCGTTGGTGCCGGCCGGCACAGCAGCTCCCACGACAGCGGCGGCGACCGACGCGACTGAGTCCGACGCGATGGACGCAACGGGAGCCGACGACGGCCACAAGAGCCACCCCGAGCCAGTGCACCTGTCCTAGCCACGGACCCGCTGTCCGCGGCCCCGAGTAGCCTCTCGACGGTGACCGACATCGACGCCGCACGCAGCCTCCTGGTCGACGGATTCGACCGGGTCCGCGAGGGCGTGGCCGACCTGACCACCGGGCTCACCGACGAGACGGCCTGGTGGCGTCCCGACGACGAGGCCAACTCGATCGCCTGGCTGTTGTGGCACCTGAGCCGCGTCCAGGACGACCACGTGTCCGACGTGGCCGCGGTCGAGCAGGTCTGGCCGCGCTATCGCGACGAGGCCGCGTTGCCGCTGGATCCCGACGACACCGGCTACGGCCACACACCCGAGCAGGTGGGGTCGGTGCGGGTCTCGGCCGACCTGCTGAATCGCTATCAGGCTGACGTCCACACCGCGACGCTGGCCTACCTGAACCGACTGACCGAGGCGGAGCTCGCCCGGATCGTGGACGACCGGTGGGACCCGCCGGTGACCGCCGCCGTACGGTTGGTCAGCGTGATCGACGACTGTGCCAAGCATCTCGGCCAGGCCGACTACGTCCGCGGTCTCGCCGACCGTCGCGACGCGGCCTGGGACCACCCGGAGGTGGCCAACCGATGAGTGACGCCCCCTTGCCACCCGACTCCCGGGTCGAGCATCGCTTCTACGGTGATCTGGCCCCCTGGTGGCCGTTGATCTCCCCGCCGGGGGAGTACGCCGAGGAAGCCGCCTTCGCGGCCGACCTGCTCGCGGCCGACGGCGCCACCGGGTCCGTGCTGGAGCTGGGCAGCGGCGGCGGGCACCTGGCCAGCCACCTGGCCAACCGCTTCCGGCTGACGCTGGTCGACCTGTCCGAGCCGATGCTGGAGGTCTCCCGCGCGCTCAACCCGACGGCCAGCCACCACCAGGGCGACATGCGGACAGTCCGGCTCGGCGAGCAGTTCGACGCTGTGTTCATCCACGACGCGATCGACTACATGACCACCGAGGACGATCTCCGGCAGGCGATCGAGACCGCGTACGCCCACGTCCGCCCGGGCGGCATCGCCGTGTTGGTGCCCGACGATGTGGCCGAGAGCTTCGAGCAGCGCACCGACCACGGTGGCTCCGATGCCGAGGACGGTCGCGCGGCCCGGTATCTGGAGTGGTCCTGGGATCCCGACCCGAGCGACACCTGGACGATCACCAGCTACACCTTCGCACTGCGCGCGGGGAACGGATCGGTCGAGACCGCCCACGAGACGCACCGCCTCGGGCTGTTCCCGCGTGACACCTGGCTGCGGCTGCTGACCGAGGCCGGCTTCACCGCCAGCGCCCACAACGAGCTGGCCACCGGTGACGACCACCCGCGGACCTGGTTCGTGGGGCGGCGTCCTCAGTCGTAGGTCCGGCTCACGAGATCGCCATCCTGCGACGTGAGATCGTCCGAGCTGTCCGGCAGCTCGGGTATGCCGCTTGCGTCTGACCAGCGCCACCGATCCCAATCATCCTTCAGAGGTCAACCGTCGGCGCGAAAGTGTGTCGCCGCTCGATCGCCGATGCTGCGGATGCGCGCAGCCTCGTCCGCGGTGTAGATCTGCTTAGGATGCAGGCCCGCCTCCCACTGCTGCGGCAGGAGGAACGAGCCACGCGGGCCGCCTGTCGCGCCATGACGATCGAACCCGGGTGACCCGACTGAGGTGTCAGCCGCCTAGCCCGTCAGCAGGTCCGCCAGATCACGCACGGTCAGCACCGCGCCGTCATCGGGGCCGCTGACCAGATACAGCCGGGTGCCGACCAGCGCGGCGGCTCGGACCGCGCCGTCGGGGGCGGAGTAGAGCTTCCAGGCACCGTCGTGGCCGATCAGCAGACGACCCTGGCCGTGGGCGCTGATCGCGGCGACGATCCGGTCGCCGTACTGAGTGATCACGCCGGAATCGTGATCGCCGACCGCGAGCTCCGGCAGGCTGGACCGGGGGTCGGGCGACCACACCGCCACAGCTCCCTCCCGCGAGCCGACCGTCCAGCACCCTGCCGATCCGGTTCCGGCGCAGACCGTCGACCAGGCCTCGCTCCGCTTGCCCGGGTCGGGGAGCTCCGTCAGCGTCCAGTGGGCTCCCGAACCGCGCCACACGGCCGCCGACTGCCGTACGCCGTCGGTCAGGTCGATCACCGACCCGTTGATCGTCACCGACCCGTCCGACTGGCCGGCGGCGGTCCGCGGTGCCACCTGCCGGTCGATGGTGTTGGCCAGCGCGCTCGGGGTCGGCTGCCGCACCCAGCGTTCGCCCGCAGGCCGCCAGATCGCGCCATCGAGCCCGTGGGCACCCTGCCAGGTCCCGACGATCAGGGGGCCCTGATGGTCCTGGGCGACGCACAGCAGCCCGCCGGCCTCCTGACCACCGAACGTCTCGAAAGTCTGCGGGCGGTCCGCCACGCCGGCCCGGGTGCCGGTCCAGATCGTCCAGCGGAAGTTGGCATGCGCCCCGCCATGCGCCGCCCCGATGGCGGCGATCGAGCGTCCGTCACCGGACAGCGAGACGAGGGACGCAACCTTGCCGTACGGCGTGGACGGCCGCAGCGACACCAGCTGCCAGGCCGGCGAGGTGTCGGCGGCGGACCCGCGAGCCATGGCGGGCGTGCGCTCGACACCGGATCCGACGAAGCCGCCGATCAGCACGTCATCGCCGACCGCCGCCAGCGTCGCCGGGATCAGGTCGCCCGGGAGGTGGACGGCGTCCCAACCGGCCAGCGCTGCTGGCACTTCGGGGCGCTGGAGGGGCTGTTCGGGAGGAGGTGTGCACGCTGACAGAGCCAGCAGGGCGAGCGCGAGCGCGAGGGCTGCCGGTGCCCATCTGGAGCTGGAGGGGCGTGCCCTCGCGGCGATGAACCTGCTGATGCAGATCACCCCGCAACGGTAGACCGGCCGTACACGACCTCGATGACCATGGACCGATGGACCCGGCGGAAATGGCCGGGGGCGGTGGGGAAAGTCGTCCGTGGATGGAAATTGCCGTGCGGGGCTGGCCCTGGTCCCGGAATAGTCGTCCGTGGATGGAAATTACCAGTCAGGTCGTGGAGACCGACCGCATCCGAGCGGGGGTCGAAGGATTGGCCGCCGGGCCGGACTCAGGGGCCAGCCACTAGCGTTGTCCGGGTGAATGAGCGAGCCCAGAAGCCCGATCCGTCGGTCGACGCCGAGGAGGCGGCGACCCACGAGCCGAGCGACGTCACCTACGACGAGCAGTTCTACCCGGCGCGGCCCCGCCGCCTGCGGCCTCGGGCCCGGCTCCGGCTGTTCGCGCGCAGACCCAAGGAGCAGATCGGCAAACCGTCGGGCGACAACGAGCACTACGTGTCCTGGCTGGTTGACCAGTCGATGCTGGCCGACGCGACGGAGTTCGCGCGCAAGCTGTCCGGCCAGGGCAGCATGTGGCAGAACCCGTTCGCCAACCCGGACGCCCGGGCGGCGATCGAGAAGACGTCCGTCTGGTTCACCGCCTACCCGATCTCGATGATCACCAAGCCAGGGTCCTCGTTCCTCGGCTCCCTCGGTGACCCGGACCTGTGGAAGGCGTTCCAGGCCATCGGCATCGACGGACTGCACACCGGTCCGGTCAAGAAGGCCGGCGGCCTCGATGGTTGGGACGCCACCCCGAGCGTGGACGGCCACTTCGACCGGATCAGCACCCAGATCGACGACGAGTTCGGGACCGAGGAGGAGTTCCGGGCCATGTGCGAGGTGGCCTCGGCGCACGACGGTACCGTGATCGACGACATCGTGCCCGGTCACACGGGCAAGGGCGCCGACTTCCGGCTGGCCGAGATGAAGGTCGGCGACTACCCCGGGATCTTCCACATGGTGGAGATCCCCGAATCCGACTGGCACCTGCTGCCGCGCGTCGCGCGCGGCCGCGACTCGGTCAACCTGGACCTCGAAGCCGAGAACCAGCTGCAGAAGGCCGGCTACATCATCGGTCGGCTGCAGCGGGTGATCTTCTACGAGCCGGGACTCAAGGACACCAACTGGAGTGCCACCGCACCGGTGCTCGGCCCGGACGGCGTCGAGCGGCGCTGGGTCTACCTGCACTACTTCAAGGAAGGCCAGCCCTCGATCAACTGGCTGGACCCGTCGTTCGCCGGCATGCGCCTGGTCATCGGCGACGCCCTGCACTCCCTCGGCGACCTGGGCAGCGGGGCGCTGCGCCTGGACGCCAACGGCTTCCTCGGTGTCGAGCGGAACACCGACGACTCACCGGCCTGGTCGGAGGGCCACCCGCTGTCGGAGGCGTCCAACCAGTTCATCTCCAGCATGGTGCGCAAGGTCGGTGGCTTCACCTTCCAGGAGCTCAACCTGTCCATCGACGACATCGCGCGCAGCTCGGCCCGGGGTGCCGACCTGTCGTACGACTTCGTCACCCGACCGGCCTACCACCACGCGATCGCCACCGGGGACACCGAGTTCCTGCGGCTGACGCTGCACCTGGCCGCCGACCTCGGGGTCGAGCCGGTGTCGCTGGTGCACGCCCTGCAGAACCACGACGAGATGACGTACGAGCTGGTGCACTTCGCCACGGTGCACGGCGACGAGTCCTTCACCTTCCGCGGTCGGGAGATGCCCGGCAGTGAGCTCGCGGTGCTGATCCGCACCGAGCTCACCGACCGCCTCACCGGCGCGGCCGGGCCGTACAACTCGACGTTCACCCAGAACGGCATCGCGTCCACCTGCGCCACCATCATCGCCGCCTCCCTCGGCATGACCGAGATCGACAACCTGTCGGTCGACCAGGTCGAGTCGATCAAGGACGCCCACCTGCTGCTCGCCATGTTCAACGCCTGGCAACCAGGGGTGTTCGCGTTGTCCGGCTGGGACCTGGTCGGCGCGCTCACGCTCGAGCGCAAGCAGGTCGCCGCGCTGCTCGCCTCCGGCGACACCCGGTGGATCCACCGGTCCGCGTACGACCTGATGGACTACCGCCCGGACGCGACCGAGTCGACCTCGAAGATGCCGCGGGGGAAGAGCCTGTACGGCACGCTGCCCGACCAGCTCGCCGATCCGCGCTCGTTCGCCTCCCGACTGGCCGGCATCCTGCGGGTGCGCAACCAGTTCGGGTTGGCCACCGGCACCCAGCTGGACGTCCCGCAGGTGTCCAACCGCGCCATGCTGGTGATGGTGCACCAGCTCGACATCGGGCGTCAGATCACGGTGCTCAACTTCGCAGCCCAGCCCATCTCCGGCACCGTACGGTCGGAGCACCTGCCGCCGCGTTCGGTGGTGGTGGACATGACCACCGGGATCCAGGTGGGCGAGGTGGACGACCTGCACAGCTTCGCGATCTCGCTGGAGCCGCACGAGGGACTGACCCTGCTGGTGGGCGAGCCGCCGACCGACGACTGAGCGGACGCGCTCGCACCGGAGATCGGTTTCGTCGGGGTGCTGGGGACGGCGAACGGGATCGAGGAGTGTCTGGCCGGACTCCGCGGGATGGCCGACGATCATGACCGACCTCGTGCTGCACGCGCACGTGGTGGATAGCCAGGATGCCACGACCTGGTTTGACCTGATCACCGCGAGCAGACCACCGCTCCCCACCGCCAACTGGAGGCGCACCGAGGGCGGCTTGATCACGCGCTTCCGGGTCACGTTCGATCCCCGCCCGCTGTTCGAGAGATGACGCTCGACGCGCCGGGGTGTGCGCAGATTAGTCCGCGTTATCAACCATTCGAGCGTGCAGACATAGAACTTTACTGCGTATACGGTGAGGCATCATTCCTCAACAAGGGAGTTAGGCAATGACACTCAAGAAAGCGCTGGCGGGGGTTTTCACCGTCGCACTGCTGGGCACTGGACTGGCTGCGGTTCCGGGTCAGGCCGAGGCTGCACCGGCCAAGGTCACGGTGACGCAGATCGACGAGGACATCCCGGCTGCGGCCGGTGAGGCCTGCAAGTTCCGGGTTGTCGTCCAGCTCAGGGCGACCCTGACCTCCTACGATCGGGGTCGGCAGCACATCGACATCACCGACGGCAAGCCGAGTGCGGTCGTCAACCCGGCCAACGGCAAGAAGTTCAGCTTCGACGGGGACTCGGCGTACGTGGACTACTACAACAAGTCGCGGACCCGCACGAAGAGCACCGGCACTGGTGCGCAGCTGTACTGGGGCGAGTCGGTGCTGCCCGGCACCAAGAAGCACAAGAACCGGATGATCTTCACCACTGGCAAGACCACCTTCCAGATTCGCGACGCCAAGAGCGAGGACGGCGGCTGGTTCAAGTTCAAGAAGTTCAGCGGCAAGCGCGTCAACGTCTGCAGCGTGCTCAAGTAGTACTCAGGTAGACAGCCATCCTCACCACGCGGGGAACGGTCATGACCGGGTCAGGGTCGCTGGCCGAACTCCGCGGTGGCGACGGTCCAGGCGGTGGCCTGCTCGCTGAGGGTGAAGCCGAGTCCGGGCCGGTCGGACACCCACATCCGACCGTCCCGGGTCTCCAGGTGCTCGTTGAACAACGGATCGAGCCAGTCGAAGTGCTCGACCCAGGGTTCGATCGGGTACGCGGCCGCCAGATGGCAGTGGATCTCCATGGCGAAGTGCGGGGCGATCTCCAGCTGCTTGGACTCCGCCAGCGCAGCCAGCTTGAGGAACTGGGTGATGCCGCCGATCCGCGGCGCGTCCGGCTGCACGATGTCGGCCGCCCCGACCTCGATCAGCCGGGCGTGCTCGGCCACGCTGGCCAGCATCTCGCCGGTGGCGATCGAGGTGTCCAGCGAACGGGCCAGCTGGGCGTGACCCTCGGCGTCGTACGCGTCCAGCGGCTCCTCGATCCAGACCAGACCGAACTCCTCGAAGATCCGACCCATCCGCATCGCCGACGCTCGGTCCCACTGCTGGTTGGCGTCGACCATCAGCGGCACGTCGTCGTCCAGGTACTCCCGCACCGCGGTCACCCGGGCCACGTCGGTACGCCAGTCCGGCTGCCCGACCTTCAGCTTGATGCCGCCGATGCCGCCCTCCAGCGCGGCCGCCGAGTTCTCCAG
>DATDAP010000218.1:0-2092 GCA_036525335.1 Microlunatus sp. | reverse complement strand
GCGCAACAGCCCGAGGCCCACTGACAGCTGACTCATCCGCTGCTTCGGGGTCGAACCGCCGCTGCCGAAGGCGATCATGTGATCGGCGACGATGCTGGCCCCGGCCGAGGTCCCACCGACCGCGGCGCCCCGGTGGTAGGCGGCGTGGATGGCGTCGGCGAACGGCGTACCGATCACGAAGTTGCTCAGCTTGAGCTGGTTGCCGCCGGTCATGAAGACCCCGGTGGCGTCGGCGAGCCGAGCCACGAGCTCGGGGTCCTGGGCGTCGGCGCGGCTCTCGGGGCGAACTGCTTCCACCGAGGCGGCGCCGAGCGAACGGAAGACGGCTTGGTAGACCTCGACGACCTCCGGTCCCAGCGACGAGGCGCTCGGCACCACGACGATCCGCGCGTCCTCGCCGCCGGCGGCGGCGACGAAGGCGCGGAGCACGGTGCGTCGCCGGAGCTTCGCCTCAGCCCCGCCGATGGCGAACAACGTGCCCAGATGCATGGCGGACAGGATACGGACTGCTGCTGCTTGCTCACTCCAGCTCGGCGCCCAGCCAGCTGACCGAGGCGATCAGGGACTGCGCGGCCGCGTCGCGCACCGAGCGCAGCGCCGCCCGGCGCCGATCCGCCTCGTAGACCGAGATGCTGGTGCCGTCGCCTTCGAGACCCACCGTGCAGGCGAGCCAGAGCCGGGCCGCTCGATCGGCGGCCAGCCGCTGGCGCGGCGGATACCCCGGAGCGAGCTCGATCGCGGGATCCGTCGGCCGTCGGCCGCCGGCCACGTCGAGGTCGGCCAGTTCTTGTGCCGCCCTCAGCACCGTCTCGCTGAGCTCACGCTCCGCCTCGTACGCCGTCGGCACCGACCCGGGGCGCTCGGCCGGCAGCGCCTCCCACTGCAGGGCGGGGCCGACCTGGTGCGGAACCAGGGCCAGACCACCGACGCTGGCCACCACGGCGGTACCGGCCGCCAGGGCGGCACGGACCAGATCCGGGGGACCCTGGAGTGGTGCCAATCGACCCGGTCCCGGCAGCGCGAGCAGCCACTGCCGGCCCGGATGGGCGAGGAGCCGGTCGAAGACGTCGGCCAGCGGCACCGCCGCCCACGGGTCGACGCCGAGGAGACCTCTCGGGTCGACCACGTGATGGGCCAGATCCGTGCCCTGGACCGCGTACGGAGCCAGTTCGCGCAGGGTCGGGTCGAGGCCGGCCGCGTTGAGCTGGCTGACCATGCGGAGCGTGGCGAGCAACGTCACGAAGGGAGCATAGGAGGGTGGTCTCGAAGGGTCACCGCTCGGCACCACGCCTCCTCTGCGCCTGTAGGTTGGCCATCATGGTGGCAGTGGTGGACCTGGCCGGTGTGAGCATCGTCCGGGGAGGATCGACGCTGCTGGACGACATCACGGTGCAGATCGACGAGACGGACCGCTGGGTGGTGATCGGTCCGAACGGGGCCGGCAAGACCACTCTCCTGCAGGTGCTCGGCGCGCAGATTCATCCGACGGGCGGAGTGGCGGGACTCCTCGGTGAGGTGCTCGGCACCGTCGACGTCTTCGAGCTGCGACCGCGGATCGGCATCACCTCGGCGGCGCTGGCCGAGCGGATCCCCCGGAGCGAGCGGGTGCACGACGTGGTCGTCTCCGCGTCGTACGCGGTGCTCGGCCGCTGGCGGGAGGACTACGACGAGCTGGACCACCAGCGAGCCGACGAGCTGCTGACTCAGATGGGTATCGGCGGCCTGGTCGACCGCACCTTCGGCACCCTGAGCGAGGGCGAGCGGAAGCGGGTGCAGATCGCCCGGGCACTGATGACCGACCCGGAGCTGCTGCTGCTGGACGAGCCGGCGGCCGGGCTCGACCTCTCGGGACGGGAGGCGCTGGTGCGCACCCTGTCCGACCTGGCCCAGGACCCGTACGCGCCGGCCTCGGTGCTGGTCACCCACCACGTGGAGGAGATCCCGGTCGGCATCACCCACGCCCTGTTGCTGAAGGGCGGCAGACTCGTCGCCGCCGGCCCGGTCGACGACACGCTGACCGCCGAGAACCTCTCCGCCACCTTCGACCTGCCGCTGGCGCTGTCCCGATCGGACGGTCGCTGGGCCGCGCGAG
>DATDAP010000217.1:0-2564 GCA_036525335.1 Microlunatus sp. | reverse complement strand
TCGGGGTGGTGGAAGACGGCCGCGGTGAACCCCAGACCCTCACCGTTGTGCCCCCACCAACCGTCGGTCTGTCCCATGCCCAGGGCATAGAGGTCGTACGGCGGGCCCGCGTCCAGCGGCGCCCCCTGCTGCCGCTCGGCTGGGGTCTCGGACTTCAGGAGCGCTCCGGTGGCGAGGATCTCGCCCCATGCCCGGCCGTCCTCGATCGTGCTGATCATGGAACCGGCCGGACCGAAGATCGAGAGGTTGTCGGGCTGGGTCTGCGGGCCGCTCTCCCCCGGCGCGTACCCGACCGGGTGAGGCTCGGCCCAGCTGTCGGCATCGAGGATGTAACGGGTGTTGGTCTGTCCGAGTGGCTCGAGGATGCGCTCCTCGAGGACGTCGGCGAACGGGCGCTGCGTCGCCTTCTCCACCACGGCTCCGAGCAGGTTGGTGTTGGCGTTGGTGTAGACCTTCTTGGCCCCCGGCGGGAACTGCTCCGGCTGGCCGAGGACGAACCCGTTCAGCTCGTCGAGAGTGAAGATCTTCGACGGATCCTGCTGGAACTCCGCCAGGAAGTCGTCGTTGGTGTAGTCCGCGTTCCCGCTGGACATGTTCGCGAGCTGACGCAACGTGATCTTGTCGCCGTTGGTGACCCCGTCGACGTACGTGTCGACCGTGTCGTCCAGGCTGATGGTGCGCTCGTCCACCAGCTGCAGGATGAGCGTCACCGTGTACGACTTCGTCACGCTCCGCAGCGGCCACGTCATGTCGGTGCTGGCCGCCACCTGGTTCTCGATGTCGGCCAGTCCGGCGGCCTTGGTCCAGGCGCCCTCGCCCGGGACCCACACCCCCACGGCGGCACCGGGCACCCCGTACTCCTTCATGGTCTGGTCGAGCGACGCCTGCAGCTTCCCCTGCAGGGCTTCCGGCAGCTCTCCCTCCGGTGCGGCCGGTCGGGTCACCGCCGGAGCCGGAGCAGTGGCGGGATCCTCGCCCGGCGACGCCGTACAGGCGCCGACCAGTGCGGCGATGAAGATCGTCAGCGCGATCGTGACACGGGGGCGCGAAGCTCTCACCACGCCATTCTGTCCGTCGCCTCGCGCCGCCCGGGAGGCGGGAGCGACCGCTGACCCGCTGAACCGAATGGCCGTCTCCGACCCGTCGACGAACACCCTGGTGTCGGGTTACGGTGGCCGGGCCGCCCACGCTCCCGGGGAGAGTCACATGCGCTTGCGCCGTCGTTTCGCCGCCATCACCGTCGCCCTCATGTTGGCCCTCGGGTCCATGGGTCTGAGTGCGACAGCCGAGGCGCACCGTCGGCCGCCCAAGCCGAAGGACGTCCAGCTGCAGGTGCTGTCGTTCAATGACTTCCACGGTCACCTGCAGCCCCCGGGCGGTACCAATGCCCCGCTGGGGACCGATGCCAGGCTGGGGGCGGCGCTCGATCCGAGCCTCACACCGGTCGGTGGCGCGGAGTACCTCGCCTCGACCCTCGACCGCCTGCGGGCCAAGGCGAAGTACTCCCAGACGGTGACGGCCGGCGACCTGATCGGCGGCACCCCCTTCCTGTCCGGCCTGTTCCACGACGAGCCGGCGGTGGAGTCGCTGAACGCGATGGGACTCGACGTCTCCAGTGTCGGCAACCACGAGTTCGACGAGGGCGTGACGGAGCTGCTGCGGATGCAGCGCGGCGGCTGCCGTCTCGATGACGGGTGCTACGCGCCGTGGGGAGCCGGCGGCTACCCCGGTGCCGACTTCCCGTGGCTGGCCGCCAACGTGGTCCGCGAGCGCAACGGTCGGACCATCCTGCCCGGCACCTGGGTGACCAAGGTCAAGGGCGTCAAGGTGGGCTACATCGGCATGACGCTGGAGGACACCCCCACCCTCGTGGCCCAGTCCGGGATCCAGGGCATCGAGTTCCGCGACGAGGTCGAGACCGCGAACCGGGCCGCTCGGGACCTGCGCCGCCGAGGCGTCGAGACGATCATCGTGCTGTTGCACGAGGGCGGTCTGCAGACCGGCACCTACCAGCAGTGCACCGGCATCTCCGGCCCGATCGTGGACATCGCGAAGAACCTCAGCTCCTCGATCGATCTCGTGGTCACCGGCCACACGCATCAGCCGTACGTCTGCAACATCCCCGATCCGGTCGGCAAGCCGCGGATGGTCACCTCGGCCTCGTCGTTCGGCCGGGTGGTCACCGAGACCACGCTCACCCTCGACCGTCGTACAGGTGACGTCCGGCGCAACAAGACCACCTCCACCAACCACCTGGTGACCAGGACCGAGAAGGACCCGGCCCAGACCGAGATCATCGCCCGCTGGAGCGCCGCGTCCGCCCCGATCGCCAACGAGGTGGTCGGTTCGATCACCGACGACCTGAACGCCATCGAGACCCGGGACCGGGAAGGGCCGATGGCCAACGTGATCGCCGACGCTCAGCTGGCCGCGACCTCGGCCCCCGGCAACGGTGGGGCGCAGATCGCCCTGATGAACCCCGGCGGGGTGCGGGCCAGCCTGACGTTCGCGCAGATCTCGGGTGGCGAGCAGCCCGGCCAGGTGACCTACGGCGAAGCGTTCGC
>DATDAP010000216.1:0-23879 GCA_036525335.1 Microlunatus sp. | reverse complement strand
CCGCGTCGGTGACCGGGTTCTGGTCACCGGCGCCGGCCCGATCGGTCTGCTCACCGCCCAGGTGGCACGGGCGTTCGGCGCCCGATCGGTGACCGTCACCGACATGAATCCCTTCCGGGTCGAGATCGCCGGCCGGCTGGGCTTCCAGGCCCAGTTGGCCTCTCAGCCGCTGGATGCGGAGTACGACGTCCTCCTGGAGTGCTCCGGAGCTGCGGCCGCACTGACCAACGGGCTGAAGGCGATGGCCAGGTCGGCCAGGATCGTGCTGATCGGCATTGGGGTCCGACGACGTCAGCTCAACGTCCCGCTCGTGCAGGGCCGGGAGCTCACGATCACCGGCACTTCCGCTACGCCAACACGTATCCGCTGGCCCTGGAGCTGATCGCCCGTGGCGCCGTCGACGTGACGAGTGTGATCACCCATCACTTCGACATCGACCACACCGTTGACGCCCTGACACTGGCCACGCGTGAGCCGGACTCGCTCAAGTGCGTCGTCCGACTCTCGTGAACCTGCGCACCTCGCCAACACGCTGCCGCAGGTCGACACACTGAACCGACCACCGGCAGCCGACTACCGGACCCGCCGAATGCGCAGCGGTCCCTTGGCGGTGGACGGGTCGACGACCCGGCCGCCCTGGGTGAGTTCCACCTGACCGGTGGCAACCAGCCGTCGCGCCGCTCGCCGAGCAGGTTCCATCAGAGAGCGCCACGACTCCTCGGTCCCGACGGTCCGGGCGACCTCGGACGGACAGATGGTGGCTGCGGCGGCCCGGTCGGCGAGCAGTGACAACACGGTCTGCTCCAGCTGCCGATCCTCCGCGGTCATGCCTCGGCGTCGGCAGCCGGCCGAGCAGTACCTGACCTGATCCCAGTCCCGTTCCCATGCGGCGCGCCAGGCGATCCGTCGCCCACAGGAGGCACAGATCTTCTCCTCGGTGGTCACACCGACAGTCTGCCTCCCCATTCGGAGAGCGCGGGATCGCCACCTGGTCCGCCCGAACGGTCCCGGCGCCACGGGCCCGCCGTTCGCGACTCGGTGGTGGCAATCGGTCTGGCCAGGCACTCACGATCCCGCCGTTGTCGACTCCATGGCGGCAAACGGTCAGGGCAGGCGCCCGCGGGTTCGCCGTTCGCGACTTCCCGGTGGTATCCGGCGCCCTGCCTGCCCGCGGCCTCGCCCATTCCGACCGGGGACAGCGTCGGCTCGATCCGGCGGCGGCGGTTGGGGTCCGGTCGCGACCCCCGCGCTGCTCGCCGATGGCCGACTGCAGCCCCGCAAGGTGATCGGCTCGATCGACACCAGCGAGGTCTAGGTCAGCGCCGCCGCCAGCCTCGGCTTCCTGTTCGGACTCGGCGCGGCCGGCATCAACTGGGGCTTCGCGCTCGCCCCCTGGTCGGTGGCCTGATCGCCGCGCCCCCGGCCGCGGTTCTGGTCCGGTACGCGCCGACCCACCTCCTCGGCGTCGCGGTCGGCGGAGCCATCCTGCTCACCAACTCCCGAGTTCTACTGAAGACCTTCGAGGTGCCGGCCCAGACCCGCTGGGGGTCTACGCAGCCATCCTCGTGGTCACCCTCGCCGGTCTCTACATCGCCGCCGACCGCGCCAAGAAGCGTGGCGAATCCACCTCGGATGTCACCCAGGACGCGATGGCCAACTCCTGACAGCAGCCAGCAGCGCTGACGCTCAGGCCGGCTGCTGTACCTCGCCCAGCAGGAACCGCACCGCCGCGGCACGGTTGGGAACGCCGACACGTGCGTAGATCCGGCGCAGGTGCTTCGAGACGGTCGCCGGGGCCAACTCCAGCCGCCGGGCGACCTGGGCGTCGGTGAGACCCTCCGCAACGAGCCCCAGCACCTCTCGTTCGCGCAGCGTCAGCCGGCCGAACGCAGCAGACCCCGTGCTGGCAGCGACGCCAGGGGCGCTGTGGGCAGGAACCCAGCGCAACGGGGCTGGCGAGATCTGCAACGCCTGGTGACTGGCTCGTCGGGCGAGGTTGACGGCGGAGGCCACGAAGGGTTGCGCCGCGTGCAGGATCGCTTTCTGCCGAGCCGTGAAGGTGCCGCCGAGGCGGCCGAGCGTCACCGCCTGCACGGCCGTCCCGTGTCGAGCGACCAGCACCGACAGCTGATCCGTGACCTCCGGCATGGCCTCCCGCCGCAGGGGGTGCTCACGCCATTGCCGCTGGCTGAGCACATCGGAGGTGGCCACCGGCCAGACTCGGTCGTGGTGCTGCGATGACACCGAGGTGCGCAGCGGATGAGTCGACCCCAGGTGCGCGTACGCCTGCAACCGAGCGACTTCCCCTGACCATCCCGGCCAACGGACGGCCACCTCTCGCTGGCTGTCCAGATCGAGGTGGGTCAACGTCCCGGTGTCGCTGCCGACCACTCGCGCCAACCGGCCGAGCGCGGGCTGGAGCTGGCTGTACTCGGTGATCGACACCAGGCCTCTGGCCAGCTGAAGAACCTGATCCAGATCGCCGGCCTCCAGACGCGCGGTCGCGTCCGGCCGACCCGTCGCCGGGACTCGGCTCACCCGCGAGGGCGGGGAGGACGGCGATGGCGGGGACTCGAGCACGAGGTGCATGCGCCAACGATGCCGAGTTCGGCATCCGGGAGCATCCGTAGCGAATACCGAATCCGCCCGACCAGCTACTCGGGTACGCCGGGTTTGCCCGCCGGTGAGTAGCTGCGTGAGGGGGCCATGCGGTCCGCGGCCGCGGACGGGTGTTGTCGCCCGACCGCAGGTAGTGCACCTCGGCACCCTTGAAGCGGTTCAGGAGACCTTCCTGCCGTCCGGCGTACCGAACCGACGGCGTTGGCGCCGTTCTGAGCCACGGCCCACGCAGGCGTCGCCGAGCATCCGCCGGCGGGTGAGGTGCGGGCAGGGCGCGCGATCACGGAAGTCGACGAACGTCGAGCGGCGTCTCGCGCACGGCTCCGTCAGCGAGCTCCACGTGGTAGGCGCCGGCCGAGTCTCTTTCCGCCAGGGCTTCCGCGAGCGTGGTGCCGCGGTAGAGGAGACCGGCGCCGTCGTCGGTGGCGTAGCCCGCCGGCAGGCTGCCGTCGGCGACCAGTGAGTGGTAGAGCGGGCGCCTCTGTGGCTCGCTGTCGTGGTGCACGCTGTTGGAGAACGGCAGCAGACCCAGACCGTCCGTCAGCGGCTGCAGCTCGGGCCCGTACGAGTCAGTGGTGCCGCCGACGTGCCAGCACAGCGATCCCGCGGACACCCCGGTCAGCACGGCGCCCGCCTCCCAGGCCTCCCGCAGTGCCCGGTCCAACCCGTGCAGCCGCCACAGCGCGAGCAGCCCCGCCACGCTGCCGCCCCAGACCCAGATCAGATCCTGCGCGAGCAGATGGGCCCGGGCGTCGGCGATGTTCGGGATCGGAAGCAGCGCCAGGTGGCTGCCGATCCATCCCTCCCGCCAGGCGTTGTCGTAGAAGGTGCTGACCAGGCGAGGGTCGTCAGCGCACGCGGTCGCCAGGAAGCACACCCTCGGCGCCCGACCGGTCACTCCGGCCAGCTCGACCGCGTACCGGGTCAGCGGCCCGACCTCCCAGAGAAGGCGAGTGCCGTCGCGGAATCCGCCGGAGGTCGCGAGGATCGTCGGGGCATCGGCGGGCACTCGCCGACAGTAGCGACACCCGTCCGGGCGGTGATCAGTGGAGCGACACCCGTCCGGGCGGTCAGTGGATGGTGTACCCGCCGTCCACGACCAGGTCGGCACCGTTGACCATGCGTGCCGCGTCGCTGGCCAGGTAGACGGCTGCCGCGGCGATCTCTTCGGGAAGGGCGAATCGACCGGTGGGGATCTGCGCCTTCAACGCCTCGCCGTCGGCGTTGTCCCACGCTTTCCGGCCCAGCGGGGTCAACACCACGGTGGGGCTGATCGTGTTCACCGTGACGCCTCGTCCCGCCCATTCCAGCGCCAGCACCTTGGTGAGTCCGAGGAGCCCGGCTTTGGAGGCGCAGTAGGCCACATGACCCGGCAGGGCCACCGAGGCGGCCTGCGACGCCACGCTGATGATGGCGCCGCTGCCCTGGCCCAGCATCACCTTCCCGACGCGCTGGGACATCACGAACGCACCGGTCAGGTTCACCGACAACGTCAGATTCCACTGCGCCAGCGGGAGCTCCTCCGCCGGCCCGAGGAGTGCCAGGCCGGCCGAGTTGACGAGCACGTCGATCCGACCGAACCGGCGCTCGACGGCGGTCACGACGTGATCGACGGAGTCCGGATCGGTGACGTCACACGCGAATTCGACGGGTGCTCCGTCGTCGGCTCGAGAGCTCTCGACGGTGAGATCGGCGACCACGGCCGTCGCGCCCGTGGCCGCGAACGCGTCGACGACGGCTTGACCGATGCCCGATGCGCCACCGGTCACGATGGCCACCTTGCCCCGCAGCGAGAAGTCCAGGTTCATGCGACGCGAGTCAATCAGACCGATCTCAGTAGTCACCACGGATGCCGGTCAGACCGCTCGTGCTGCCCAATGGTGAGATGAACCGCACCACGCCCCGCGCCGGCGGCTACCTGCTCGACAACGCGGCCGACCAGGTCCCCGATCGCTGGACCGCGCTCTCCGCCCTGTACGACGAGCCCACCTTCCGTCGGTTCCGCGAGGTCGGCGTCCGTGCCGGTTGGCACTGCCTGGAGATCGGAGCCGGCAGCGGATCGGTCGCTCGTTGGCTGTCCGATCACGTCGGCCCTGGCGGACACGTGACCGCGACCGATCTCGACACCCGCTGGATCGACCACCTCGACGTCCCCCACCTGACCGTGCTCCGGCACGACATCGTCACGGATCCGCTGCCGATCCGTGCCTTCGACCTCATCCACTGCCGCCTGGTCCTCACCCACCTTCCCGAGCCCGAGCGGATCGTCGACCGCCTGATCCAAGCACTGCGACCGGCGGGCTGGCTGGTGCTCGAGGAGTTCGACATCGGCTTTCTCGACGGAGCCTGTCATCGACCCAGCGGCGAGGCGCAGTATCGGGCCAACCGGATCCGGACAGCCTTCACCCGGCTGATCGAGGACCGCGGCGCCGATCTGCATCTCGGCGCCCGACTCCCCCACCTGCTGGGCGAGCGCGGCTTCGAAGCCGTCGACGCCCGCGGGTCGTTCGAGACCGGCGCGAACGTACGGCGACTGGAGCGCGCCAATCTCGACCAGGCGCGTGCCGACCTGATCGGCGCCGGCATCACCGCCGAAGAGCTGGACACCCACCTCGCCGAGCTGCCCCGGCTGCCGCTGCTGATGCCGACCATGATCAGCGTCATGGCCCGGAAGTGGCCGTCCTGACGTCGATCATCGGATTGATCCCGGTAACGACTACGGATGACGGTCCGGGCTGGGAGCCGCACCCTGGAGACATGCGCATCGACGACTCCCAGCTGGCCGAGCTCCTGAACCGGATGAGGGCGGCGGCCGCTGCCTACATCCGCGGTGACATCCGGGGCTACCTCGGGCTCTTCGACCATCCGGACGACTACTCCCTGATGCCGCCGTACGGCGGCGAGACTCGGGTCGGCTTCCATCCCACCGAGGCGGAGCTGGACGCCACCAGCGAGTTCTTCGCCGCGGGCGAGGCAGTGCTCGAGGTCCAGCACACGTACGTCTCCGGTGACCTGGTCGTGCTGGTCGCCGTCGAGCGACAACACGGCGAGGTCGGCGGACTGCCGGACCAGGACTGGTCGCTGCGGGTCACCATCGTGTTCCGGCGGGCCGGCGACCGCTGGCAGATCGTGCACCGCCACGCTGATCCCCTGGTCGGGGAGATGCCCTTCAGCAAGTTCGCCGAGCTGGCCCGCGAAGTCTAGGGACGGCCCACCCGACGGCCGCCGGAACAGCGCCCGGACATTCGGAGAACAATCGACTGGAGCCCGAAATTGTCCGTGGTCCGAGGGGCTCCGGTGCCTAGCCTGACTGTCTGGCTCGGCATCGAACCCGGAGGGACCAAACGCTGTGTCCGTGACCGAAACGATCCGCCCGGTGCCCCTGGTGGCCAGGCGGACGGAGGTGCAGCGAGCGCTGCGTGCGCTCCAGCTCGGTTCCGGTGTGCTCCTGGTGGGAGAGGCCGGCATCGGCAAGACCATGATCGCCGCCGCGGTGACCGGGCAGCTGCCGACGGCTCCCGTCGCCCGCGTGTTCGCCACGGCCGCAAGCCGTACCATCCCCTTCGGGGCGCTGTCGGGTCTGCTGCCCGCCGACCTGACCGACATCCATCCTGCGCTGGTGGTCCAGCAGGTGGCCGCTCAGCTGCACCTCCGGTCCGGCGGTGCCTCCGTCCCACCGGTGCTGCTTGTCGACGACGCACAGCTGCTCGACCCGCACTCGGCGGCGGCACTGCTCACCTTGGTCACGTCCAAGACGCTGAGACTGCTGGCCACGGTACGCAGCGGCAGCGATCCCTCGGACGCGATCACGGCGCTGTGGAAGGAGCATCTGGTCGACCGCATCGATCTCGCACCGTTGGACCGGGCGGACACCCGAGAGCTGCTCGAGTCCGTCGTCGGCGGGTCAGTCGCTTCCGGGACGGTCGAGATGCTCTGGTCGCGGAGCGGTGGCAACCCGCTCTACGTGACCGAGCTCGCGCGGTACGGGCTGGAGCGGGAAGCCCTCGTCGAGCGTGCCGGAGTCTGGTGGTGGCTCGGTGCGGCCGGGCTGCCCCCGAGGCTCGGCGAGCTGCTCCGGGCCCGTCTGGACGCCGCGTCTCCCGAGGCTGCCGACGCCATCGATCTGCTCGCGATGGGCGAACCACTCCCCTACGACACACTGGCCGCGATGGCCGGTGAGGATGCGGTCCTGGAACTCGATCGCCTGCGGCTGCTGACCAGCGAGCAGGGCGACCCCGAGCTGCGGCTCCGGTTCGCCCATCCGCTCCTGCACTCGGTCGCCGAGCGCCGGTTGAGCGGAGCCCGGCGGCGGGCGCTGGCGGCGAGGCTCCGGCGCGCACCGGCCGAGTCCGTGGACGTGATCCGGCGGGCCGGCTGGGAGGAGGCTGCCGGCGAGGGGGTCGACGTCGAGCTCATGCTCCGAGCCGGGGACGCGGCGTTGATCAACGATCCAGCCGCGGCCGGCCGTTTCGCCGAACGGGCACGGGGCGCCGGCGGTGGACTGGCCGCGGGTCTGCTGCTGGCCGCGGCCCGATCCGAGCAGGGTCAGACCGACCTGGCGGCGGAAGCCCTGCGACAGGCCGCCGACCCCGCCTCGACTCACCCGGAGCAGCTGCGACTGCTGTTGGCCGAGTTCGGCCTGGCGTTGTGGGGCCGCCGGGACGTCCACCGGGCCCGCCAGGTGCTCGACCGAGCGAGGAGCACGCTGCCGGAGCGCTACCGCGCCGATCTGGTCGCGGCCGAAGCGCTGGCCTCGCTGTTCTCGGGAGCCTGCTCCGACACGCTGCCCCTGGCTCGAGCAGTGGTGGACGAGACCGATGTGTCACCCCAGGCCAGGATCCAGGCCCTGACCGCCCTGACGGGCGCGCTCACGTTCACCGACCGCGGCCCCGAAGCGATCCTCGCCGCCCAGCACCTGCTGAACGAGCTGGACCGCACCCGGGCGCCCGGTCCGGCTGTCGGTCTCGCGCACGCTCTCGTCGGCGTGACCGGGCTCTTCTTCGGTACCGCCTTCCGCCTGCCCCTCTCAGTCGGTCGACTCGGTCGCTGGCCCGGTTCGCCGGCCCCCCTGTACGGCAGCGACGAAGTCCTCCCGGCCCCGCCGTCGGGTGATCAGGCGAGCGAGCAGGCCAGCCTCGGCTGGCCGTTGCTGGTGGGGCTGCGCCGCCACTTCCAGGGTGACCTGGTGGGGGCGCTCGGGCCGCTGCGTGAGGCGTACGTGCAGCAGCACGCCGGTGAGGGACTGTTCCGCTCCGAGGCCACCGCCGAGCTGATCGTCGTGCTGGCCGAGCTCGGTGGTCGGGAAGAGGCCAGTCGGCTGCTGGCGGAGGATCCGCCCGACCAGATCGCGATCATCCCCGGACTGCTTCCCTGGGCTACCGCCGCGGTCGTCGGCGCCGATGGTCACCGGGGGCGCGCGGCCGACCTCGCGATTCAGGCGGCACGCCTGGCCGCCGCCCGGGGTGCGATGGCGATGGCCCTGAACTTCTTCACCGATGCAGGTCGCTGGGGTGATCCGCGCCGGGCCGCCGCGGCGTTGGGCGAGCTCGGCCTCCCGTTGACCAGTGACCTCCAGCGAGTCCGCGCCGCCGACATCGTCGCGCGCGGTTCGGACTCGCCGGTCCGGTTGCTCGAGGCGGCGGAGGTGCAGCTCGCGGCCGGCTTCTCCCGCCACGCCCACGAGCTCGCCGAGCTCGCGGCGAGCAGCGACGACACGGGCCGCTGGGGGCGACGCATCGCCAGTGTGGTCCGCCAGGTACGGGATCGACTCGGCGACCAGACGACGTCGGCGGCGGTTCCGACGGCCGGACCCTTGACCCAGCGTGAGAGCGAGGTGGCCGGGCTGGCAGCTCGCGGCCTGTCCGACCGCCAGATCGCCCAGGAGCTGGTCCTGTCGGTGCGCACCATCCACAGCCATCTCGCCTCGGCCTACCGCAAGCTCGGTATCCGCTCGCGCTCCGAGCTGGCGGGGCTCACGTGATCCGGGACACCGACAGACGGGTGCCACGAGCCAGTGCCCGTTGGCGGCGTCTGGGGGATGCGGTCCTCACCCGGGCGCTGAAGCTGCCGCCCGGGAGACACCGGTACACCCTGGCCGGGGACGTGCGCGTCCCCATGCGGGACGGGGTCGAGCTGCTGACCGACGTCTACAGCCCGATCGGTGCTTCCCGTGGCACCGTCCTGGTCCGTACGCCGTACGGCCGGGCGACGCCGCTCGCATCGATGTCCGCCGGCTTCTACGCCGGCCACGGCTACCGGGTGATCAACCAGAGCTGCCGGGGCACGTTCGGCTCCGGCGGGGAGTGGTTGCCGTTCGTCACCGAGATCGACGACGGTGCCGACACCGTGAGCTGGCTGCGGACCCAACCCTGGTTCGACGGGCGATTCGCCCTGTGCGGCCCCTCCTACCTCGGCTTCACGTCGTGGGCGATCATGACCGACCCGCCACCGGAGCTTGCCTGCGCGGTGATCGCCGTCACCGCCCACGACAACTACCGGGTGACCTACGGCGAGGGCGCCTTCGCCCTGGAGGGATCGCTGTCGCTGCTGGACGGGCTGCCGCACGTCGAGGACAACATCGTCCGGGGACTGGCGCGCTTTCCCACGGCGAACCGTCGGCTGCGTCGCGGCTACCAGGAGCTGCCCCTCATCAGGGCGCAGGAGACCGTGCTGGGCGGGTCCGACATGCCGTACGCGGAGTGGCTCCGGGCCAGCGATCCCGATGATCCCGTCTGGGGATCGACCAGACTCGACCAGGCCCTGGATCGCGTGCAGGTGCCGGTGCTGTTGCACGAGGGCTGGCAGGACCGCTTCGTCGACCAGATGCTCGACCAGTACGCGACCCTGCGGCGTCGTGGCGTTGACGTGGCCCTCACCGTCGGGCCGTGGACCCATCTCGAGGTCGCCACCAAGGCGGGCCGGGTCACCATGCCCGAGTCGCTGGACTGGCTCGCCGAGCACCTCGGCGGCGAAGTCCGACGCCGCACCAGCCCGGTCCGGATCTTCGTCACCGGCGCCGACCAGTGGCGCGACCTCCCGGCCTGGCCGCCACCCACCACGCCGAAGGAGATGTTCCTGCTGCCCGGGGGGTGCCTCGGCGACACCCCGCCCGATTCGCACGCGACCCCGTCGACCTTTCGCTATGACCCGGCCGATCCGACGCCTGCCGTCGGCGGCCGGGTGATCAACCCGGCGATCGGTGGACGCCGTGACAACCGCCGGCTCGAGCGTCGACCAGACGTGCTGACCTTCACCGGCGCACCCCTGGACGAGCCGTGGGAGATCATCGGCGGACCGGTGGTCGAGCTCGTTCACCACAGCGACAACCCGTACGCCGACCTCTTCGTCCGACTCTGTGAGGTCACCGCACAGGGCCGATCGGTCAACCTGAGCGACGGCTTCCGCCGACTGCGCCCCGACGACTGCGCCTCGACGGGCTCGCTGATCATGATCGTGATGGAGCCCATCGCCCACCGGCTGGCGGCGGGAAGCCGGATCCGGCTGCAGGTCTCCGGCGGCGCACATCCTCGCTGGGCCAGGAATCTGGGCACCGCCGAGGACCCGGCCACCGGTACCCGGCTGGCATCGTCGGACCGGAGGATCTGTCATGGCGACGGTGGACTTTCCCGGATCGTCCTGCCGTGCGGGACTCTCACCGTCCCCATCGGCTGACGCGGAGACGTCACTGCTTCTGGCGACCGCGACAATGGTCCGGGCGGGCTACCCGGCACGCGTCCGTCCCGCGCGCATTTCCCTGGCTGGGAGACGAACACGAGCGCCCTGATCGCCGAGGTCGAGGTGACCGAGGAGCTACCGGAGGTGAGGACTTCGGGGTCCACGCCCGCGCACTGCAGTACTCGATGGCGGCCAGCACCCCTGCAACGGCAGGATCGCGAATCGGCGCCGTGCGCGACCTGATGAACACCATGATCGGCTTCGACGAGCCGCGCACGCCGGTGGCCGGACTGATCTCCGGCCTCGACGTCCACGACGACCTCGGTGAGGGACACGCCCTGCTGGGACGTCGGATGCCCGACCTCGACCCTGATCACCCCGACGGCCGGTGCGGGTCGGGCGACCACATCACCAGGACTTCAGCGCTTCCCGGATCGGAGTCCTGAACATGGCGTTCTTGAACGCGGCCAGCTCTGGGGAGTCCGGACCGATGATCTCGGAGAAGACCTGGTTGAGGTACCAGCCGAGCAGATAGGTCGTCGGCACCACGGTCCCGTCCTGGCCTTTGAAGGGCAGCGTCAGCGTGAAGAACTCTCCATAGCCGAACTCCCCTGCCGCGGGATTGCCGCCGCCGGCCTTGAACCGGATGACGACGTGTTTCATGAACTCCTTGACCTGCGGGAGCTTTCCGCCGGCCTCCTTCTCCACGAGTGGGCGCAGGAACGCGCTGCTCTCCGGACCGGCCGTCTGGTGGAGTATGGGGCTGACGTAGGAGGTGCCGGCTCCAGGGGTCCTCTCGATCATCAGTCGCCGGAAGAGTCCTCGGGTGTCGGCCGAGACGACCTGCAGCTGCTCGATGCCCTCCAGCAGCCGGGCCAGGTCGTGCAGGGTCGACAGATTGTGTGCCCACCAGCCGGCCGGAGTTCCGTCGCCGTTGCCGAGGTACATCTCGGTCTCCCGCAGCCCCAGCTGCTGGGCGTTGCGGGTGATGGCGACCACCGAGTAGTGGTTCATCACAGCTTCCAGTGACCGGTTGTGCGAGAACCACATCGTGGTCGGCAGCACGTCACGCAGAGGGCCGGAGCCCGGCGTCGGATCCGGCCAGGAGACCATGGTGTCCAGGGTGGAGCGGCCGCGATCGATCTGCATCAGCGCGTGGGCGTACGGCAGCAGCTTGAGCACGCTCAGGGGCTGGAAGATCGTTCCGGCCTGGTGCTCGGCGATCACCGGCCCACCCAACCGCTTCACCAGAAAGCCGCGGCGCATCCGACCCTCGTACGCGGCACCGGTATAGGTCGCGTTCATCAGGGTGCGCAGCCGCCGGGTCTCGGAGTTCATCGGCTCGTACGCCAACACCGCCGACCGGTCGGGGGTCAACGCGTACAGGCTCCGGCCGGTCGCGACGAAACCGGTCCCGCGGGGGCCGATCTGCTCCCAGGTCTCTCCGCTGCCGGCGTAGCGCCAGACGCTGCCGGTGCCCGGCTGGGTCGCGTACAGCACGCTCCCGCCGCCGATCAGAAATGCGGCCGGACCACCGACCCGGGTCCACTGATCCGGCGCCCCGTCGTAGCGGAAGACCGCGCTGCGGTCCGGGCGCAACGCATAGACGGTGGCCCCGACGCCCACGAACTGGGCACCCGGCCCACCGATCCTGGTCCACTTCCGTTCGAACCGGGAGTACTCCACGATCGAGCCGTCCGGGCCGATCGCGTAGAGCTTCGACCCGCCACCGACCAGGTGGGCCGCAGGCCCACCGATCTTGGTCCAGGAGTTGTCGTAGCGGTCGTAGCGCAGCACCGCGTCGCGCTTGGGCGCCAGTGCGTAAAGCCCTCCGCCGATGGCCACGAACTCGGACCCCGGACTGCCGGTCGAGCTCCAGGCTCGGCCGTCCCAACGCCAGACGTCCGGGGTGAGCGAGTGCAGATCCCAGCCACCGGACACCAGGCGCTGGCCCGGTCCGCCGATCCAGCCCCAGGTCTCGTCGGTCGGATTCCACGACCAGACCGCTCCACGGTCGGGCGTGAGCGCGGCGAGTCGGTCACCGTGGACAGCCAGGCTGTGGGCCGGCCCACCGATCACCCGCCAGCCGGCCGGCAGCGGATCGCTGCTCGAGAGGACAGGGGATGCGGTGATCATGGTCATGGCGATTCCTCGGGACTGCGGAGTGTTCCGTGCCTCCACGGTCGCGGACTCCGGCGCCCGGCACATCGGTAGCGACTACCGACTGTCTCGTCGGTAGCGACTACCGACTGTCGTGGATGGACTACGAAGAGCTGTCCGGCTCGGCCCGCAGAACCAGATCGACGATCCGGTCCACCACCACGGGCCACAACGCCTCCGGCAGCTCGTGGCCCACCCCGTCGAGGACGAGCAGCTCAGAGCCCGGGATCGCTGCCGCCGTGGCCCGTCCTCCGCTGACGCCGATGAGAGCGTCCGCGGCGCCGTGGACGACCAGAGCCGGCAGATCGATCCGCCGCAGGTTCTCCGTACGGTCCGGTGTGGTCATGCAGGCCTGCAGCTGGCGGGCGAACCCCGCCGGGTCGTACGCGCGGTCGAACGCCCGCCCCGCCCGCGCTCGCAGCTCCTCCGCCGCCATCGGATAGGACGGCGACCCCAGGACACGGTTGGCCACCACCGCACCGTCGAGCACACCCTCTCGCGTGCCGGCCGGCGGAGCCATCAGCACGGCGACCGCGGCGTCGCTGGCCTCCCCCACCGCGGGGTCTCCGGTGGTCGACATGATCGAGGTCAGACTGCGGACCCGGCCGGGGTGCTCGATGGCCAGCAGCTGCACGATCATGCCGCCCATCGAGGCGCCGACCACGTGGGCCGACCCCAGACCCAGTGCGTCGATCAGTCCCGCCGCATCGGCCGCCAGGTCGGCCAGTCCGTACGCGAGCTCCGGAGCAGGCCCGCCGAGGTGGCTGGACAGTCCCGCGTCGCGGTTGTCGAACCGGATCGCGTACAGCCCACGGTTGACGAGCGCCTGACAGAAGCCGTCTTCCCAGCTGATCAACTGGCCCCCGAGTCCCGCCACCAGCAGCACCGGCGGACCTGTGGGGTCGCCCGCCGTCGTGTAGGCGAGCTCCACGTCGCCGACAGTCACCCTCTGCACGTCCACGTCCACGTCGATCGTCACGGGCCCAGGGTAATGACCACGTCCCGCCGGTGCGGGTCGGCACAGCACGACGCCGAGGACGCTGATCCTCCTGACCGTGGGCAGAGCCGTGGTGGGCGAGAAACCGCGTGGCCGCTGTCGGTGGTGGGGTGTTCAATCGCTGGCACGCGCAGCCACGGCGTCCGGCAGTGGTGATCATCGGCGAACGGTTCGACCGGCAGCAGGCACCAGCCCGGTGCGAGGAGGTGAGAGTGTCCGGTTCGGTCGATGCTGCGGTGAGTGGTTCCGAGGTCGGCTCGTTCACCGCCCTGCTGCTCGCCTTCCTGTCCGCGGTGGCGCTCGCGCAGGTCGTGCGCACACCCCGAACCGCCTTTGCCGACGCTCGCTCGTGCCCGGGCTGGCCCTGGTCGCCGGCACCCTGCTGGTGGGCAGTCTCGCGGGTCAGATCGGCGGACCGCTCGGTGACACGGTGGACGACAAGATCTAGCGCTACGTCCACGCCGGCGGTCGGTACGCCGAGCTGTTCACCCTGCAGGCGCGCGCCTACCGCTGACGACCCCGAGGACAGTGCGGGCTCTGCCACGACGTCGAGCGATCGAGATCGCTGCTCCTGGCGCCGATGCGCTGGTCCCAGCCGCGACGTGCCCCTGTGGAACGATGCCCAGGTGGACAATCGTGAGCGGATGGACGCTGGTCTGATCTACGACCCGACGGACCCTTTCCTTTCTGCGGAACAGAACGCAGCCCTGGAGCTGCTGTACGACTACAACGCGACGCGGCCCTCACAATCGGCCGAACGATCAGAGCTGCTGCAGCGCATGTTCGCGTCGGCCGGGACAGGCTGCTACCTCGAACCGCCCCTGCACGCCAACTGGGGTGGCCGGAATGTCCACCTCGGCAACAACGTCTACGCGAACTTCAACCTGACCCTCGTCGACGACGGCCCCATCCACATCGGCGACAACGTCATGTTCGGACCGAGCGTCGTGGTGACCACCGGAGGCCATCCGGTGCTGCCGGAGCTGAGACTCCGCTCGGCCCAGTTCAACCTCCCGGTCAGCATCGGCGACAACGTCTGGATCGGATCCGGCGTCCAGGTCATGCCCGGGGTGACCATCGGCACCAACACGGTGATCGGTGCCGGGAGCACCGTCACCCGCGATCTTCCGGCCGACGTCGTCGCGGTGGGCACTCCGTGTCGCGTCGTCCGTGAGATCGGCGAGCACGACCGCACCTACTTCTGGCGAGACCAGCGGTTCGATGTGCCGGTCGACCAGCTGATCGCCCTCTTCGGATCGTGAACCACGGGGCCGGTCCCCCGCCGGCGTGACGGTGGCCAACCGATCCTCGCCTACGGCGGCTGAGCCGGGTCCATAGGGAAGAATCGGCCGTCGAGCCCCAGCGCCGGCAAGAGCGTGGCTGGGCGCGCAGATCCCCAGAGGGGTGGATTTCGTGAACCGGCTGAGCGTGCACGCCAGATCCCTGCTGCGACAGGCGCTGTGGCGCGTCTGGCCGTCGTCGCCATCGTCGTGGTCGCAGGTGCCCGGACACCTGCGACCGGCGGCGGTGGAGATCGGTCGCCTCACCGCCGCCGCCGTCGTGTCCTACCTGATCGCCCTGGTGGTGTCGCCGTTCACCACCGACCTCACCGCGCCCTTGACGGCGCTGCTGGTGGTCCAGGCCTCGACCGTCGGAACGTTGCGGATGGGCCTGGTCCGGGTCGGGGCCGTGCTCACCGGGGTGCTCGTCGCCGTGGGTGTCTCGACGTTCCTCGGGCTGACCTGGTGGAGCCTCGCGCTCGTCGTCGCCGCCTCACTGGTGCTGGCCAAGACCCTCCGCCTCGGTGAGCAGTCCCTGGAGACGCCGATCAGCGCCATGCTGATCCTGGCCGTGTCCAGCCCCGAGACCGCCGCCGAGATCCGCGTTCTCAACACCCTGATCGGGACGGTCGTCGGAGTCGGATTCAGTCTCCTGGTGCCGGTCGCCATCCCGAACACCCGAGCCCACGATGCGGTGCGCCGCGTCGCGCGGTCACAGTCCGCCCTGCTCGACGAAGTCGCGCTCACCCTCGGTGCCCGCTCCCCCGAACCGGACGAGGTGGCTGCCTGGTTCGACTGGATCGAGCACATCGCGACCGACATCGAGGACGCCGAGGTGGCCGTACGGGCCGCGGAGGACAGTCGTCGCTGGAACGCGCGGGCGCTCTCGGTGGCCAAGGTGCACCCCGGCCTGACCTGGGCCCTGGAGCGCCTGCAACGCTGCCTCACCGCCGAGCACGCCCTGTTGACGGCGATCGCCAAGGACACGTCGGCTGCCGAGGACGACGCGTCGACCACCGCCGAGCTGCGGACGGCGTTCGCTGTCGTCCTCGACGACCTGGCCAACGGACTCCGCGCCTTCGCCGACGTCGTCACCGCCGAGTTCGGCCCGGGTGACGCCGAGCAGGTCGACGCGGCCATCGCGCGCAGCCTCGACGTCGTACGGGAGGCTCGTGCGGTGCTGACGGAGCTGATGATGCTGGACGTCGATCCACGCCGGCACGCCGAGTTGTGGTTGCTGCACGGATCGGTGCTCTCCGCCGTCGACCAGATTCTCACCCATCTCGACCTGGAGCAGGCGATCAGCCGGACCGACCCGTGGCTCACCCGCCATGGGCTACCGACGTTTCCCGACCTCTGGCCCATCCGCCCCACCGGCGCGTCCTGAGCACGACCACCGAACGGAGCTTCGGCATGGATCAGGCGAGAGCGTCGACCGTGCGATAGACGGTGACCACCGCGGCGCCGCCCAGGCCGATGTTGTGCTGCAGAGCAACTCGCGCGCCGTCGACCTGTCGCCCTCCGGCCTGTCCACGGAGCTGCCAGACCAGCTCGGCGCACTGCGCCAGCCCCGTCGCGCCGAGCGGGTGGCCCTTGGACAGCAAGCCGCCGGAGGGATTGGTGACCACACGACCGCCGTAGGTGTTCTCGCCGTCGACGATGAACTGCTCGGCGGTTCCCGGCGGCGTCAGACCCAGCGCTTCGTAGGAGATCACCTCGTTGGTGGTGAAGCAGTCGTGGAGCTCGACGACCCCGAACTCCTCCCCCCCGATCCCGGCCTCCTCGTACGCCGCCGCGGCGGCCGTGGCGGTGACGTCGTAGCCGACCAGCCGGGTGCGGTCGCCGGCGTCGAAGGTGGTGTCGGTGTCGGTGCGCAGGGCCTGTCCGGCGATCTCGACACCGGCCCGCAGTCCCCGCCGGCGGGCGAACTCGGGGCTGACGACGACGGCGGCGGCCGCCCCGCAGGTGGGCGGACAGCACTGCAGCCGGGTGAGGGGGCCGAAGACCTGCGGGGAGGCCAGCACCTCCTCGACGGTCACCGGGTCCCGGAAGACGGCGTAGGGATTGTGGCGGGCGTGGGCGCGCGACTTCACCGCGATCCGGGCGAACACGCGCGGGTCCATGTCGTACCGCGTGGCGTAGTCGGTGCCGGCGCCGCCGAACAGCATCGGCGCCAGGGGTACTCCGGGTGCCGGGTCCACCTGCTGGGCCGCCGCGATGAGCTCGCCCAGCGGGTTGGGACGGTCCGTCCACTTCTCGGTGAGTGCCCCTCGCTCCATCTGCTCGAAACCGAAGGCGAGCACGCAGTCAGCGAGGCCGGAGGCCACGGCCTGTCGAGCGAGCCAGAGGGCGGTCGACCCGGTCGAGCAGTTGTTGTTGACGTTGACCACCGGGATCCCGGTCCGGCCGATGCCGTAGAGCACCTGCTGACCCGCGGTCGAGTCGCCGTAGACGTAGCCGGCGTACGCCTGCTCGACGTCGCCGAGTGCGAGGCCCGCGTCCGCCAGGGCGCGACGGATGGCGATCCGGCCGAGCTCGTCGTACGGCCGGGACGTGCGCGGAGTGGCGAACTCCGCCATGCCGACGCCGACGACGCGGGCGCTCATCCCTCCGCCACCGTCGCGCCCGCGCGACGCAGGACCAACCGGGGCATCAGCAGGCGCACCCGCACCTCGAGGGCGGTGTCGACTCCGTCCGCACCACCGAGCCAGGTCTGCACAGCGCGGGAGAAGACACCGTCGAACAGGGCGTACGCGGTCTCGGCGTCGACGAAGACGGTGCCGTCGGACAGCTCCGCGTAGCGGGTCAGGATCCGCCACACCATGTCCTGCAGGGCACGGTCGATCGCGGCCACATCGGCCCGGAACGACGGCTCGAAGAGGCTCTGGGCCCGCAGGTCGTACCAGAGACGCTGCTCGTGGGAGTCCTGGTGCAGCGTGACCAACAGGGCATCGAGGAAGCGCTGGACCAGCTCCTCGGCGGTGGTCGCCAGGGCGGTCACGTCGTCGTAGCGGCGCACGCAGCGGCTCTTGTACAGCCGGACGCAGTGCGTGATCAGCTCGGTCTTGTCGGCGAAGTAGTAGTGCAGGACGCCGTGGGAGAACTCCGAGTTCTGGGCGATGTCCCGTAGCGAGGTGTTCGCGTAGCCGCGCTCGGCCAGCGTGTGCAGGGCGGCCGCGGCCAGCTCGTCGCGGCGGGCACCCACCTTGTCCCCGCTCGCCAGGGCGGGTGCGACCGGTCGACCGGTGGCCGACTGCTCAGACGCCGGCGGAGACGCCGCCGCCGGGATCGAGGTCACGGTCATCGGGGCCTCCACAGGGTCATCGGGGCCTCCACAAAGGGTCGAAATGATGTCGGCCGAGTTCTCTCCGCCGCGCTCTTGACAACTGTCCAAGAAGGTCTTGACGACTGTCAAGAGTGGTGCCACGGTGTGACACGCACCACTTACATCGGGGATCGGTGGGTGTTCCACCGACGAGCTCAACGAGGAGCAACATGAGTGTGTTCGATCTGACCGGACGACGCGCGGTCGTCACCGGTGGCGCCCAGGGACTCGGTCTGGCCATGGCTGCGGCGCTCGCGCGCGCCGGCGCCGTGGTGGTTCTCGCCGATCGTGCCGACGACCTCGGCACCGCAGCGGCCGAGCAGCTGGCCGCGGCCGGCGCGCAGGCCAGCTACGTGCATCTGGACGTCACCGAAGATGCCGACTGGGAGTCGGCGCTTGCCGAGGTGATCGCGCGCACCGGCGGCCTGGACATCCTGATCAACAACGCCGGCATCGAAGTCACGTCGCTGATCGTCGACGTCGACCCGGACGAGCTGCGGACCATGCTCGACGTCAACGTCGTCGGTACCACGCTCGGCATCAAGCACGCCTTCCGCGCCATGCGGCCCGGCGGCGCCGCCGGCAACGGCGGTGTCGTGGTCAACGTGGCCTCGGTCGCGGCCACGATCGCCTTCCCCGGCGTCGCCGGCTACTCAGGCACCAAGTCCGCAGTGGACCGGATCACCCGGGTCGCGGCGATGGAGTCCGGCAAGCTCGGCTACGGCGTCCGCGTGAACTGCGTCTATCCCGGACTGGTGCCAACCGCGATGGGCCAGAAGCTCGCGGTGGAGACGTCGGCGCTGGGTCTGTTCGCCTCACCGGAGGCGGCGGTCGGCGCGGTCATCGACATGACGCCACTCGGCCGGCTCGGCGAACCCGCCGACATCGCGGACGCGGTCGTCTTCCTGGCCACCGATGCGGCCCGGTTCATCACCGGCGCCGGTCTGCCGGTCGACGGCGGAATGGGGATGTGACGACGATCATGAGCAACTCCGGGAGCGAGAAGTCTGTCGTCGTCTACGGCGCATCCGGGTACACCGGTCGCCTGATCTGTGAGTACCTGCGCGAGTACAACGTGCCCTTCGTCGCGGCCGGCCGGAGCGAGGAGCGACTCACGGAAGCGATGACCGGGCACGTCGCCGGGGTCGAGACCGCCGACTACGAGGTCCGCCAGGTCGACCACGATCTCGAGTCCCTGACCGCCCTGTTCGCCGGCGCGACGGTGGTGCTGAACACGGTCGGGCCGTTCAGCAAGTGGGGTCCGGTCGTCGTCGAGGCCGCCCTCGCGGCCGGGACGCACTACACCGACACCACCGGCGAACAGGACTGGCTGATCACCTGCGACGAGCAGTACGGGGAGCAGTTCGCCGCGCAGGGCTTGTTGCTCGCGCCCGGCATCGCCCAGATGTACACCACCGGGGAGATCGCGGCGCAGTTGTGCCTGGAGCAGCCCGGGCTGGACACGCTCGACATCGCGGTGTTCTGGGGCGGCAGCCCCACGATCGCCTCGACCCAGACGATCCTGGTCAACGCGGCCACGTCGAAGCCGCACTACCTGGAGCAGAACCGCTACGTCGAGTTCCCGGCCGACGGCGGCCTGCTGCCGCTGGTGGTGCCCGGTCAGCACGAGCTCGCCCTCTCGCTGCCGTGGGGCGGCACCAGTCACCCGGTCTGGTTCAAGCGCGACCCTCGGGTCGCCAACGTCAAGGCCCAGGGCGGGGTGTTCAACGCCGCCCTGATGCACGGCGTGCCCCAGATCGTGGCCGCGGCGCTCGAGGCGACCAAGGACATGTCCGCCGATGACCGGGACGCGGCGCTGACCCAGACTGCGGCCCAGGTGATGAACCAGATGCCGCCGCGCGAGAATCCCCGGCTCAACAAGTCCCTCGACTCCGTACACGCTTCCGGTCCGCTGGGCCGGGCGCACTGCGTCATCCACGGCAACCAGAACTACAAGCAGACCGGTCTGCTGCAGGCGTTCGCCGCCCACTGGCTGCTGCAGCAGCCGCCGTTGCGGACCGGATTCGTCTCCGGCTGCCAGGCCTTCGGACACCGTGAGATGCTGGGCCAGCTCCGCGCCTTCGGACTGGTGGCGGAGCCGATCCTGACCGTCAGCTGCTGAGGGAGCGGGTCCGATGCGTCTGGTCGACTACCTCGACAAGGGTGCCAGCCTGGACCCGGACGCACCGTGTCTGCGGGCCGGCGAGCGCGTGCTCAGCTACCGCGACGTGCAGGTCACGTCGGACGCGGTGGCCCGTGCACTCGCCGGCAGCGGCATCGCCCCGGGCGACAAGGTGGCGATCTTGTCCGGCAACGACCCGACGGCGTTCAGCTGTGTCTTCGGGATCTCCCGGGCCGGGGCGGTCTGGTGCCCCATCAACCCGCGCAACGAGGCCAGGGAGAACCGCCAGCTGCTCGAGCTGTTCGAGTGCCGGGCGCTGATCTTCCAGAACGCCTTCGCCCCCCTGGTCGCGCAGATCCTGCCCGATCTGCCGGCACTGTCCGTGGCGATCTGTCTCGACCCTGTCGACCCTGATGACCCGGACGGGGTCGGCGCGCTGGACTTCGCCGAGTGGACCGCCCAGGCTCCTGCGGCCCGCCGGCTGGACGGTGAGTGGGTGTCGGTCGACCCGATCGACGACGTCGCGATGATCGTGGGGACCGGAGGCACCACCGGATTGCCGAAGGGGGTGCAGCTCAGCACCCGCAACCTGGAGACGATGACGGCGATCACCCTCATCTCGTACCCGTTCTCCGGCCGGCCCACCTACCTGGCGCTGGCCCCGCTGACCCATGCGGCGGGTGTGCTGTCATTCCCGGTGCTCACCCGCGGCGGTCAGATCGTGATCATGCCGAAGCCGGACATCGCTGAGTTCCTGCGCCTGATCCAGCAACACCGGGTCACCCACACGATGCTCACCCCCACGCTGCTGTACATGATGCTCGGCCACCCCGATCTGGACACCACGGACCTGTCCTCGATCGAGTGCTTCTGGTATGGCTCGGCGCCCATGTCGGCCGCCCGGCTGGCCGAGGCGCTGGACCGGGTCGGCCCGGTGTTCGCGCAGTACTTCGGTCAGACCGAGGCTCCGATGGTCGCCACCACCATGGCGCCCACCGACCACTACCGTCCGGACGGTTCGATCGCCGTGGAGCGCCTTTCTTCGGCCGGCCGGGCGGCACCGCTGGTGACGCTGGCCATCATGTCGCCGGACGGTGAGCTTCTCACGCCGGGAGAACGTGGCGAGATCGTCCTGCGCAGCTCGCTGGTGATGCCCGGCTACTACCGCAACCCGAACGCCACAGCCGAGGTGTCGCGGTTCGGCTGGCACCACACCGGCGACATCGGTTACCTGGACTCCGACGGCTACCTGTTCATCGTCGACCGGGCCAAGAACATGATCATCACCGGCGGCTTCAACGTCTACTCCGCCGAGGTCGAGCAGGCCGTCATGGAGCACCCCCTCGTCCAGGACTGCGCCGTCTTCGGTCTGCCCGACGACAAGTGGGGGGAACGCGTCACCGCCGTGGTCCAGCTCCGGCCCGATGCCACGGTCGATCTCGACGAGCTCCGAGACTTCGTCCGGCATCGAGTCGGCGGGGTCAAGGCACCCAAGGAGTACGCGATCTGGGCTGACCTGCCGCGCTCGAAGGTGGGAAAGGTGCTGAAGCGCGAGATCCGAGCGACCATGGTGAGCGGCGACTCTCCCCCGCCCTAGCCGACCCTGAGCCATCCCTGAGATGGCCCTGGAGCCGGGTTCTCGGAGCGACCGGCGCGACTAGCGTGATTCGCGTGCTGGCAGCGCACCCGAATTCCGTACAGATCGGACCGTGACGCCATGATCGTCGTGACCGGATTGACGAAGAGGTACGGCACCACGTTGGCCGTCGACGACCTGTCGTTCGAGATCCGACCTGGTGTCGTCACGGGATTTCTCGGTCCGAACGGAGCGGGTAAGTCATCCGCCATGCGACTGATGCTCGATCTCGATCACGGTGACGGACAGACCAGGTTCGACGGTCGGCGGTTCCGCGACATCGACCGCCCCCTGCGGGAGATCGGCACCATGATCGAGGGTCTGCCCTTCCACCCCACCCGCCGGGCAGGTGATCATCTGCGGATGTTGGCCGCAGCCAGTCACCTTCCGACCCGTCGGGTGGACGAGGTCCTCGAGCTGGTGGGCCTGAGTCAGGTGGCGCGCAAGAAACCACGGGGTTTCTCGCTGGGTATGGCGCAGCGGCTCGGACTCGCGGCGGCCCTGCTCGGAGATCCGCACACGCTGATTCTCGACGAACCCGCCAACGGTCTTGATCCGCAGGGGATCCAGTGGCTGCGGGACCTGCTGAAGACCCTAGGGGCGGAAGGTCGCACCATCTTCGTCTCGAGCCACCTCCTGTCGGAGATGGAGCTGATGGCGGACGAGCTCATCGTCATCGGCCGCGGCAGGATCATCGCATCGGGGACGGTCGACTCTTTCGTCAGTGACTTCACGCACACGTCGACACTCGTCCGCAGTCCTCGGATCGACGTGCTCTTGCAGGCGGTGAGGTCGTCGGTGCCGGCGGTCGAGGTGACCCGCAACGCGGACGGGTCGGTCCTGCTCGGCAGCGTCGACAGTGCGCGCGTGGGTGAGATCGCCGCCGCCGCCGGCTGCGTGCTGCACCAGCTCGCCACCCGGACCGCGTCCCTCGAGGACGCCTTCTTCGAAGCCACCCGAGCGTCCAACGAGTACCAGGCCCAGGTGCCGAAGGACAGGCCCAGGGCGGGTGCAAGACCGTGATCGACGCGCTGCGCTATGAAGGCGTTCGCCTCCGGACGATCGCCTCGACGTACTGGACGCTGCTGCTGGGGGTCGCACTCTGTGCCCTCGTCGCCCTCGGCTTCGGGCTGGAGACCCGCGGCATCGATCTTGCTCCGGCGGAGGTGACGTTCGTGCTCACCGCCGGTGGTGCAGACCTGCCGTTTCCCCTGCTGGGCATGGTGATCGCGGTGATCGGCATCCTGTCGGCCGGACACGAGTACCGCTACCGGACGATCTACCCGACGTTGACCGTGCTTCCGCGGCGTTCGGTGCTGCTGGCTGCCAAGGTCCTGACCGTCGCGTACCTGGCCGCTGTCGCCGCGGTGATCATGACCGCGATCTGCTGGCTGGTGGGCTCGCTCGTCCGGCGCGAGCCACTGCCCCTGTCCGACGAGCGGGCCCTGAGCGTGATCGTCGGCTACGTGCTCCTGGTGGTCCTGTACGGCGTCCTCGGCGTGAGCCTCGGACAGCTCACCCGCTCCATACCGGCGGCACTGGTCATCCTGCTGGTGACGCCGCTCGTGGTCGAGCCGGTCATCTCCGCCCTCTCCGGTCTGGCGGCGCTCGGGTGGCTCGGTGATGTCGTCGTCTACCTCCCCTTCGCCGCCGGAATGCAGTTGTTGTCGGTCGATGCCCCGGTTGCCGGCACAGATGCCCTGGGACCCTGGAACGGTGGCGCGGTGTTCGCCGGTTTCGTCGCCTTGCTGCTGTCCACCGGATGGATCCTGTTCGAGCGGCGCGACGCCTGACCACGAGGCCAGGGCGGGGTCACCTCAGTGACGGTGTTCGCGAGAGTCGCTGGTGACGGGATCGTCGGTCACGGTCCACTGGATGGTGGGCCGACCATCGGTACGGAACTGCTCGCCCCGGACGCCGATTTTCCGCGCCCACCCCTCGGGCGAGTCCTCCCAGGTCTCCTGTCGGCCGAAGACGCTCAGGTCCATCAGGTGGTAGCTCCAAGCCATCGCCTCGGTGCCCCGGCCGGTGCTCCAGTACGTCTCGTACACCTGGTCGTCCACCCG